>NZ_CP041330.1:1232500-1539453 GCF_013394165.1 Pseudoalteromonas sp. Scap06 | reverse complement strand
TTTTCTGTAAGCTGCTTGAGCATGGTCTCAACTGCATTACCCGTTAAGCCATCACGCAATTCTGTGTATGGATTAATAAACGAGCTACCTGGTAAGTGTAAGCCCATAATTTCCATTAACATTTGGTTTGAATTTGCAGTGCCATAAAACGTACACGTACCCGCACTGTGATAAGATGCGCTTTCTGCCTCTAATAACTCATCGCGAGATACTAAGCCTTGTGCAAACTTTTGACGAATACGTGCTTTGTCTTTGTTTGGAATACCTGACTGCATTGGTCCTGCTGGTAAAAAATACACAGGCAAATGGCCAAATGATAAAGCGCCAATTAATAGGCCTGGAACAATTTTGTCACATACACCTAAACAAAACACACCATCAAACACGTCATGCGATAACGAAACCGCAGTAGACATAGCAATAACATCACGAGAGAAAAGCGATAGTTCCATGCCGTCACGCCCTTGGGTAACGCCATCACACATCGCAGGAACACCGCCAGCAACTTGCGCGGTTGCGTCAAATTTAGTGGCAATGCTTTTAATTAAATCTGGGTATTCTTTGTAAGGCACATGCGCAGATAACATGTCGTTGTATGAATTAATAATTGCAAGGTTTGGCACCTCATCTGCTTTTAAACGCGCTTTGTCATCGCTGCTGCACGCAGCCATAACATGGGCAATATTGCCACAACCTAAACCAGCACGAACTCTTGTTTGTTTTTTTGCGTGCGAAATACGATCTAAATAGGCTTGACGGGTTTGTTTACTGCGCTCAATAACGCGTTCTGTGACTTCTTGAATTCGAGGGTGCAACATAATTTTACTCATCTCTATTCGTTAGAGGATAAAGGCTCAGTAACAATTATAGACTCCACGAAAATAACTGTACTGAGCATCTTTGACTTACCCGTTCAAAGGTACGCTACCAGGGAGCCTCTCACAACAACCCTGACACCGGTGTCAGGGTATTAACGCATGACACTGACACCGGTGTCAACCCTGAGTAATAAAAATAGTCCTTTTTTTTAACATGTACAATAAATAAACGTGAATTTTTAGTGAAATACCAGCGGCAAATAATGAAGATTAAAAATGCAGATAAAAAAAGCCCGAGTAAGCGTCACTCATACTCGGGCTACTGTGAAAAAGCGGTTTTATTTTACGGCTGCGGTTGACTCTCGCGTGATTAATTTTGCTTCTAAAATCACTTTGTAAGGCGACTCTTGCGGCTCAATAATGTGGGTAATTAACTGGGTAACAGCTTGTTTTGTCATTTCTTCTACAGGTTGCGCTATAGTCGTTAGGCCTGGCCAAATATGACGCGCTATGGGGGCGTTATCAAAGCCAGCAATAGAAATGTCATCTGGTACACGTAAATTACGCTGTGTAGCTAATTTAAGAACGGCTGCTGCCATGTAATCATTCGATGCAAATACAGCCGTAGGGCGTGGCGATAAATCTAAAATACTACGCGCACTGTCTACCCCTGAGTGATAACTAAAGTTCCCCTCTTCAACTAAGCGTTCGTTAAATTCAATACCATGGCTTGCTAGTGCGCGCCTGTAGCCTTTAAAACGTTGCTGTGTAGCACTGTGATCTGGGTGACCTTTAATAAACGCGATAGAGGTATGCCCTAAGTTTATTAAATGTTCGGTAATTTCAAATGCGCCCTGCTCGTCATTACTGGTAACAGAAATAGAGTCATCTTCTAAAATAGCAGAAGCCACTCGAGCATAAGGAATTTTTTTAGACTTTAAAAAATCAACCAACTCTGAAAAGTCACAAAATGGCGGCGTAAGCACTAAACCATCAAGGCGTGATGACTGCAATAGCTGCTCTATGTTGTTAATGAGTGCATCACCTCTGAGCTCACAAGGGTGAATCAACAAGTTATAGTTGTTTTCTTGGCATGCAGCTAATGCGCCTGTTTGCACACGGGTAATATAACTTTTACTTGGATTGTCGTATAAGCAACCAATAATAAAACTACGGTTTTGTGCAAGTCCTCGAGCAATGGGATTAGGTGTGTAATCAAGCTCTTTAAATACCGCTAATACTTTTTCACGTGTGGCCGCACTCACATTTGGTTCGTTATTCAATACGCGCGATACTGTTTTTTTAGATACACCGGCATAACTGGCAACGCTATTTATAGTGACTTTTTTCATCTATTTATTTCCAAATGTATGCAACGTAATTAAACCTGTTGACTCGTATGCAAACACGCGGCAGCACCAATTAAAGGAATGTTGTCTTGTGTTACTAAAGTGACCGGAATTTGGCCTGTATATTGCGACATAATGCCCTTTTGTAAAAAACGCTCAATAAAACGGCTTTCTAGTAAACGAGCCTGCATTCTTGGCAATATGCCACCACCAATGTAAAGCCCACCAAGAGCGCCATAAGCAAGCGCCAAATCGCCAGCAACACTGCCAATCCAATCGCAAAACTGATTAAGCGTTGCGTCACACACTTCACATTCACCGCTATTGGCTAAGCTGCTAATTTGCGCCGCATCTAAATTTTTTGCAGCCACCCCTTTAACCGCCGCCATAGCTTTATATAAATGAGCAATGCCTGGGCCAGAAAACACCGTTTCTACCGATACATGTGGGTGGTCTTTTTTAAGCTCTTGAATAAGTTGAGCGTCAAGTTCGTTTACGGCCGACAGTGAAATATGGCCGCTTTCTGAGCTCATTACCGCACACGAATGTGCTGTACGCACTAAACACGCAGCACCAAAGCCTGTACCTGGTCCCATTACACCAATATTAGCAGTGTCATCTGCTTGGCCAGGTTTAACCGTTACGTTTTGAGAAAGGTCTAAGTACGGAGCAGCGTAAGCAAAAGCAGCAAAGTCGTTTATTATGCTTAATTGTTCAAAGTCAAAATGATGTTTAATATCATTAACGCTAAAGTGCCAACCTAAGTTAGTTAAGTGAACTTGGCCTGCGTTAATTGGACCTGCTACGGCAAGACATGCGCGCTTAGGATTTATATGAGACACTGTTGATAAATAATACTCAGTGGCACTCTCGAGTGATCCATAACTAGCACTTGGAAACGTATGGTTATGTTCAATGGTAAATTGATTACTTGATTCGTCGAACCCAGTTATCAATGCAAAACGGGCGTTTGTACCGCCTATATCGGCAACCAGAATAGGCTCAAAGTGTGTGCTAGAGTGTAAACCCATAGTGTTATCTCTTTTGTTTAAGTAATGAGTACTTATTATTTTAATGGGGTATCCATTGATACTTATTTACTTTGAGCTATCACCTCAAAGCAGCTATCACTGTAAAAAAAGGCTACCTTTAATAATAAAGGTAGCTAATACGTTTTGACAACAAAATGATAAAACACCCTCATTGTGACACCGGTGTCATGTTAAAATCAATAAAAAAATGCCTTTATTGACAAATAAGCTTGAAAAAAATCATTAATAAACGAGAATAGCCCCTTATTGTCCTCTTAAGTAAGTAATCGTGATGAAAGGTAAAGCCACCTCATTTGATATAGCCCATTATGCTGGGGTGTCTCAATCTACAGTTTCTCGTGCTTTACGAAATAGTCCTTTGGTAAATGATGAAACCCGAAGACGAGTTCATGACATTGCCAAAAAGCTTAATTACAAAGTTGATAAAAACGCCAGTAACCTGCGCACTCAACAAAGCAGCACCCTAGCGTTATTGTTGTTTGAAGATCCTACCTCTGACGAATCGCAAATAAATCCGTTTTTTTTAGCTATGCTGGGCAGTATTACTCGGGCCTGCGCTAAAGAGGGTTATGATTTACTTGTGTCATTTCAATCGGCCAGTGCTGATTGGCAGGCAGACTATGAAGACAGTCACCGTGCAGATGGCATCATTTTATTAGGTTATGGCGACTATATAGACTTTCAGCCTAAATTTAATACTTTGCTTGAACAAAACACCAAGTTTGTTTGCTGGGGAGCAAGTGTTGATAACCGCCCCGACTTAACCATAAGCTGCGACAACTATGGAGGCGGAAAGCTAGCCGCTGAGCATTTGTTGGCACATAATCGCAAAGATTGCGCGTTTATAGGTGATGCCTCTGATCATAGCCCCGAATTTTTTGCCCGCTTTAATGGCTTTAAAGACGCGTTACAACAAAATGGCATTACACTTAATGAGCGTAAAATTGCCAATGCTATCTCTACCGAAGAATCAGGCTATCATGCCACTCGTTCGTTAATTGCTAATAACATTACCTTTAATGCACTTTTTGCAGCCAGCGACCTTATAGCAATTGGCGCAATACGGGCATTAAAAGAAGCCAATATTAACGTACCAAAAGATGTAGCCGTAATCGGCTTTGATAATATATCTATTGCCAGTTATATTAACCCGCCGCTAACAACCATAGAACAAAATACCACTATTGCTGGGCAAATGTTGGTTGAAAACCTATTAAAGCTCATTAGGGGTGAGCAAGTGCAAAGCACCCTACTACCACCGCGTTTAATTGCACGTGGCTCAAGCTAATTCATTCAGTAAAACCACTTTTAAGAAGCAACAAAATTAAAGACGACAGCGCTCTTTTACCTTAAATTAATTCAGGCTTTATTGCATTTTTACGGTCATTTGTCCTTTTTTCTTTCAATACTAAAGCTGGTGCTTTCGTAACATTAACAGGCTAGTCACACCTCGCCATCACATTAGTTTTTTTAATCTGAAAGCAGCTGTTTTTAATGTAATTTTTCACTCGTCAATACATACTTTTATCACTACAATCCTGTTTTTATTTTATTGTTAAAACTTCAAGCGATCATCTCATGCTATTAACCATCGTTTATATTATAGGTATTACAGCAGAAGCCATGACCGGTGCTCTTAGCGCTGGGCGCAGAAACATGGATTGGTTTGGTGTTATGTTAGTAGCCAGTGCCACAGCTATTGGTGGTGGTAGCGTGCGAGATATTTTATTAGGTAACTACCCGCTGACTTGGGTAAAACACCCAGAATATTTACTGATCACTTGCCTAGCCGGTATTGTTACCACTTGGTTGGCAAAATGGGTGGTTAAATTTAAAGGCATATTTATGCGCCTAGATGCACTAGGGCTTGCTGCGTTTAGTATTATTGGCTGCCAAGTTGGACTTAATATGGGTTTGCACTATGGAATTTGTGTGGTCGCAGCTATAGTAACAGGTGTATTTGGTGGATTATTACGAGATTTAATTTGTCGCCAAGCACCATTAGTACTTCATCATGAACTTTACGCAAGCGTAGCACTTATAGTCGCGTGTTTATACTTAGCACTGCACCACTACAACATTGATGACAATATCAGCGTGGTTGCAAGTTTAGTAGTAGGCTATTTAATTCGTATGGCGTCGGTACGCTTTAAATGGCGCTTACCAACATTTAATTTATTAGAGCCCGCTAATTTAAATAATGAGCAATAACAGCAGCGGTTAATGCCCACCTGCCCTAGCACTTTTAAATAGCCCGAATACTTTTCGGGCTAACAAACTAACCACAAAAAGAACTCCCAAAGCAAAACACAGTATGCTCAAGGGCATAAACACGCTTTCATGTAGAACACCATTATGATCAACATATTGATACACACTGTTTTCTATCAGCATAAAACCCGTGCCAAGCAATAAAAAGCAAACACTCAATGTGGCTGTTTTGTTTGTAAAAAAGCGCATAATCTATCCATAAATATTTTATTAAATTGTCGGGATAGCAGTTTGAATGAGCGAATATTAATCTACAATGACTGAGCAATATTACTTCTTTAAAATAAAAGTCACAGCCATTAAACTAAGCTTTTAGACATATAATAAAATCTGTCGTCTTCTTTATCTATGTTGAAACCTGAACGTGTGTAAAGCTTGTGCGCAGAGCTTATTTTAAAAACCCGAAGCCTAAGTTGCATAGCACCTTGGAGCACAGCTAAACGAGCCCCCTCATTAATTACTGCTGCACCAATACCCATATTTTGAAACGCAGCATCTACTTGTAGGTCACGTATATAGCAACCCTCATTATCAAAAGCCAAGCGCATTGCACCCACTACATCGCCATTTAACAAAACATCCCAATTTTCAAGGTCTGAAATTTGCTCACATATTTTAAGTTGCTGCCAATCAACACCATAATGCTCATAATATCCACGCATATTGGTGTAGGTTAACAGTGCCGATGCCATTAAATCAGCTGTGGGTTGATAACACATATTCATTATTGTCATTCCTTTGTTTAGCGACCTTTACAAAACTTGTTGTGTTTGCTGGTTTTTAAAATATTTATTTACTAATAATGACTGCAACAAGCTAGTACTACTGGATGTAGCCCAGTACAAAGCAATTGCAGAAGGAAAATTAACGAGAGTAACCACACAAATAATTGCGGGAATTAGGAACAATAAGGTGCTGGTTTGTTCTGCGCTACCTGGCATCATCATCATAGATAAATATGTAATAGCCCCCACTAATAACGAAAGCGCAATATCAGGCTTTGCAATACTGGCAATCCAAGCAAACTTACTATTAAATACAATTTGTTGCAGAGCCTGAAAAGTTCCAAGGCCAAATACACCTTGGCTTGCCATATTAATCACACTTTTTTTATCGATAAACTTAATATTGTGCTTTTTATACAACGCCATAGTTAATTTTGCGATTTCGCTGGGCTGGTTTTTATAGTTGCTTTTTATGCTATCTAGCTCAGGTTTTAGTGCGGCAATTGCTTTTTTATTTCTAACCATATTAGCCATAGCGACAAGGTTAATCGGCATTAAAACTAATCGCCCAATAACGGTAAACAAAATAATTGCAGCCGCTTGGCTTACGCCCACATCTTGAGTAAAAAAGGTGATTGATTGCACAATAAAATCAGTAAATAAATTCCAAATTTCCATTTTAGTTTTCCTTTTAATATTATGTATTAAAAGTAACCATTACGACATATTATGTCAATAATTTATTTTAAACTAAAAATAGGTTGCTATGATCTAGAGTCAACTTAAGCGGGGGAAAGAGCAAATTCGAATCTAAAACTTTATTTGGCATTGTGCTTTTTAATCCACCAGTTTGTAAATACTAAAACTAAAAAAATGCCTAAAAAGAAAAAATGCACTGCAACAAGAAAATAGTATGTCTGCGGACTTTGTTGGACAAAATAGTCAGTATTTCCTTTCCAAGAAATATACCCCTCCGAAAAAGCATAATATAATTTGCTAGCTAAAATTATGCTGAGCAAAGATGTGATGACTTTTACGAAAACGAGCCTAGAAAAAAAGTCACGGTCTTTGAGAACTTGTCGTTCTTGAGGCTTGTTGGCCGCAACCTCAATCTGTTGGCAAATTTTAAAATACCGAAGTGGGTAAGCTTGCTGATCAATTGAGCTGCGCGCCTCCAATAACTCTTGGAGGCTATAGTTTTGGTAATCTGGCTCCATTAAGTATCCTGCGTAGATGCCTATAGATAATGACTCCCACACGGTGTTAGCTTAATTCAATGCTAGAGCCATAATTAGTTTGTCAATTAACTAAACGACAAACGTTAATATGAATAAACATTCACATAAAGAATTCAATGACGCCCATCCTAACTGCCAGCTATAAACTTAATCATAATTAAATTCCTAAATACATTCTTACTTCTGTATATGTAAGAAATCCAATTATCTTATAAGTTTATTTTATTGAGCATACACTTAAGTAATAACAGCAGATATTACTATTAATGCCCCACTAAACATCAACCAAAAAAAAGCAAAAACAAACCACTTTTGAATATGTTTAGGTATACTCTGCCTTTTTTCAAACATTCCGTAACGCTTAGCATGAAAGGACCAAATAAAAACCGTAGCGTATTGTAGAATTCCGCTAGCGGATAAAAAGATGTTAAGGCTATAAAACTTAACACCATCATCAAGAGTTTCTTCGAGTAATGGTAACCACTTAGTTTTTAAGTAAATAACCAAACCAATCCAAATAAAAACACCTATACAACCACCGAAAAAAAAGTATGCTGAAATGACTTGAATGGAAGATGGATCAATTAATTGCATTAGTACAAGTGACCAACTTTAGCCTAACCCCAAATGTACAATCAAAACAGCAATAAAACATAAAGCAAACGTCACCATAAACAAACAAAAATAGACGATAAACCATCGCTGCACACTTTTAGGTACTAACTGTCTTTTATCAAATAAGTCATACCGCTTTGCATGCCTGCCCCAAAAGAAAACAGTAGCGTAATGCAATATTCCCATTCCAGCTGTTAGGATGTTTAATGAATAAAAAGCCTTGCCATCATCAAGAATATTTTCCACATTTTTTAATTTTCCATTTTTAATAAAAAACAGCATCGGTGTTAATATTATAAAAAATAAAATAAAAATAGTAAGCCCTAAAGCGACTATAAAAAAATCGGGAAGGCTCATTCTTTTTCCTTAACACTGTAAAAGAGCATATAGTGATAGCCACCTTAACTTCTTAATGAACCTGCGTCACAAAATTTACCAACCCTAACATGACACTCATCACAAAGAAATTAAGATGAGTGTAAGCTTTGTTTTTATTGAACCAACAATGTACACAGTAAACCTAATATTCAATTCACAACAATCACACTTATCAAAAAATTTAATAAGCACAACATAAATCATGCCTTCCTATTGCTTATTTTTAACCATAAGATAGTCAATAGTTGCAACACATATAGAAAAGTAAAGTACGCTAAGGTACTTCCACAATAAGCACTTTGCACTATCGAGTGAAAAAATATTAAAAGAAAATAAGCGACCGTCCTTTATAACAAAGACTAAGGCCAGAAAAAGTAAACATCTCATTATATTTAAATAAGTTAAACGGTTAAGTTTATCAAGAATGAAAATGATAGGAATACCAATTACTGTATTACCCATATATGCAATCACCCCCCCAAAAAAACTGATCATCTTGTAAGCTTCCCAGAGTCCACTTTGGGTGACACCTAGTTGTACTGAGAAAATACTAGCGAATAAAAATACAACGCCTAATGCCGGAAATATTATTAAAGGTGCGAATAGCAACATGCTTAAATATCTCAAAGCAACCTCCTTGCTATAAAAAAGCCGCAATAACGGCGTACAATATTAGATGACTAAACATAGTGTGAGTGATTATATCAACGGATATTACAACAACGTTAGACCACATCATTATAATGCCCGTTTAGCACCAAACGAATCTGAGGTTAGATACAAAGACTCTAAAACTGTGACCAAAATTAGTTGACCACTACACTTTGAAACATAGACATAATGACTCCCACACGGTGTTAGCCTCCGCTTTTCGTGGGTTAGCTTAATTCAAAGCCAGAGCCATAATTAGTTTGTCAAATAACTATACAGCAGAGGCTAACATGAATAAACATAGCATACTTTTTATCGGTCTTGATACACATAAAGAATTCAATGAAGTCGCCTATATTGAAGAACATAGAGGCGCTCAACCTGTTCATCTTGGCCGAATTCCCTCTTCAAAAGTGGCCGTTCAAAAGCTTGTTCGTCAGTTCGAATCTAAATACCCTGGCGCAACGCTACACTTTGTTTATGAAGCAGGTCCCTGTGGTTATTGGATTTATCGATTGATTACCAGCCTTGGCCATTGCTGTTATGTGGTTGCCCCGTCTCTTATTCCTAAAAAACCAGGCGAGAAGATTAAAACCGATAAACGTGATGCCCTTAAGCTCACTAAATTACTTAAATCTGAAGATTTAACACCTATTTATGTTCCCGAGCCTGAAGATGAAGCTGTACGTGATTTATCTCGCGCACGCGAAGTAGCCATGAAAGATTTAAAAGATGCTAAATATCAATTAAAAGCACTGCTGCTTCGTAATAATATTAATTACAAAGGCACTGCAAATTGGTCACAAAAGCATTTACGTTGGCTCACTGAGCTTGTGTTGCCACATCCCGCGCAGCACATCGTTTTACAAGAGTTTTTTCACACGATTAATGAACGAATAAGCCGACTTGAACGGCTAGACAATGAGCTAACACATCACGTCCATCAATGGCGATATTACCCTGTAGTAAAAGCAATACAAGCTATGCGTGGTGTTCGTTTGTTGGTCGCCACTGGCGTTGTGGCTGAGCTTGGCGATTTATCGCGATTCGACCATCCCCGCAAATTAATGAGTTACCTCGGTCTTGTACCCAGTGAACACTCGAGTGGTGGCAAACGCCATATTGGCGCCATCACAAAATGCGGGAACGGCCGAGCAAGGCGCCTTCTTGTGGAAGGTGCACATACTTATCGCTATGCAGCAAATATATCCACAGATATGCAAAAACGACAAGAAGGTTTACCAAAGGACATTATTGATATTGCGTGGAAAGCACAGCTTAGGCTCTGCAAGCGATATAAAAAAATGATAGCCAAAGGGAAACACTACAACCTTGTTGTCACTGCAATTGCCCGAGAAATGATTGCGTACATATGGGCCATTGCTAAAGAAGTGGTGCTTACGCCAGTGAATACAAAACTGAGATTGGCAAGAGTACCCGCATGATAAACGAATTAGAGTTAATGCATGGGATCAAGCATCGGGTGTGGCACAACCACCGACGGCGTTAGGATGGCAATGCAGCTAACGCTGCATTGAACCACGAACATAGACTGAAGACAGGTGCCACGACGAAATAAGTAAGGTCTGCTCTGTTACTAGAAATAGTAATAACCAACGAATATCAGCAAGATAACCGACGACATTACTTGCTTCATCCTATGTATTAACTCGCTCTAATTCGAGCTAAAGTAATTATGGCTTAAAAAGTTAGGCAAGGATCAGTGTGCTTAACTTGACAGTGGGAGTCATACCAACGCCCTGTTAACAGGCAATAAAATAGTTGGTTAAAATAAGCGACGAAGGAGCAAAAACCAACTGTTTTTTGTCCTTGTTTAACAGCTTGTTAGCTACCCAATACACCTAATATCCAGTCATAGTAATTTGACACCCTAACTTGATAAGCAGTAGTACCATACAAACCACCTTTAAAAGTAGATATATCGCCATGCCCTAATTGCCAACTTGATAAACCTACAAGAAGAGGGACGCCTTCTTGAAAGATAACAGAAGCACCTCCGCTATCCCCTGAACCATGCATGCCTTCAAGTGGCAATGCGTTTTCTGGTTCGTCAAATGTAAATGTTAACCAGTTACCTTCCGCGCTATTAATAATATTTTGAAACTGGTTCATCACACGAAGAGATTTAGTATCTGGGTCTTCGCCAGTTAATCCGTTCCCAGTAGCCCCCCTACCATAGACTGTAATTGTTTTGCCTTTTTCACTTTTACCAGAATATATATTGATTGGTTTTACACCGCTAACAGTTGAAGCTAATTTGATTAACGCTATATCACTTCTAGATTTGAAAAAATCCATTAAGGGCGCCAAATCACCTTTAAGTAAATTTTTATTAGGTTGAGTGTAATCTGGGTGTATATGAACGCTTTCAATTTCATACTCTTTTGAACCAATTAATAAATCTTTGCCAACATAATCATAAAAAATAGTGTGCGCTACAGTTACAACCCATTGTGAACTTATTAATACACCATGTCCTTCATGGGGCATATCTATTAGGTATTCAGGCATTTTATCAATGACATAATTTTCAGGGGGAACATCATGTCTCTTCACTACAGCATTGCTGCATGTAGAAAAGAAAATAATGGATAAGATAAATAAAGTTTTCATATTACGTCCATGTTCATTGATGGGTAGCTTACAGCTTATTCAAAGGATCTAAACCCGCAAGTTGTAGACATAAAATCCTTTTATTTTTTAATACTTTAAGTTTAACTCTGTATCTAAATGTAAATCAAGGGATTTATATTTGTTGTTTTTTTGTTGTTGTAAAATACAAGAAATAATCCCGCGAGTTGTTGAAAAAAAACTAAATACAACTACTGTTTTTATATACAGCACCAGCTAGAGCAGATTATGCCTTCTATATTTTTAGAATCAATCCGTGACTTTATGATAACGCGTCGTTATGCCAAGCGTACTATAGACACTTATCAATATTGGATAAAATTTTACATTTTATACCATGGTAAAAAACATCCGGCGCAATTGGCAGAGTCGGAGGTTGAGCAATTCTTATCTTATTTAAGTAATCAGCGTAATGTTGCAATGAAAACTCAGGCAACGGCTTTAAATGCTTTGGTATTTTTATACCGTCATATTATTAGTCGACCGTTATCACTTGAAATGAATTTTAATAAATCACTCGTGTCACCTAAATTACCGGTAGTACTGACCCGTGAAGAAATACAGCGTTTATTATTGGCAATGGATCCAAAGTATAAACTTATCGCTCAGATACTTTACGGTAGTGGTCTACGTTTAATGGAAGCTGTAAGGCTACGGGTAAAAGATGTCGATTATGACTATGTCTCATTAATGATTTGGCAGGGCAAAGGCAATAAAAACCGCAGAGTAACATTAGCACTCGAACTACTGCCGTTGTTGCGCAGCCAAAGTCACTTGGTAAATGACTACTGGCATCGAGACAAACAAGCAACAGACTATGCCGGTGTCTGGCTTGCGAATGCATTAGCTAGAAAATACCCAGCGGCTCCTTATGAAATGAGCTGGCAATATTTGTTTCCTTCTGCCCAGTTAAGCATGGACCCAGAAAGTAAAAAGCTGCGTCGCCACCATATTGATGAAACAACGGTTCGTAAAGCAATTAAACAGGCAGCAAAGCTGGCAAAAATTCAAAAAAATGTTACCTGCCATACACTACGGCACTCGTTCGCTACCCACTTACTTGAATCTGGTGCAGATATACGCACCGTGCAAGAACAACTCGGCCATAGCGATGTTCGCACCACGCAAATATATACGCATGTTTTACAACAAGGCGCGAATGGGGTAATTAGCCCACTAAGTAAAATATTATAAAGTATGAATTTAAAGGACTTTTATCTAATCTAATAAGCTTTAAAAATGAGCTATAACTTGGGGCAATGCAATAAAAGCACTTTAACCAAAAGGGGCTAACGTATGTTAGCCCTTTTGTGTTTTTTTTATTTATAGTGTGTTGTTTAGTAACAATAAACCATAGCCAGCGAGTTGCTCGCCATTGAGGTCGTGTTGCCAGCTAGGCGTTAACCCATTGTGTTTGATGCTGCTGATGCTTTGCGGGTTAGCGGTTAAGTTAAGCACAAACATACTTTTACTGCCGTTTAACTCGCGGGTTATTTCAACAAGGCCGTTGTTATGCTGTGTTAATTCGTAACTGCCTTTAATACCCAGCTCTGGGCGCTGTTTTTTTAGTGCGATTAAGTGCTGATATAAACGCCACAGTGAATCAGGTTGTGCTTGTTGCGTTTTTACATTGCGATCAGCAGCATTAATTTGCTGTGCTAAATATTCAGGCCACCACTGGGTGTAGTTATCACCAAACAGTTCAGCCTGCTCAATCCAACTTGTTTGAGCTTGAGTAAAACCAGCTTGGTTGCTGTTATTCCACTGCATTGGTGCGCGTTTATACACATCGTGACCTGTGCCACCTTGTGTTAGGCCAATTTCTTCACCGTAATAAATATACGGCGTGCCAGGAGAGCTAAATAACATGGCAGCAGCAAGTTTTGCTTTATCGTCGTGCTCTGCAAGTTGATAAGCAACACGTTCTTGGTCGTGATTAGTTAAAAACGGTGCAAAAAAATCAAGTGGTGCAGTTGAATCAATACGCTGTTGTAAATTTTGTTTGAGCACATTGGCATCAACTGCGTTGATTTTTTGGTTAGATTGCATGGTGCCAAATTGCGCTTCACCACTGGCATCGGGTTTTAATAAGCCCAATATTTTATAGCCTACTTCAAAATCAAAGCCTTGATCGAGGCCTTTACCTTCGCCAAAGTATTTTGCCGCAACGGGAATGTCAGCCCATGCTTCACCCACTAAGTACGCCTCTGGATCAACGCTTTTTACGTATTGGTTAAAATGCTGCCAATATGCAATGGTTTCGTCGGTATCGGCTTGCGCATCTGCGCCACCTTCCATTGCAAAACGTACTGCGTCTAATCTAAACCCTGCAACGCCTTTATCAAGCCAAAACTTAGCCATTTTTTCCATTTCGGCAACAACATCAGGGTGGCGTAAATTCAAGTCAGGTTGGCTCGCTCCAAACGCACCATAGTAATACTGCTGGCGTGTTTCATTCCAATGCCATACGGCATCTGGTTGGTCGTTATTACTCCATGCGTGGCCCCAGCCACTTCCGGCTTTTGGCATATCGTCGCGCCAAATAAAGTAATCTGCATAAGGGGCTTCTTGTTTTGCTGAACGCTGAAACCATTCATGGTTACTTGATATATGGTTTATAACTAAATCAAGTATGACTTTCATGCCTTTGTCGTCAGCAGCTTTTATAAAGGCTTCAAACTCGGCCATGCTGCCGTAGTCGTTTTCTACTTGGTAAAATTCAGTAAAATCATAGCCATGATAAGAAGGTGCTTCAAACATTGGGGTTAACCACAGTGCATTTACACCGAGGTCTTGTAGATACGGGAGCTTTTGGGTCATACCATTAAAATCGCCATGACCATCAGCATCGCTGTCGTAAAAACTGCGGGGCCAAATTTGGTAAAAAATGGCGGTTTCCCACCATGGGTTTGCTTGTTGTTCAGTATTTAGTGGCGATGTTTCGGTGTTATTCGTGACGTTATTTAATGATGGTGCGCTTTGGCAGCCTGTTAGCATGATTGCTAATGCTAATGCGCTCAAGGTAAATGTTTTCATTTCAGCCTCGTTATTATTGTAATAAATAACATAGCCGTATTTTACTACGGCTGTGTTAATTAGTTTGCGGTTATTTTAGTGCTTTAGTTACCACTGGGTAATGATCCCATACCTGCTTGTCGCTTAGTGAGCGCACTAGCTTTACGTATTCCGCATGTGTCCACGCCAGTGGTGTGGCCGAGTTTGTACCCTCGCCTAACGTGTAACCCGCTTTATTAATGCCTACACCATCCCATACTTGTTCAGGTAGCATCATGCCTTGGTTAGCAAATTGCTCTAGGCCTTTTACATAACTATTTTTAATAGCCTGCTGTTTTGTTGCATCTAAACTGTTATTGGCATTTGCGGCGGCAATTTCGTAATGACCACGTTCACCGGTAAAAAATGGCCAAACTCGCCCACGTTGACCTGGGCTATTTTTTCCACCTTCGGCATAGTTAGCGCCCGTTACTTCGTCTTCACCGTATCCGTCATTACCATAGCGGCGGTAGCCTGCAAATGTGCCGCTGCCGTCAGTAAACTTAAAGCTGTATTTAACTTGTAGGTTATCTGTTAGGGTTTCGTCATCATATTCTGGCAATGTTTTTACTATGCTAGGCGATAGTGCATCACGTACGCCATAGCGAACAAGTTCTAAAAATCCACCATCGAGTATTTGCTTTTTATTAAAGCCTTCACGGCCGTTGTTGGCGTTAATTTTAGTATTTGAATTGGCGTCTTTATCTTGGCCAATGCGAATAAAGTATTCACCATCAGAAGCGCTCGACTCTAAATTACCAGCCGTTGTAAACATTAATTTTTCAATATCATTGTTATAACGCTTAGCTGTATTTAGATAACGTGTTGCATTGGCTTCATCACCTGCTAGTTTAGCGATATCGGCTGCAGTAATTAAACCAGTAACAACAGCGGCGGTGGTTGATGGCGAATACCCTTCTTGCTCTTCCCAGCGTTCTTGCTGAGTGGCTGGCGGCGTTATTTGTGTACCGTTCCATAGAATGTTTGCACGACCACCCTCAACTAAAAAGTCTGCCGCAGGTTTTAACATACGACTATACCAATCAGTGAGCTCTGCATCACTTAATACACCTGCCTGATGGAGTTTCCATGCAAGCATGAGTGGCATTGCTGTTTGGTCTAGCTGTACGCCTACCCATTCTAGTTCACCATCAACATGTGTTTTTTGTAAAAACCACCCTGTATCGCCTTTATTGCCTGGGGTTTTGCTGTTTACTTGAACTTTTTCAAGGTATTCGAATGCGGTTTTAGCGGTCGCATTATCGCCCATGGCCATAAACGCCATGGCAACTTGATAAAAGTCGCGCACCCATACCGCTTTGTAACCAGTAGAGCCTGTTTTAGCCGATACGGTTTCGCCCCATGGGTTAGATAGTGAGGCAATAAGCGCACCTGCATGAGTTTTATCTTCTTGCGCTTTAAGTACCATGGCACTGGTGTAAAGTAACTTGCCGTTATCTGCGGTTTGTTCGCTCATGTTATTTAGCGGTGCAAGGCTTTGCAGGTAGTCTTGCCAACCGAGCGCTTCACCTTTACCGTTGTAATTATCAAGCACCGCTTGGTAACCTTTGGCTAACGTAGCTTGCCCTTGTTTAAAGCTAGTTTGTTCGCTATTACCAAAGCTTAGGGTTAAATCGAACTGGCTGTTTTCACCAATTTCACCCAGCTCGGCAAGTAAGCTAACATTACCTGATTGTTCACCGGTATTGTTATAAACCTGTGTAAGCTGCTGAGTTGTTTTCAGCTGATTTAAACCGTCGCTCTCACCTGTAAAACCAACACTTGTTTGTTTAAATGGCTGCGCACCTTGTAATGAAAGGTAGCTGTTGTCTTGCCATGCAAGCAGCCCTCGTTCTGTGGTTTTAGCAAAATCATCAAGGCCGTTATTATCAACATACGGGTTAACGCTTACGTATGCCTTAACGCCTTCAAGCTGGGTATTAAAAATACTGCGTACAAATAAGCTTTGCCCATCAGGATCGGTAAATATATGTTTTTCGAGGCTAAAGCGGCCTTGCTTATCTTTGCTTACTACTTTGTAAGCTAATGATAACGGGCGGCCTTTATCGTCTTTGTATAAGTAGTCAATGGTAACGTCTAAATCGTCAGCTTCGGTAACTGTAAAATCCTTTCCTACTACCACAAATTGCATGTCTTTAATTTGCGCTTGGTGAATAAGCCCAAACATTGTTTCGGTGATCATACCTTTAGCAATTGAAAACCATACTTTTGACACCGTTCCTGTAGGGGCTTCATCACTGTAATGGCCATTTTGATATTGCTCAAAAGATGTGCCAATACCGGTTTTGCCTGCATAGGCCCAAAATGGCTCTGCCCCAGGGGCACCTGGTGCCGATACCTGTATTACAGCGCTGTTTGATGGCTCTTGCTGCGCGCCACAAGCTGTTAAACCAAGCATTAATAAACTGGTGGTAATTGTATTTAATTTTTTCATTTTAAAGCCTTAATTAATTTCAGTTTACTCGTTACGTTACTGAGTATGCTTAACACGCAATACCGCAACCGCTGCAAGTACAAACGACACAGCGCCCAGTACTAATGCGTAAATAGGTTGGTTTTCAAAAAAGTGGCGTAATATTAACCCCAGCACACTGGCGGCTAATAATTGTGGGATCACAATGAAAAAGTTGAAAATACCCATGTAAACACCCATTTTGTGACTCGGTACCGAAGTACTTAACATTGCATAAGGCAGAGATAAGATAGACGCCCACGCAAAGCCAACGCCTATCATTGGCCAAATAAGTAAGCTGGGATCTTTTATAAACATAAAGCTTGCTAGGCCCAACGCACCTAAAATAAGGTTAAGTGCATGTGCTACTTTTAATCCCATGCGTTTAACGATGATCGGGATACATAAAGCAGCAATCGCGGCAAAGCCGTTGTAAGCGGCGAATAATATACCCACCCAATCTGCACCGTTGTTGTAGGCTAACGAGCTGGTGTCGGTACTACCGTAATGAAAGCTAGTAACCGCTGAGGTGCTGTAAATCCACATAGCAAATAACGCAAACCAACTAAAAAATTGTACCCATGCCAATTGCTTCATCGCCTCAGGCATAGTGAATACATCATTCACTACATTATAAAAACCGCCGCTAGTGTGCTGTTTAGCTTTTAATGCCGCTGCAATAAATTGAATAACACCAAAACTAACTAACCCAGCAGCCAGCAAGTAAAGTTCTTTTTCCAGATCCAGCCCTAATACTGTGGCTAAAACAAGCAAACCTAAGCCGCTAAAAATAACGCCGCCTTTGGTAAAATTAACGCTATTAGTAATATTGGTTTGTGTTGTTTGTGATTCTTGTTGATTAAATTGTGCAAGCTGCTCGGGTGAGTACTCTTTTGTGGTGACAATAGTCCAGCCAACTGCAATAAATAAAATAACCCCACCAAAGTAAAACGAATACTTTACAGAATCAGGAATTTGACCAATCGGTGCGGTATTAGCAATATCAAACCAGTTGGTCATCATCCAAGGGAGTGCTGATGCAACCACCGCTCCCACACCAATAAAAAAGCTTTGCATGGCATAGCCTGTGGCGCGCTGCTTGTTTGGCAAGTTGTCGCCTACTAAAGCACGAAACGGTTCCATGGTAACGTTAATTGACGCATCCATAATCCACAGCATACCTGCAGCAATCCAAAGCGTAGGAGAATTTGGCATAATAAAAAGCGATAACGTGGTTAATATAGCGCCGTATAAAAAGAAAGGACGGCGGCGGCCTAATTTGCCCCAAGTTTTATCACTCCAATAACCAATAATTGGTTGCACAATTAAGCCGGTGAGTGGCGCTGCAACCCATAAAATAGGAATATCATCGACATTAGCGCCAAGTGTTTGAAATATACGGCTTACGTTACCGTTTTGCAGTGCAAAGCCAAATTGAATGCCTAAAAAGCCAAAGCACATATTCCATATTTGCCAAAAGCTTAAGGTTGGTTTGTTGTTATAATTCATGATCAGCCTTATTTGTTAAAACGGCACTGCTGAGTGCATCAAGGGTCAGCGTAAAGGTTGTATTTTGTTTCTCATCGCTCACCAAAATACTGCTATGCGACTCTAGTAGGTCGTATAGCGTTGAGTTTGGTTTGAGCATAGTTGCTTGATTCGGCGTGAGCGTAATAGTGACTGTTTGTGATTGCTGGCTAAAGTTGCTCAGCACCCATAATGATTGCTGGCCTAAGGTGCGTACAAAACCCACCACTCTATCACTGCCTGTTACCATCAAGGGTGCCATATCACCGGCAACAACAGCAGGTAAGCCATTAAGTTCCATAATTGCGATATAGTATTGACGTAACTGTGCTTGCTCAGGAGTTAAATTTGCGCCATCAAACTTGCCATTATTCATC
The DNA here is from genome assembly GCF_013394165.1 of Pseudoalteromonas sp. Scap06. Lineage (NCBI taxonomy): Bacteria > Pseudomonadati > Pseudomonadota > Gammaproteobacteria > Alteromonadales > Pseudoalteromonadaceae > Pseudoalteromonas > Pseudoalteromonas sp. Scap06. The sequence continues at coordinate 1,520,273 of NZ_CP041330.1, read as the reverse complement.
CATGCTTGGTGCGCTGGTACGCCAATATAATCAAAAATACTGGTGCGTGTAGGCGAACCAAAGCCTGCGTTTTCTGATCCATCTTCACCTACGTCTTGACCAAAATAAAGCAAGGTTGGCGAACGACTAATTAAGTTAGAAACCACCATAGCCGGTTTACCCCATGCAGCGTTGCCAGCAAAGTCAGGACTTGCGATACGTTGTTCGTCATGGTTTTCTAAAAAGTGTAGCATGTGCTGTTCAATATCTGCCACTTCAGCTTGTGCTTTAAATAACGTGTTAGCGGGTTGCTTACCTTGCATAATCCCTTTTAGGGTGTCGTAAAAACCGACCTTGTCATACAAGTAGTCCATTTTACCTTGGTGAATATAGGTGCGGTACATCAATGGGTTATATACTTCGGCGAGTAAAAACGCATCGGGTTTATGTGTTTTTATTGATGAATTTAAAAAGCTCCAAAATTCAACGGGTACCATTTCAGCCATATCATAGCGAAAGCCATCAACCCCTTTATCTAGCCAATAAAGGGCAATATTTCTAAATTTATACCAACTATTTGGCAGTTCTTTATCTTGCCAAAATTCATAATGTGCACGGTAATCTTGGTTTTCAAGCGATTTAGGTAAAGTTGGAAAGTCTAGGCTGCCATCGGGTTTAACACCGTAGTTAACTTTTACCGTTTCGTACCAGTCGTTTATATCAGGCTTTGGAGCACGTGCACCATTGCCAGTCCATTTTGCTGGGATTTCACTAAATTGACCATCGGCTAAAGGGTGTTTGTTGCCACCTAATACTTGGTAGCTGTCGCTTGTTGGTACTTTAAATGATTCACCCGGTACATAGTAAAAATTATTATTTTTAGCATACGCCTTGCTAGTATCATCGTCCTCACCAAAGTCTTTCACGCCGTTAGGCTTTGAGATTGAGTGATAATCTCGAGCCACATGATTAGGAACAATATCAATAATTACTTTCATGTCATGCTCATGAGTACGCTCAATTAGCGCGCTGAACTCTTCGAGTCTATTAGTAACATTAATTGCCAAATCAGGGTTTACATCGTAATAATCTTTTATTGCATAAGGCGAACCTGCACGCCCTTTTACCACATCAGGATCGTCTTGTTTTATACCGTACTCAGTGTAATCCCCCACTAAGGCATGATGCAAAACGCCGGTGTACCACACATGCGTGGTACCTAGCTCTTTAATGCCTTTTAGTGCCTCGTCGTTAAAATCAGCAAACTTACCAACTCCATTTTGCTCTTTGGTTCCCCATGGCACATTAGCGGTTTGGGTGTTACCAAATAAACGAGTAAATACTTGATATACCACTGGCTTAACTGGGTCTGTTTGCTTAACTAACAAATCTGTTTTTGTCTCTTTGTCATCACTGCAACCGTGCACCAGCAATGCGCTGCATATAAGCAACGGCGTGTAAAATCTTTTTTTCATTGTGTGTGTCATTTTTATTTCAGTGTTGTTATAGGTTTATACTAAAGCTAAGTAAGGCTTGGTTACAGTTGCTGCATACGTATTCACAGCCATATTCAGTGACAATTAACCCGCAATTAAAGCACCACGTCACGCCACTTAGTTTGTTTTTAACTTAGCCAAAAACTCTTTATGAGTAGGTAGTTTATCTACCGTTGAATTTATTAGGGTTTTTAACGTTGCGAATAAATCCGTTAGTTGTTCACTGCTTAATGAATCAACAATACTGTTATAGTCATCTGGTATTAGGCCTTGACCTATAAATACTTGCTGCCAAGCTACTTCTGCAAATAACTCGTCGTTTTCGCGCACGACTTTGCCCGTTTGTTTAAATAAATCCATTTTATGCGCTAACGATTGAGGAATTTCCATTTGCTTACATTGACGCCAAAATGGGGGGTCTTCTCGCTCAGTTAATTTATAGTGCAAAATAATGAAGTCACGAATATGCTCGATTTCACTGATGCTTTGCTTATTAAATTCAGTTACTAACGCATCACTAACCCCATTATGAGGAAACAACTTAATTAAACGTGTGACCGCACTTTGTATTAAGTGAATACTAGTAGACTCTAAGGGCTCTAAAAATCCACTAGAGAGCCCTACTGCGACTACATTTTTATGCCACTGCTTTAAACGTCGACCTGTTTTAAATTTAATTAAACGCGGGCTTGTTGTTGGCTCACCCGGTAAGTTATTTAATAAAAGTGCGGTTGCTGACTCATCCGATAAATAGCGGCTGCAATACACTAAGCCATTACCTGTTCGGTTTTGTAGCGGAATTTGCCACTGCCAGCCTGCGTCATGTGCTATTGATCGCGTATAGGGCTTTAATTCGTTGCTGCCTGTTGATTGCACTGCAACAGCCCTATCGCAAGGTAAATAATGCGACCAATCAACAAACCCCGTATTGAGAGTTTGCTCAATTAAAAGTGCGCGCTGGCCAGTGCAATCTATAAATAAATCCCCTTGGATTTGGCTATTATCGTCAAGTGTTAAGTTGGAGATATTACCTGTGTCTGGGCATTGCTCAACACGTTCTATTTTTGCATCAATGTGTTTAACGCCGCGTGATAATGCAAGATTTTTTAAATATTCAGCATACAAAGTGGCGTCAAAGTGAAACGCATAACTAAGCCCTGGTAATTGAGTATTAGGAATAGTATTTAGTAGCGTAAATTTGTGCTGTTTAGCGGCTTGATAGTTAAGAGAAAAATCCCATAAAGAGTCCTCGCTGCCATTAATGTGCCCTTTTACCCAGAAATTATAAAAGTCACAAAAGGGAAAATCTTTACCAAACGAGCCAAATGCATGCATGTAGCTATGCCCTGGTGTTTTCCAATTTTCGAACTCTATACCCAGTTTGATAGACGCATTGGTGGCATTTATAAAATCTTGCTCATTAATACCGAGCGCATTATTAAGCCCAATAATAGGAGGAATAGTGGCCTCTCCCACACCTATAGTGCCAATGCTACTTGATTCAATAAGGGTAATATTAATTACTTTACCTAACACTTTATTAAGTAGTGCTGCGGTTATCCAACCAGCTGTTCCACCGCCGGCAATGACGACATGTTTTATTGGCTTCATATTATTGCTCATGTTCATAAAGGTTGATAAAACTTAGGTAAAGTAGCTATAAAAAAGCCCTTGTAAAACTAATTACAAGGGCTTCTTAATACAAAACTTATTATAGCTTGTAGCTTACACCGAGTAAGTAAGTACGGCCATAATCTTGGTAGTCACGCACTTGCAGCGCATTATCGCCCTGCAATGATGTAAACGCTTCTTCGGTAATGTTTTGAATTTGGAACGTCATTGATAAGTTCTCAAAACCTGCAATACCAGAATCAGCAAAGTCATAGCCTACTTGCGCATCCCAAATAGTCTCGCCAAGTATATCAACTTGTTGTGTTGCAAAACCTGAACCGTAGATATCACCTTTAAAGTCACTACGTTTACGCATACTGGTACGTGCTTGGAAACCATTGCGTTCGAAGTATACAGTTAGGCTATCAATTTTATCTGACAAACCTGGTAGTTCGTAATCGTTTCCGTTTTGATCTTGCAAGTCTTGCTCAACGCTAGTGTGGCTCGCAATTAAACCAAAACCTTCTAACGACTCATGTAATACACTGAACGGGAATGATAATGAAAGCTCATAGCCCCATAAACTTCCGTCGCCACCATTCACTTTACTTGAACGAGTAGCTGTATTTCTGTCTGCTGGAGGCAACTCGCCGGTTGCAGGGTCTTCTTTACCTGTTACATCAACATCGTAACGCTCATCAAAAATCCATTGGTCAATGTCTTTATAAAATAACGCTGCTGAAAAGTAACCTTCTGCATCAAAGTAGTTTTCGTATGTTAAATCAAAGCCTGTTGCTTCTTTTGGTTCAAGCTCTGCATTACCACCAGAAATAGACCAGTAGTTACCATTTTCGTCTGGCTTTTCGCTGTTATAGCTTGTCTCAATCGATGCATGCATTTCATCAAGGCGAGCACGAGAAATTGTTTTAGCCGCGCCAAAACGAATTGTTTGCTCTTGGTCAATTGCAAAAGATAAGTTTAAGCTTGGTAATACATTTGAATAGTCGTGGCTAATATCAGTAGGTGATGCAACCACTAAACCATTAATATTTGATGCCTCAAAGCCTTGTGATGACTGCTCAGTGCGTACATAACGTATACCTACATTACCTGTTACCGGTATGCCACCAATTTCAGCGTTAATGTCTGCTTGAATAAATGCAGCGGTAACTTCTTCTTGAACTGTCCACGAACGGGTTAAGTGTTTTTGATCCGTTAAGCTTTCTTGCAGTAGATCGTAATAACCATCATTTACTAGGCCGTTAGTGTCATAAGCAATCATGTCACCCATGCCAATAAAGTCTAAACTTGCCGAACCTAAACGGTATTGCTCTGGTACTGATACCATGCCTGGATTATCTAAAGAGAAATCTTTTAAAGTCATGAAGTAGCCTTCAGACTGTTTTACTTTCTCACGGTCGCGGTAAGATAAACCAAAATTAATACGGCTAAAGTATTCGTTCTCAAGTACTTTACTGGCCGCTAACTTAAGCGTTGAAAGCTCATCGCTAATCTCTGGTGCATTAATAAAGCCATCTTGTGCGGTATTTTGATAAGCCGTGTCATTTAAGCCGTACTTGTTATTTAACGCAGCACTGCCACCCCAAGATAACGGGCCACCTAACTGAATTAAGTCGTAGTCGCTGTAATCAAGCTCATGAGTAAACTGTGCACCCGTATTTCCACCATCAAATGCATACCCTATGTTATCAGCAATACCGTTTGCATCGCCACGGCCAGTACCTGAATAACTTTCAATACTCCAAATAGTACGATCTACTTTTGAGCGGCTTGCATCAAACTCAACTGACCAATCATCGTTAATATCGTATTTTGCATTAAAACCAAATTGTGTGAGCTCTGCTTTTCGCTCTTCGTAGTCATTTCGTACAACAACGCGTTGCCCTTCAGTGACTGCACTGGTAATAAAGCCAGACTGTTCATCTACAGTAACACTATTTGGGTCGATGCTACCTTGACCCCAGGCGAAAGGTACTTCGATACCACGTAAGATTTTTTCATCATTAAAATCTACATATAGCGCATCAAACGTCATGTTTAAACGATCATTTGGTGCAGCTTCCACTACTAGCATCGCTGAATCACGTTCAAGTGTTGATGAGCGTACGAAAGGTTTAGCGCCGCCTAAAATTGAATAGTTTTGGCCATCATTCCCTGTAAACTCAGGGTAACCCCAAGAATTCCAACGTTTTTCTTGGTTTGGAGAACTCATTGTGTTGTAAGCAAATGCTACACCTATAGTGTCATCTGCAAACTGGTCTATGTATGAAACGGTGCCACGAAAGCCTTTGTCATCGCCATCCGGGTTTAATTTATCAAAGCTAGTTTGCTCATACTGACCATTAAACATGATCACTTGTTCACCTTTACTTAAAGGCTTTACCGTTTGCATGTCGATAACACCGGCAATGCCTTCAGCTTCAATGCTAGCACTTGGCGTTTTATAAACAGTAACACCGCTCATTATTTCTGATGGGTAAAGGTCAAACTCAACACCACGGTTGTCACCAATAGATACCTGCTCACGGCCATTAAATGTTGTTGCGCTTTCGTTTTCGCTAAAACCACGAACACTTACACGGCTAGCACGACCATCAAGACGCTGGGCTGTTAAACCTGGTAAACGTGCGATTGACTCTGCAATAGATGAGTCTGGAAGTTTACCAATGTCTTCTGCAGAAATTGACTCAACAACCTGTGTTGAAAAACGCTTAGTATTAATTGATTCAACAACACTACCGCGAAAACCTTTTACTTCGATGATTTCTACATCATCATTTTTTATTGTTTCTTCTTGTGCCGCGGTGGTGGCAAAGCTTGATAGTCCGGCAGCAGTTAATGCTAGCGTTAATATACTTGGTTTGAACATAGCCATAATGTTTTCCCGTTACCCATAATGTGATACCCGCTTACTTGTTTAAGTGATAGTTAAACATGCGAGCTTATTTTGTTGTCAGGATGAATATTAACGCTCGTATTATTTTATTAACAACTTTATGCATACGTATTCAAAATAGCATTACACAGCCAAAGTTAACATTAAATTTACAAACAAACATGTAAGCAACTGTTTTACAATGGATTATTTTGGTGCAATTATACTTTATGAGCTTGACGTTAACCTGTATTTATTTTTTTATGAAATAAGCCATTCATAAAACGACAATAAAGTGAAACAAAGTGATTTTATTTTTTAATTTATTATTAAACACACTATCTATTCAAATTAAATTGGTAAGACCAATACTAAAAAACACCAACTCAGTGCACACCTTTGTTTTTACGCACCTACATGGCGCAAACAATAAATTAACAACTCAATATTAGAATTGGTAAAGTAAAATAAGAATAATCCACGGCCCAAAACGCTTGCCTTAATGATTTGTACATCTTGTTTTAATGCCTTGAAATAGGTGCATACGTATGCAGGATTTTTACAGCATGACAGGCTTCAAGTATGCTTTTTAAAATAAACGAGGATTATTACCTCTAAAAAAGAACAACACAAAGACAGTGTGAAAACGGAGAAAAGCATGGCCCAAAAGCAATGGTATAAAGGTGCGGTTATTTATCAGGTTTATCCGCGTAGCTTTCAAGATAGCAACAACGATGGCATTGGTGATTTAAAAGGAATAATAAATCGTATTGATTACATTAAAAGCTTAGGGGTAGATGCTATTTGGATCTCACCTTTCTTTAAATCGCCTATGAAAGATTTTGGTTATGATATTAGTGACTACCGTGATATTGACCCGCTTTTTGGTAATTTAGCTGATTTTGATGAGTTAATTGCACAAGCACATCAACGCGACATTAAAATTATTATTGACCAAGTGCTAAGCCACACCTCAGATCAACATCAATGGTTTATTGATAGCCGTGAAGACTTATCTAACGATAAAGCCGACTGGTATGTATGGGCCGATGCTAAAGAAGATGGCACAGCACCTAATAATTGGTTGTCTATTTTTGGTGGTGGTGCATGGCAATGGGAGCCGCGTCGTGGACAATACTACTTGCATAACTTTTTTACTGAACAGCCTGATCTTAACTTTCATAACCCCGATGTTCGCCAAGCCGTTCTAGATAATGTTGAATTCTGGCTTAAAAAGGGCGTGGATGGCTTTAGGTTAGACGCAATTAACTTTTGCTACCATGACGCTTTGCTTCGTGATAACCCAGCTAAACCAAAAGAAAAACGTCAAGGCCGTGGCTTTAGCGAAGATAATCCGTATGCATTTCAGTACCATTACTACAATAATACCCAGCCTGAAAACATAGAGTTTATGCGTGATATTCGAACTTTACTCAACAAGTACCCTGGTACCGTATCACTGGGTGAAATTTCATCTGAAGATTCATTAGCCACAATGGCAGAATACACCCAAGGTGGCGATAAACTGCACATGGGTTACAGCTTTGAGCTATTAACGGATGATTACTCGAGCGAGTATATAAGAAACACCGTTACTACACTTGAGCAATGCATGACTGAAGGCTGGCCTTGCTGGGCATTTAGCAACCATGACGTAGAACGTGTTGCTAGCCGTTGGAGTGAAACGGGAGAGGTACACCCAGCGCAATGTAAAATGTTGACCGCCCTACTCGCTTCACTTCGTGGCAGCGTGTGTATGTATCAAGGTGAAGAACTCGGACTCGGTGAAGCCAGCGTTGCGTTTGAAGATTTACAAGACCCGTACGGCATAACTTTTTGGCCAAACTTTAAAGGTCGTGATGGCTGTCGTACCCCAATGCCTTGGGAGAACCTAGATAACTCACAAAGCAATGCACACAATGCAGGATTTAGTGAGGTAAAACCGTGGTTACCTGTTGATCAACAACACAGGCTACAAGCAGTTGCTGAACAAGAGAATGATGTAAACTCAATATTAAACGCGTACCGTGAATTTATGGCCTGGCGTAAAAACCAGCCAGTATTACTTGAAGGTGATATTGAGTTTATACAAACCGCCGAGCCAATTTTGGCGTTTTACCGCACATTAAACGAAGAAAAGATGTTGTGTGTATTCAATTTAAGCGGGGCAAAAGCAGAGCTTGTTATTGATGTTAGTGTTGAAAAAGAACATAACACGCTTTCTCATTACAACGCGCAGCTTAATAATAAAACACTGACCGTTGAGCCATTTGGTAGTTATTACGCCAACTGCAATTAGTATTTACATTATTACAAATAAAAAACCCGAGCATTGCTCGGGTTTTTTATAGCAAATTTTTAGTGGTTAATTGTTTTACTATTTAAATAATCAGTAAAAGCAAATAGTACACCTGATACCACAAACGTAACGTGTATTAGCACTTTCCAGAGTAGTTCATCATTAGAATGAGAGGCAGAGCTTATAAATACCTTAAGCAGCTCAACAGCTGAAATAGCCACGATTGCACTGATCAGCTTCATTTTCAAACCAGAAAACCCGACCTTGCCCATCCATACTGGGCGGTCTTCATGATTTTCGATATTAAGCTTAGAGACAAAGTTTTCGTAGCCGCTAAAAATAATAATCAACAGCAACCCTGCTAACAAAGCAGTATCAACTAACGTTAATATACCAACCAACAACTCTTGATTACTAGCAGTAAACGTCGCTATCCCCATCAAATATAGCTGTTTAAAAAACTTTATAAGTAATAAAACCACAGCAAATAATAAGCCGACAAAAAATGGGGCAAGTAACCAGCGTCCTTTAAATATAAACGACTCAAGCGCATGCTCTACTTTATGAACAGGATGTATTTTTTTATTTGTATTATTTGTGTGAGGCTCTGACATAGGGGCACCTAAAAATTAAAACGCGACATTAGCTCAAATCTAGCTGTAACACAATCACTTAAAATAAAAGATAGGTACACAATATGCTTATCCTGACGATAAAAATATTTCGTTTTCCTTTGTGATAATTGTGATTAAAAATCAACTTACCAACAGAGATGTTCTGGCTTGGTTACACTTGTTTTATGCATGCATTATTTGAATGCATAATTCGATTGTTACTCCATTTTTAGGAATAAGAAAATGAATAAAGCATTACTCGCGTTAATCGTTGCACCATTTTTCGTTTTATCAGCTGCAAATGCAGTTACAAGCGATACTACAGACGCTTCAGCCGAAACGATTCAAGAGTTCACAGAAATGTGTATTAGCTGGGCTAAAGAAGACGACGTAAGCGATGAAGCAATTTATAACTATGTTTTAAAGTGTGTGAATGATGAACTAACATCTGAAGGCTATAACAAAGTCACTGCTGTTAAGATTTAATGAATAATTGAGCAGTTCAAACCTAAATTGGTTACATTTTAACTCTGTAAAATAAAAAGTCAGATTAAAAATGCCATTGCGATAGGTTTGATAATGCAAAAAAAACCGGAACTGTCACAGGCTGTGCGTTCCGGGTTTTTATTATTAAAGCGATGAATAATTAATTATTCATCATCTTTTTTTGGTTTGGCTTTAGCTTTACTTTTAGCTGGCGCTTTTTTAGCTGCAGCTTTCTTTTTAGGCGCAGCTTTTTTCTTAGCCTCTTCTACCCATTTACCACCCTCGTAATGGGCCGTCCAACCAGTTGCTTTACCATCAACTTCAGTCATCACATATTGGACTTTGTTTTTACGACTGTAACGCACAACAGCAAGGTTGCCATCAGGATCTTTGGCTGGTGCATCAGCTAGGTAGTAAAACTTAGGCGAAATACGATCTCTAAAGCGTTGTAACTCTTCTACTTTAGGAGCACGTGTTTCTCGTGATTTAGGGAACGTATTTGCAGCTAAGAAAATACCAGCCGCGCCATCACGTAATACAAAATACGCTTCAGACTTTTCACATTCTAATTCAGGGATATGAACTGGATCTTCTTTTGGTGGCGCAGCTTCACCATTTTTTAACAACTTACGTGTATTTTTACATTCATCGTTGTTACAACCAAAATACTTACCAAATCGGCCTGATTTTAATTCCATATCAGCGCCACATTTATCACATTCGATAATAGGGCCGTCGTAGCCTTTAATTTTAAAGGTACCCTCTTCAACAACATGCCCCTGACATGCTGGGTTATTACCACACACATGCAATTTACGGGTTTCATCGATAAGGTATGAATCCATCGCTGTTTCACAAATAGGACAGCGCTTCATTTGCATTAATGTTTCTGTTTCAACGTCTTCAACATCAGCTGCAACCGCTTCATCACCCGACACTAAATTCATAGTGGTAGTACAGCGCTCTTTAGGTGGCAGGTTATAACCTGTACAGCCTAAGAATACGCCCGTTGAAGCAGTACGAATGCCCATTTTTCTGCCACAGGTTGGACAGTCAATATCGGTTTCTACCATTTGATTAAGACGCATCCCGCCTTCATCTGGTTCGCCTTTAGCAATGTTTAACTGGGTTGAGAAATCAGCATAAAACTTATCGAGAACTTGCGTCCAAACACGCTCGCCTTCGGCGATATCATCTAAACGACCTTCCATTTTAGCGGTAAAGTCAAAGTTCATTAAATCTGTAAAGTTTTCAACTAGGCGATCGGTAACAATTTCACCCATTTTTTCAGCAAAAAAGCGACGATTTTCAACTCGTACATAACCACGGTCTTGTATTGTCGAAATAATAGACGCGTAAGTTGAAGGACGGCCAATGCCACGTTTTTCAAGTTCTTTAACTAAGCTCGCTTCACTAAAACGTGCTGGCGGCTTGGTAAAATGCTGCTTAGGATCAAGCTCAACTAAGGTGAGAACTTCACCTTGCTTAACAGCAGGAAGTGATTGATCTTCTTCGTTCTTTTTACGCACTGCTGGCTGTACTTTTGTCCAACCATCAAAGCGAAGCACACGGCCTTTTGCCTTTAATGTGAAATCATTGGCGGCAACGGTTAATGTGGTTAAGTCGTATTCAGCAGGCACCATTTGACAAGCCACGAACTGACGCCAGATAAGCTCATAAAGCTTTTTAGCATCGGCATCAACACCTTCAACATGCCCTGAAAGTACCGATACGCTAGAAGGACGAATCGCTTCGTGCGCCTCTTGCGCATTGCCTTTTGAGCTATAGTTAATTGGATCAGCAGGTAAATATTTTGCACCAAACTCATTGGTCACATACTCACGACACATCTCAACCGCATCTTTTGATAGATTAGTTGAATCGGTACGCATATAGGTAATATAACCACCTTCATATAGGCGCTGCGCAAGCATCATGGTCTTTTTAACGCCATAACCGAGTCGAGTACTGGCGGCTTGTTGCATGGTTGAAGTAATAAATGGCGCACTTGGGCGACTCTTACTTGGTTTTTCTTCAACGCTTACAACTTTATATTCGGCATTCTCAAGGCTTTTAACTGCTGCTGTAGCTTGTGCCTCATTTACAGGCTTAAATGGCTTGTCTGCTTGTTTAGTGACTTCTAAACGTAAGTCTGACTCGCTATTTTTAACGTCTGCATGAATATCCCAGAACTCTTCAGGAATAAACGCTTTAATTTCACGTTCGCGTTCTACCAATAAACGCACTGCAACAGATTGAACTCGTCCTGCAGATAAACCTCGTGCAACTTTGGCCCACAATAATGGCGAGACCATAAAACCAACCACACGGTCTAGGAAACGACGAGTCTGCTGTGCAAAAACCATATCGGTGTTCAATTCACCCGGAGTTTCAAACGCTTGTTGTATTGCATTTTTAGTGATTTCGTTAAACACGACGCGTTTATACTTTTCAGGTTCGCCACCAATGATTTCTTGAAGATGCCAAGCAATTGCTTCCCCTTCTCTATCCAAATCCGTTGCGAGATAGATTTGATCAGCATTTTGGGCAAGCTTTTGTAATTCTTGAACAACCTTTTCTTTACCCGGTAATACTTCGTAATGTGGCTCCCACCCTTTTTCGGGATCAATGCCCATACGCGCGACTAAGTTAGAATAGTCACGTTGCTGTTTATACGCTGCTTTCTCATCAGGTGGCATTTTACGAACCTCAGCAGGTGTCTTGCTTGCTGGTACTTTGTTTTTGCCTGATCCTGATGTAGGTAAATCTCGTACGTGCCCAATACTGGACTTAACGATAAAATCATTACCTAAGTATTTATTAATTGTTTTAGCCTTAGCAGGTGACTCTACAATTACTAGCGATTTGCCCATAGTTGCCTATTTCTAACCTAGTTTTTTAAATGTGTTTAGCCGACTCATGCGGCGCGAATATTTATAGGTATATCTACAAACACTAGTTCTTACAAGCTTTTAATACAAACTTTTCAGTATTTACTGAATAAACAAACAATTTCTGTTGTTAATTTAAACAAACCAGCGTTTTTTGAATAATTGATGTGGAATATATAGAATAGAAACAAAAATGCCAACCTTATTGGTTGGCATTTTTTATGCTTTACATATTTTAAACCTTAGGTTCGTCTAAAATCGACATCACGGTATATTGTGTTTTCACACCACCAGGCGTTTCAAACTCAATGTATAAAAACCCAGAATCAACATCATTTGGCTCAGCCTCTTTAGTAATATTAACTGAGACAGAGATTGGCGTTTTTTGTGCAGTATTAACCACGGTGTAATCTGTTAACCCTCTTAATACACCATTGTCGGCAGTAACGCTCACTGTAGTACCCGCAGGTAGTGGATTATTATGAATGTCACTGAAGAAAATAGTCACTGAAATCGCGCTGTAAGGTGTTGAATTGCTAATATCAATAAGGTTTATGTCGCACATACCTGCCATATCAGAAGCTTCTAAGCGAATACCATCGCTTAAACTACAGTTATTTAAAGCCGTTACAGCTCTAATGTAAGGTGTACTACCTGACATAACTAACTCTGAACGAGCGCGCACATTAACTGTTTCACGGGTACATGCATTTGCAGCTAGGGCTTCATCACTACATAGTAAGCCATTGTATATACCATCACCACTGTCATACTGGCCATTATCTTGTGCACCTGAGCGTTCCACATACCACTCATCTTCACCACCATTAGAATCCACAGGATTTGTTGGGGCTGGTAAATTCCCATCAAACACCCCATTTTCATTAAAATCTATAAAGGCTTCAGGTAAATCTTGTAAAGTTGAGTCAAACTCGTTTTGATTAAATTCACCGTTGGCAGATACATCATTAAATGACTCTTCACCCACAGAATAAGCAAGTAAGCTAACACGCCCACCAAGTGGATAATCAATTGGCGCGTTATTAGGCGCATCAGTTAGCGCAATTGGATCGCCATTGCTATCTAAATAATTAATTAAGTTACCATTTGCGTCGAGTTGTGATTCTCTGATACCTAAAGTACAAGGTGCAGATTGTCCAAAATAACGGTCGCATTTATCTGCAACAGAATTATTGTAAATGCTGTAATGGTATGGAATTGGGTTTTGACTACGCCACTGCGCTTTACACAAACCGTCTATGGTGCGACAAAGTAATAAAGGTGTAAATTGTTCATCATCAATAGTGCCAACTGCACCACCTTCACTGGCAATATAAATTGCCGTGTTATCTGGTACAAAATTATTAAAATGATCGGCTGCAAATACGGTTAAGTCTGTAGTCACCCCAGCTTCGTTTAATGACTCGGTATTAAAGGTTTGCACTGCAAGCGTGAAACTATCCTGATCTGGAACACCAGTCGTAATAGTAATGTCATTAGAGACAATAGAGATCACACTATTTTGTGAGGTATCGCTACTGTCAATCTGATGTGAGGCAATCACAGATAAAATACCAGCAGCTTTTCCTGAGCGAACGTTTACAGTCACTAAACCTTCATTGTTAGTAAATTGAAATGCGCTATCTAATAGAGCACCACCTGGGTTTTGTGAAAGTGCAAAATCAATTTGCTTTTGACCCACTGGATTTCCATTTACATCTAAGAGCTTAAAGGTGAGCTCTGAATTTTCAGTCAAGGTTTGACCGCCCGCTCCTTTAATAGCTAATACTTGATTAGTCACCCCCATAAACGCAATTGAACCTGTTTGAGCCGCAGCTACATTGATGTTTATGGTTTTTGTTGCAACATTACCACCTGTAACTACGGTCGCGGTAATCGTATCTATACCATTACAGCCATCAGCTTTGTATGTTGCACTTGCCGTACCACCGATACTCGTTACCACATTATCGATAGTGGCTCTGGGGGTAGATTCTTCTGCGCAAGCAGAAGTAAATTGCACTTCCAGCGGGGTAGTAAATACATTATTACTACCGTCTACAATCTGAGCCGTAATAATCGTGGTAGAGCCGGCAGATAGTACATCACCGGTAGCAATACCTGCGCTTAGATTTACATTTACTTGAACAGCGTTAATTTCAAATAAAGCACTCGCAACTCCGCCCTGTGCGGTTAATTCAACTTGGCCAACACCTGAGCTACTGCCTGGCAATAAATTCAAAATAGCCACACCAAACGCATCAGTTTTAGCCGTTAAGCTTTCAGGTAATAAAATGCCTAGCGTGGTTGTCGCTTGAACTAACACATTGCTGGCTGGCGTATTACTACCAGGTTTTGTGATTTTTGCATAAACAATCGCTTGCTGACCCAGTAAATTACTATTTTGCGAACAATCTGATGGATCAAGTTCAAAAGAATCTCTATCTATATTTAACCAACTATCAGGACAGTTTTGTAAGATTTTAATGTCAATATTTGCAGCATCGTCGTTAGATTGCGGCTCGTCACCGGCGGTATAAAAACCGAGCTTGCTTGTTGAGCCTTCGTAGCTTGCAACAATGGTTCCTGCTCCTTCAACACTGCCTGCACTGAGCTCTATAGTTGCAACACCACTTGTATTTGTTAATGCGCTTGCTGTAGCAGGTATGAAAGAACCAAGTGTTGTAGTAAAACTAACTTCTTGACGAACAACGGGTTGTCCATCACTGTCAGTTACAGTCGCAACGACCTCAAGCGGATTGTTAGCGGTAACGATACGATCTTCAAAATTAAGTTCAACTTGGGTATCTAGTACGGCATTGTCGCCTCCAGTATCCCCACCAACGGTTCCTGTCTTCTCAAGTGAGCCACCACCGCCACAAGCGATGAGTAATGAGCTGAGCAATATAATGCTAAGCAAACGGGTTAAAGGCATATGTTTCTCCAATGCGCTATTACTAAGTTAAACTTATTTACTTAATGTTAACCTATAACTTAGTCTAAAATCTCAGTTTTTTACTTCTTTTTGCGATAAAAATTTTTAAAAAAGTTGACGTTTTTTCTGTAAAAAAAATTACATGCTGTTAGTCTATGCCAAATTTATAAAAAATAGATTGGAAATATGTCTAAAATCCGTTCGATGAGTTTAACTACTCGCATCATGATTGGTATGGTTCTTGGTGTTGCAGTAGGCTTTATATTTCAGGCTATATTAGCTGGTGAAGACGATTACCTAATCCCTCTTGGGTTATTCTCTTTGCCAATTAAAGCCTTTTTTGTTGATGGCCTTTTCCATGTAGGTGGACAAATATTTATAGCTAGCTTAAAAATGCTAGTTGTTCCCCTCGTCTTTGTGTCGCTTGTGTGCGGTACTTGTAGTTTAAGCGATCCTAAAAAATTAGGTCGTTTAGGTGGAAAATCGATTAGTCTATATTTGGTTACCACAGCGATCGCAATCACAGTAGCAATTTCACTGGCGTTACTATTTAACCCAGGTGAAGGGATTGGGCTACCTTCGCAAGCAAGCTACGACGCAAAAGAAGCGCCTACTTTAGCTCGCGTTATTATTGATATGTTCCCAACCAATCCATTTGAAGCAATGGCCAAAGGAAATATGCTACAAGTTATTGTGTTTGCTTTATTATTTGGTATTGCAATGGCACTTAGCGGTAAAGCAGGCAAACGTGTAGCAACAGTATTTGAAGACTTGAACACCGTTATCTTAAAACTAGTTACTTTATTAATGAATATTGCTCCTTACGGCGTATTTTTCTTAATGGCTAAGTTATTTACTACCATCGAACTTAACTTAATTGTGAGCTTAGCTAAGTACTTTGGCGTGGTTGTTTTAGCCCTGTTATTACATGCATTCGTAAACTACACTCTTCTGCTAAAAATACTTACAGGCCTAAACCCGCTTACTTTCTTAGCTAAAATGAAACACACCTGTTTATTTGCTTTTAGTACCTCAAGTTCCAGCGCAACTATGCCTATCACCCTTGAGACTGCAACGAAGAAGCTAGGGGCTAATAACTCTGTCGCTTCATTTACTATACCTTTAGGCGCAACCATTAATATGGATGGCACTGCAATTATGCAAGGTGTGGCTACGGTATTTATTGCTCAAGTATTTAGTGTTGATTTAACTATTTCTGATTACTTAATGGTAATACTAACAGCAACGCTTGCCTCGGTTGGCACAGCGGGTGTTCCTGGCGTTGGTTTAATTATGCTGGCCATGGTACTTAACCAAGTAGGCCTACCGGTTGAAGGAATCGCAATTATAATAGGTGTTGATAGACTACTTGATATGACCCGAACCGCAGTAAATGTAACAGGCGACTGTATGGTAACCTGTGTTGTGGCTAAAAGTGAGGGTGAACTAGATGAAAGTATTTTCAACGACCCTAATGCAGCTAAAGATTTAGAAGACTATCACAAATCAATTGATTAACAGCTTCTATCTTAAGTTATAAAAAAAGCCTTGCTACTTCATTAAGTAACAAGGCTTTTTTATTATGTATAAGCTATGAAATTATTAAGGGTTTAACGCCTTAAATTTTGACATTAAACTCACTCCTGCCTTATTCACACCATGGCTGAGCCCTATTGCAAGCTTATCACTTAGCCCTTTTTTAATTTTATATTGCACCTTGTATATTTGATGCTGATGCTGCTGCTCTAGTAAGGCATCATCACTGGTTTTAATGGTATCAACTAAGCCTTTTTCAATCGCTTGGGTTGCAAACCAATGTTCACCCGTTGCCACTAAGTCCATATTCAAACTGGGACGCTGTGTGCTCACAAAGGTTTTAAATAACACATGGGTTTGCTCTATCTCTTCGCGAAATTTTTCACGGGCTTTATCGGTATTTTCACCAAAAAGTGTTAGCGTACGTTTAAATTCGCCCGCCGTAATTTGTTCAAAATCAACATCATTTTTCTTCAAGATTTTATTAAAGTTTGGAATTTGTGCAATCACACCAATAGAGCCAACAATTGCAAACGGCGCGGCAATAATATGATCTGCCACACAGGCCATCATGTAGCCACCACTAGCAGCAACTTTGTCTATTGATACGGTTAACTCAATACCAGCTGACTTAAAACGTTGTAGTTGTGATGCAGCTAACCCGTAGCCATGTACCACGCCACCACCACTTTCAAGACGAACTAGCACTTTATCTTTTTTAGGGTCCGCGATTGAAATAATCGCAGTCACTTCTTCGCGCAAACTTTCTACTTCATGCGCATCCATACTACCATTAAAATCAATAACGTAGAGTCGTGATTTAGGCTCATCTTTTTCAGCTTTTTTTTGCTCTAGTTTTTGTTGCTTTTGATAGGCTTTTAACTCTTTTTTACCTAGCGTATTATTTAAAAAACTTTCTTTTATATTGGTAAGTTGCTCCGATAAATCATCAATTTCAATCTCACCTTTTTTTGCTTTTGGCTTAACAGCCGAGCTTACAATTAAGGTTAAAATGACAGCGATAGCAATAACAAAGGTAATGGTTTTAGCAAAAAACAAACCGTACTCGTATAAAAATTCCAACTGTATTCTCCGTTTATAAATTTCAGTCAATTTAGCATGCTTTAAAGCAAAAAAAAGCCACTTAACAGTGGCTTTTTAGACTTAATTGAGTGGTTGGCTACTAATTAGTCACAATATCAGTATCTGATACAGATAATAAACGTCCACGTGATACTAGGTAAGTTGCAATTTGCAATTGCATTTCTGCATTTGCTGCTGCGCTACCCGCTACTGTAGTCGACTGTCTTTCATCTTGCGCCGGTGTTAACACAGAGCCATGATGACCTGTGTTAAATTTAACTAAATAGCTAGAGCCCATCTCTGTTGGCGCTTGAGTTGTACTCACCGTTTCTAACCCCATAAAGTTAGCTAGAGGAACAGTACCTGCAATTGGATTGCTGGCAGTCATCGGCGGAATAACTTGGTCTGGCTTGTTATTCTCTGTGCCATCACCTACCACAACATTCATGTAAACAGGTGTTTCTAGTGCTTTAACCGTTGCAGCATAGTTAGTAGGATCGCCACTATCTAATGCTGTTTGTGCTGCAAATACAAACTGCGTCATTACGCCCTTTATATTAGCTAGTTTATCAGTTTCACCCGCCATAGTTAGCGATGCTGCAAACTCATTAAAGCCACAGCTCAAGAAGTCCTGCATGTCTGGTAACAAAGCACCACAGTTTGATAAAGCATCAGCGTTTAAGAATGCATTAAACTCATCAGCTTCAGCAGTTCCTGCTTGAGAAAGCACAGAACCTTGAATAAATGGTCCAAATGCTGCTGATTCTAACAAGAAGCTAGCAATACCACCGCCGCCGCTTGCTAATGCTACAGCGTTAACCTTAAATAATGGATCTACTTGTTCGGCTAATGGGCTATTCGTTTGTGCAATAAATGCAGGTGCTACAATTGAGCCTAGTGAATGGCCAATGTAAGATACATCAGTAGAATTTAGTGAACTGTCACCACTGAAATTTAAGCCTAAACGTAGACCAAGTAAGTCAGCACTTGACTGGCGTAAACTATCTCTGGCGACCAGTAAAGAGCTCAAGTTCATGTAGCTAAGTACAGAGCCTGTTGTTGCGTTAAAATCATCGTTACCGTCTACATCAACATCTACACCACGCTCACCATGACGAGGATGATCAATTGCAACTGTGGCAAAACCCTGTAATGAAAGCTGCGCTGTTAGTGTCAACATGCTTTCTTTTTGCGTGGTAATACCATGTTGCATAATAACTACAGGCCAACCACCTGCTGGCATAGCAGTAAATGGCTCTAAACCTAAACCTGAACGGTATGCATTAACAACCGGTAAAATTGGCTTGGTAATTTGTACTGGCACATTCGCCATGCTTTGCATTTTAGGAAGTGAGTTATATTTAGTTAAGTGTTTAGTGCTATCAAGCCCTAAATCACGAAGCTGTCCATCACTCAAAGCAGCACACATCGCATCGTTAGTGCTAATGGGATCGGTTGGGAACGCTTCACCAGCTTGCGCTTTGTAACCTAAAATAGCAACGGCACTGTCACACATACCTTGCCAGTAAGTATCATTTAGATCACTGATCTCTTTACCCGTAGGTGTACCTAAATACATAGGTAGCTGGATGCTGCCTTTTTGATATTGTGCAACTTGGAATATATCGGGCACGGTAACACCCTGCAATGCAAAAGCTTGTTGTACGTTAGCCATTGGCTGAGTTGGAATTTGCAACGCAGGAGTTGGAATTGTTGGCTCTGTTAGGCTTGCTGCTAAAACCTTTTTAATCGTGCCAAGCACTGGTCCTGCTGATTGCATTGTCATGGCAGCAGAAAAAATAATATCGTCTTTGGTAATATCACCAGAGCTAACCACTACGTTTTCGTAGCTATTAACAGCCCCTTGCAGCGCAAGTTGTGATGGCGTTACTAAAGGCGCTTCTTGTTTAACAGTGGCATAAGTTGAAGATGGTTCAATCGAGCGACCTTCTGAATCTTTCAGTCCAGTCGTTAACACATTAATGTATGAACTACCGGCTTTAAAAGGCTTAAGTGGGACAATAGCTACTGCGTCACCAGAAGCTTGGGTTACAAAGTCCACGCCAAAGGTCAATTCGCCTACTAATTTACATGCTGCACCGGCTGGTGCTTGCGAACATTCGGCATCAGTTAGGCTTGCACCCATGATAACTTCAAAAATACGTACAGAGCCTGGTGAAGCTGCAGACGTTTCATCAAGGCTAATGCCCGGTGGAAAGGTTAGATCAATTTTGAATGGCACTTGAGTAGACCAGCCATCAAGTGCTCCTATTGCTAGTTGCGGATCTGCATAGGCAGTTCTAGGGATAGAAACATTTTCGCTATTTAACTCCCCTGGAATATTTATAGTACCATCGAGGGTGCCACTCATTAATAAATCATTAGGAACCGAAATAACACCATTTGCAGGGTCAAATTTTACCGTCGCTTTAGGAATAACTGTAACTGAATTTTTTTTAACATCTTCTAACGTTTCTCCGCCGCCACAGCCTGCTAATGCAGCTGCAACTGAGAGCGAGAGTAGCATTTTTTTCATAGTGTTCTCCGCACAAATCTTATTTTTATAGTGTGTTTATAGTCAGTGTAATTAAGTTAATTTAATGTAGCTAGTATATTAATGAGACATTAGACCAGTTAAATCTAACTTAAAGTTTCTGGTTTCGCCACCTAAATTTGCAATAAATTCGATTACTTGTCGATTTGCTATGTTAAAATCAATAAAAATTTAAACATTGGTACTTTTATGCATACCTATCAAGCAACTGAAAACGCACTTAAAGACAAAATAATTTTGATCACAGGCGCAGGTGATGGGATTGGCCGTGTCGCAGCTATTACCTATGCAAAACATGGTGCAACCGTTATTTTATTAGGAAAAACAACTAATAAATTAGAATGTGTGTATGACGAAATCATTAATGCTGGCTACCCGCAGCCCGCTATTGTGCCTATGGATATAAAAGGTGCAACTAAACAAAACTATCGTGATTTAGCTGCAACTATCGAGAGCCAATTTGGCCGCTTAGATGGACTATTAAATAACGCAGGTATTTTAGGTACTTTAGGGCCGTTAGAACATTTTTGTTCATCAACATTTGAAAATGTGATGAAAGTAAACGTCACCGCACAAGCGATGATCACTAAAGCGCTATTCCCTGTAATGCGAAAGTCAAAGAGTGCATCTGTAGTATTTACTTCTTCGGGTGTGGGTCGCAAAGGAAGAGAGTTTTGGGGACCATATGCAATTTCTAAATTTGCAGTAGAAGGTATGATGCAGACATGGGCGTGTGAAGTTGAAAAAACGCCAATCCGTGTAAACTGTATCAACCCAGGTGCAACCCGTACGTCAATGCGTGCAAGCGCATTCCCGGGCGAAGATCGAGATTTACTCGCGACACCTGAAGATCTAATGCCAACTTATCTGTACTTAATGAGCGATGACTCAAAAGATATCAATGGCCAATCGTTAGACGCACAAGTTAAAAAATAATATTTAGTTTTAAACGTAAAAAAGCCGCTATAAAAAGCGGCTTTATTGTTTTTTTAGTAGCGTAATTACTTACGTTTAGTCGGTTTTACACGTTGATTGTGCTTTTTAACCGCCTTACGAATTTGATTTATTTTAGCGCGCTTATCTTTACGTTTTTCAGGGATAACCGACAGCTTAGTTTGCGTTTCTTTACCAAGTTTAACTGTTTTACGTAAGTAGTTAACTGTGTCTAAATCGTACTCAATCCAACCACCTTGTGGTACACGCTTATCAAGCTCTAATTTACCGTAGCGTATACGAATTAGGCGTGATACTTCCACATCTTGTGATTGCCATAGACGACGAACTTCGCGATTACGACCTTCATTAAGTGTTACGTTGTACCAGCGGTTAATTCCTTCACCGCCCATAGGCTTTATGCCGGTAAATTTAGCCGGACCATCTTCAAGCTCTACACCGCGAAGTAAGTTTTTCATCGTTTCGTCAGTCACTTCACCAAATACACGAGCGGAGTATTCGCGCTCAACTTCGTAACTCGGGTGCATTAAGCGATTCGCTAATTCACCGTCATTGGTAAAAAGCATTAGCCCTGACGTATTCACATCTAATCGCCCTACCGCTATCCAGCGGTCACCATCAATACGGGGTAAACGATCAAATACAGTTCTACGCCCTTCAGGATCTTTACGGGTGCTTAGTTCACCTTCAGGCTTGTTATACATAATCACACGACAAATTCTGTCAGCTTTTTCTTCAATTTTAACAGTGTGACCGTCCACACGAATTAAATCGGTTTCTTCAACCCTGTCACCTAATTTCGCCACTTTACCATTTACACTCACGCGGTTAGCGTCGATGTATTTTTCCATTTCACGGCGTGAACCTACCCCTGCACGGGCTAGGACTTTTTGTAACTTTTCACCTTGTATACTCATTTGGATGGTTCTCTCACAGAAGGATCACTTAATAACTGGGTAATTTTACTTTGCTGTTGCTCTGGCAATGCGGGTAAATCATGAAGTCCCGTTATCGAAAAATAATCTAAAAATTGTTTAGTCGTTGCATAAAGTGCCGGTTTACCGGGTACTTCTTTATGCCCAACTACTTTAACCCACTCTCTTTCAAGCAGAGTTTTAATAATATTTGAGCCAGTTGCTACACCCCGTACTTGCTCAATTTCACCACGGGTAATGGGTTGCTTATAGGCAATTAGCGACAGGGTTTCGAGTAAAGCTCTCGAGTACTTAGGCGCACGTTCTTGCCATAAATTACTCAACCATGGGCTTAAACTACTGCACGCTTGAAAACGATAGCCACTCCCTACCTCAACTAAACGTATTCCACGCGTCTGATAGTGAATTTGAATGGC
The DNA here is from genome assembly GCF_013394165.1 of Pseudoalteromonas sp. Scap06. Taxonomy (NCBI): domain Bacteria; kingdom Pseudomonadati; phylum Pseudomonadota; class Gammaproteobacteria; order Alteromonadales; family Pseudoalteromonadaceae; genus Pseudoalteromonas; species Pseudoalteromonas sp. Scap06. The sequence goes on along the minus strand of NZ_CP041330.1, from coordinate 1,497,588 downwards.
CTCTACAGCATCATTAATGCGCGCCATAGAAATTGCTAAGTCGTTTAAAACCGTGTCCTTAAGATGACGTTTTGATACGGGCTTGTCTGCCACGAAAATCGCCGCTTCAATGATTTCAATTAATTGTTCATCACTAATTCGCCGACCAACCATAATCACTCTAAAGTTAATAAAAACACACAGCCATCTATTATGACAGAACAACGGCAAACTAGGAAAACATATTAATAAAATAACATTTAATAGGTATAAAAAAGCCAGTGAAAAACACTGGCTTGGTATCAAGTGTATTTAATAATGTAATTTAGCTATTTTTGAATTGCTCAAGTGCATCGTCTTCTGCAACAGAATCACCATGCTTTTGGATATAGCTATTAAACTCATTTTTACTTACTCGTTTATCTTTATTGCTGTCCATGTAGCCAAAGTGATTTGAAATATCATCATCGTCAGCTTCAGTAACTGAAATAAAGCCGTTGCTGTCATTATCTAAGCTTTTAAAGTCATTTTCTATTTTATCAAACTTCGCAATATCAGCCTTAAATGCAGACTCACTTACTTCACTATCAGTTGCAACTTTACCAGCATTTAGCTGCATATAAGCATCATATTCAGTACGACTTATTTGATTATCTATATTTGTATCTATATTTGAAAAGTGTTGCCAAATACTATCATCGTCAGCTTCAGTTTTTGAGATAAAACCATCGCTATCGTTATCTAAGCTTGCAAAATCACTGTCGATTTTTTCTAGACCCTGATTTGAAGAACATGCAGCTAAGCTCAATGCGGCTAAAATAGTAGAAGCTATCGTTAATTTTTTCATAAGACGTATCCTTGTAAATTAATAAATTTCAATTTAAATAATACAAATACGATGCCAGAATTATAATTCAATAAAAACAATAACTTAAAAACAACACTCTTGTGCAGCGATATTCGACAATGCAATTTTTGCAAACTACTGTGGTAATTTTTGCAAAAAAAAGCTCGGTAAGAACCGAGCTGTTTATATCAAATACGGCAATTTAGATTGCAGCGTCTTGGTAACGCTTTACAAAATCAGTTACGTTTTGGCCATTACACTTTAATGTGTTTAAGTTACCAATTTGCTTACGTACTGGTTGTAAGCCTTGCTTTAATGCAGTCATACATAACTGTGTTTCTTGATGTGAATCTTTTGCAAATACTTCAACTTTAGATGAAGCAACTTGAACCGCTGATTCTTTTTTAGCTATATCTCGGATATCTTGACCATTACATAGGATACTTTTTGAATAACGCGATAAGTACATACCATGCTTTGCAGCCATTTTACGTGCAGCTGAAAAACCTTCATTGGCGCTTACTACACACAAGTTAGACTCTAATTTGTTGTCTTTGCTAAAGTATGTATTGCTTTGTGCAGAAGCAGTAACAGAAACAAAAAGAGAGGCAGCTAAAAGTAATTGAGTTTTCATCAGGGGTAGTCCTATTTGAACGAGTTAAACAAACGATTTCTGCGCATTATATAGACAACTTTTAACATATCAATTGAATATTTTATTTATTTTGTTATTTAATAATGCATTTACAATGTTTAAACATTAAGCAGTAATTGAGCAACAATTGTGCAGTTATTTTCTCATTTCAGTCATGTTATGTCGCTCTAAATGCTGATACAATTTAGCTAACAATGAAAATAAGTTTGAAGGTTAACTTTATGAAAGTGATTTCTTTTAATATCAATGGCCTGCGCGCTCGTCTACACCAGTTACAAGCTATTATTGATAAACATCAACCAGATATTATCGGTCTTCAAGAGATCAAGGTACACGATGAAGCGTTTCCGCTAGATGATGTACAAAAGATGGGTTACCACGTTTATTTTCATGGGCAAAAAGCCCATTACGGTGTGGCAATGTTATGCAAAAAAGAGCCTAAATCGGTATTAAAAGGCTTCTCTACTGACACCGATGAGTCGCAAAAGCGGATGATTAGCGTCACTGTAGAACAAGAAAATGGCCGTGACTTACATGTAATGAATGGCTATTTCCCACAAGGCGATAACATTAATCACGAAACTAAGTTCCCGTATAAACGTCAATTTTATCAAGATTTAATGACCCATCTAAATAGCCATTTCACTCCTGACCAAGATGTAATTGTTATGGGTGATATTAATATCTCCCCTACCGATTTAGATATTGGTATTGGTGAAGTAAACGCAAAACGTTGGTTAAAAACGGGTAAATGTTCATTTCAACCCGTTGAACGTGAGTGGCTTGCTACCTTATTAAATTGGGGCTTTAAAGACACCTTTAGAGAACAAAACCCAGAAATTAACGACCAATACTCCTGGTTTGACTATCGTTCAAAAGGGTTTGTTGATAATCGCGGTCTACGAATTGATGTGGTACTGGCAACGCATGACTTAGCGGCTCGTTGTATCGACACAGGCATAGATTATGAACTGCGTGCTATCGATAAACCGTCAGATCATGCGCCTATTTGGTCAGAGTTTAATTAACGATTATGTTGAGCGCGCAATTACAAGGGTTACTGTGGATTGTTGTCATCGTTATTGGCTTTTTAAGCATTAACAAATCAACATACAGTCACTTATTTAATACCCCAGCAAGACAAACAGGTGTATTTGCTTGTGCGCTGGTGCTCGCTTTATTATGGCGTATCAAGGCAGGTATTTTGCCCGGTCTCGATCTGCATATATTAGGTATAACCGCTGTAACCCTAACACTGGGGTGGCGCCTTGCTATTTTAAGTTGTGTACTCGCAACAGCGCTTTTAACTACTTTTGGACAAATAACACCTGAATTAGTCGCGTTAAAACTCATTATTAGTGCCTTTATACCGGTGTTATTAAGCTATTTAGTTTTTATTGTCTGTTATCACTATTTAGCACGGCACTTTTTTATCTATATATTTGTTTGTAGCTTTTTAACAGCAGGTGTTGTTGCCTGTATTAACATTATACTCGGTGGTGCTTTTTATTACGCAATAGGTGAATATAGTTGGCATCAGCTGAGCGAGAATTATATTTATCTAAGTCCTATTTTGGCCTTTCCTGAAGCTATGCTAAACGGTATGGCAATCACTGTACTGATCACCTATCGCCCACATTGGGTAAAAACTTTTTTTGATAAGGACTATTTAGGCTCATGAGTCTTCATTACCATTGCCCTATTTGTAAACAGCCACTAGCACTCAATGATAAAACATTACGATGCGATAATAATCACAGCTTCGATTTTGCCAAAGAAGGCTATGTAAACTTACTCCCTGTACAAAACAAAAATTCTAAACAGCCTGGCGACTCGTTGGAAATGGTACAAGCTAGGCGTTCATTTTTAGAACAAGGTTATTATGGCTTTTTACAAACGGCTTTAGCCAATATTGTTAAGCCACTTAATGCCGACATAGTGATTGATTTGGGGTGTGGTGAAGGATTTTATACTCACGCTATTGCTAACAACAGCCAGGCTAACGTATACGGTGTTGATATATCAAAGTCGGCAGTAAAATATGCGGCAAAACGTTACAAACAATGCCACTTTAGCGTTGCTTCAATTAGCCAAGCGCCTTTTGATGATCACCTTGCTGACGTTTTGGTTAGTGTATTTGCGCCTTTATTTGACAGTGAACTTGCACGCCTGGTCAAAGATAATGGTTGCTTAATTGTGGCAAGCCCAGGCCCAACTCATTTGAAAGAACTAAAAGATTATATTTATAGCAACGTAAACGAACATACCGAAATAGCAGCACCTGCGGGCTTTGAAAATACATCGCAACAATTAATCACAGAGCAGGTATCGCTTACATTTAACGATGTTAAGAACTTAATTATGATGACGCCATTTGCGTGGAAGTTTAGACCAGAACATTGGCAAGCTCTTGAGCAAAAACAAAATCATAGCGTCACCTTGTCATTTTATATTACGCAATTTACTAAAATTGCTCTTTAGTAAAAGTTTTATCCATTTTATCGAACATATCTTTTAGTAATTCGGCAAGCTCCAAATAGCGGGGCTTGTTTTTTCCCATTTGCGCGTCGTAACCGTTAGCAACCATTTTTGCAAATAACTCGTTATACCATTGCTGCATAGCAGGCTCTAATTCAGTTTGCGCACGTTTACCCAACCATAAAAGCCCTTGTAATGGCAACGAGATAAAAAACAGACTACTGGCAATCGCTTGGGGCAGAAAATCTGAGCCTAAATAATTAATCTGAAAAAACAGGGTCAGCATGGCTAATATTGGCATTACTGTGATTGCAAGCTCAGTGGCTCTGATCACTTTAAATTCTGCAAATAATGGCGCGACCTCTTTACGCATTGGCCATGTTTTAGCATAAGAACGCCCTAATTGAACTTGCGATATCACACTTTTTTGCATTAATAAATCCTCATAGTCTCGGTTTGTAACATTTCAACAAACGTAATACTTATAAAAGTGTAACACAATTATAGCTGCTTTCACTTTATCGGTAAAAATGCTTAATTTCATTAGTAAAACTCACAAAAAGCATAAATTATCGAAAGAATCTCACAAAGCTCTTTTAATAAAGTCTACTACACTTTAGTCTAGGCTTATCTAAGCCACAAAGGCTTATACATCAACCAAGTGTACTGATTAATACTTAAATGGAAAATGAATCTATGCCAACACTCCCAAATAATCCGAACCATGTTTTGGTACTCAATTGTGGAAGCTCAAGTCTAAAGTTTGCAATTATTGATGCAAACACAGGAAACGACATTATATCAGGTTTAGCTGAGCGCCTAGGTGATAATGCTCCCTCAATTAAATATAAGTTTCAGGGAGAAAAAACCACTATTAAGCTTGCTGCTAACCAAGCACATGCCCAAGCAATTGATACGCTGGTTGATTTAATAAAAGATCACAATTTAGACGATCAATTAGTAGCTGTGGGCCATCGCGTAGTACATGGTGGCGAGCACTTTACTCAATCAGTTTTAATTGACGATAACGTCATTGCAGGTATTACCCAAGCAGCCACACTAGCCCCTTTACATGGTCACGCTAATTTACTGGGCATCTCATCAGCACAAGCATCATTTAAAGATTTACCACAAATAGCCGTGTTTGATACCGCATTTCATCAAACTATGGATGAGGTTGCTTATCTATATGCCCTTCCTTATCAACTTTATAAGGACTTTGGGGTTAGACGCTATGGGTTTCATGGCACTAGCCATTTTTATGTAGCAGGTCAAACCGCTAAAATGCTGGCTTTACCTGTTGAAGAAAGTAACTTTATTAGCGCCCACTTAGGCAATGGCTGCTCGGTGTGTGCAATCAAAAACGGTAAAAGTGTCGATACCAGCATGGGCTTAACCCCGCTTGAAGGACTTGTAATGGGTACCCGTTGTGGTGACATTGACCCAGGGTTATTTAACTTTTTAACTACGCAGCTTGATTACACTGCGCAGCAAATTGATGACCTGCTAAATCAAAAGAGTGGCCTATTAGGAATAAGCGAGTTATCAAACGATTGCCGTACTATTGAAGAGGCTGCTATTGCTGGCAACTCGCAAGCCATGCTGGCACTTAATATGTTTTGCTACCGCTTAGCAAAACAAATAGCCGCCTACATGGTACCGCTGCAAAAATTAGATGCGCTTATTTTTACCGGTGGGATTGGCGAGAATTCCGATATTATTCGCGAAAAAGTACTTACACAGTTAGCATTTTTGGGTATCAATTTAGACCCTCAAGCAAACCTTGATGCACGGTTTGGCCAAGCTGGATTAATCAGCGCTGCTAATTCAACAAGCAAAGCGGTGGTTATGCCTACCAACGAAGAATGGGTTATTGCACTCGACGCCGCAAACATCACCAAGGAGTTATAATATGGCTCGTCGTATTATGTTGGTACCTATCTCTACAGGGGTAGGTTTAACCTCAGTATCAGTTGGTTTAGTAAGAGCGCTGGAACAAAAGACGGTTAAGGTTAACTTTTTCAAACCTATCGCCCAGCCGCGTGCAGGTGAAACTGGCCCTGAAAAATCGACCCAAATTGTTACTCAAGGATCACCGATTAAGCCGCCAACACCATTTGCACTCGATTACGCAGAGCAAATGATTGGTGATGGTAAAGGTGATGACTTATTAGAAGAAATTGTTGAGCGTTTTCAAAGTAAGATAAACGATGACGAAGTGGCCATAATCGAAGGAATGGTGCCAACTCGTCGCCAACCTTATGCAGGACGCATAAACCGTGAAATTGCACAAACCTTAGGGGCCGATATTGTATTTGTGCTTACCCCTGGGAATTACAGTATTACCCAAATTGAAGATCGCCTTGAAATTGCTGCTGGAAATTACGGTGGCATAGATCACCCTCGTGTGCTGGGTTGTATTTTCAATAAAGTAAATGCCCCTCTAGATGAAGAAGGCCGTGCTCGCGCTGATTTAGTCGATACTTACAAGCCAGAAGCGCTTGATAACGAGCTTAACCGCCTGGCTTCTTTACCAATTTTTAGAAAAAACCCTTTTATGTTACTTGGTGCCATTCCGTGGGATTTTGAGCTGGTAGCGCCACGCGTTAAAGATTTAAGTGCTTATCTAAAAGCCACTATTATTAATGAAGGCGACATGGTGCATCGTCGACTAAGACGCATTACTTTTTGTGCCCGTACAGTATCAAATATTCTAAATTATTTTACCCCAGGTGCGTTATTGGTCACCCCAGGCGATCGTTCAGATATATTGGTTGCAGCCTGCTTGTCTGCTATGAACGGTACTAAACTAGGCGCTATTTTGCTCACCGGTGGCTTTGAGCCTGAGCCGCGCATCATGGCGCTGTGCGAACAAGCCATGCAAACAGGGCTGCCTATTTTAGCAACCGAAGGCGACACTTGGCGCACCTCGTTATTACTGCATAACTTTAACCTAGAAGTGCCAAGCGATGATGAACAGCGCATTGAAAAGGTAAAAGATCATAACGCAGAGTATATAGATTCTGATTGGTTAGATACCTTAGCTAAAAGTGTGGGGAAAACCCGAAAACTATCCCCTCCTGCCTTTAGGTATTTATTGACTGAAAAAGCTCGTAAAGCCGAAAAAACAATTGTATTGCCTGAAGGTAACGAACCTAGAACCATTAAAGCAGCCGCTATTTGTGGCCAGCGTGGCATTGCTAAAACAATTTTATTAGGTGATCGTGATGAAATATTGCGTATAGCCGAGCAGCAAGGCATTGAGCTTAACGAGCATGTAACTGTAATTGAGCCAAGCAGTATCATAAATGACTACGTAGCACCTATGGTGGAAATCCGTAAGAATAAAGGTCTTACCGAAGTAGTCGCCCAAGAGCAACTACAAGATCACGTCGTACTTGGCACCATGATGCTAGAGCAAGGTAAAGTCGATGGTCTGGTATCGGGTGCGGTAAACACCACTGCCAATACCATTCGCCCACCGCTACAGTTAATCAAAACCGCGCCAGGTTCATCATTAGTGTCATCTGTGTTCTTTATGCTATTACCGGATCAGGTTCTAGTTTATGGTGATTGCGCTATTAATCCCGATCCTAATGCCGAACAACTAGCCGACATTGCAATTCAATCTGCCGACTCAGCAGCAGCATTTGGTATTGAACCTCGCGTAGCCATGATAAGTTACAGTACTGGTGATTCAGGCAGTGGGGCTGATGTAGAAAAAGTGCGAGCGGCAACTAAACTGGCCCAGCAAAAGCGCCCAGATCTAATTATAGATGGACCACTACAGTATGATGCGGCAATTATGGAAAGTGTAGCGATTAAAAAGGCACCTAACAGCCCTGTTGCAGGTAAAGCAACGGTGTTTATATTCCCTGATTTAAATACTGGCAACACCACCTATAAAGCGGTACAACGAAGCGCTGATTTGATCAGTATAGGTCCGATGCTGCAAGGGATGCGTAAACCAGTTAACGACTTAAGCCGTGGCGCATTAGTTGACGACATAGTGTATACCATTGCTTTAACTGCCATTCAAGCAGCGCAAGCTGAGGCACTTAATTAACCCCTTTAACTAACATGCCCCTTTTATAGCCTAGCCAATTTTTAATTAATTATTAATAGGTTAGGCTATTTATACCTTACAACCCCCAAGCTTATCCACAGAAATTGTGGACAATTATTTTTTAATTAATAAAAACTTTAACAACGGCTCAGTTTGGGCCTTTAACTTAGATTCAATACTCTATACTATAAAGCTATTATCTTGCTGCTAGGGATGGGTTTTATGTCAAAACAAACACTACAATTACACAGCACTGTTTTATCAATTCATAGTTTAGCGCTTGATGCCGACATCCCTCCTGCCCTGTTAAAGCAACCATTATTTTTTATTTCAAAAACGCACGATGAACTCTCGGTCGTTTGCCCTGATGACTTTATAATTGATAGCCAAGATACAGAATCGAATTGGCAAGCATTAGAAGTAATTGGCCCATTAGGGTTTTCGTTAACCGGTATTATGGCAAATATTTCAGGAGTATTAGCAAGAGCTGGCGTGTCAATTTTTTCAATTTCAACCTATGACACCGACTATATTTTAGTAAAAAAGCAAACCGTCAACAAAGCAATGGCTGCTCTTAAAGCCGATGGCTACAACGTGGTAACTTAATTAATAATGAAATCTGAAGACGTTAGCTATTTAACTAAAAATAAAATTTGCCGAAGCGCAATACAAATAACCAGTCCGTTCAGTGGCAAAATTATGCAAATGGACGCGCATCCTGAAGCTTTTTTCCGCTTTGGAACTTTAGGACCAGGGATTATTGTCAGCTTAACTAGCCATAAAGTGTTAGCGCCATTTAATGGTACTTTATTGCAAGTTAAAAGCGGCGGGTGCGAATTTATTCTAAAAGCTAAAAATGGCTTAAAAGTATTAATAAACTTAGCTGTGCCTGATTCTCAAACTCTCACGCATACTCATATTGCTCAGCTTAATGGCAGCAAAATAACCAAAGGACAGCGCCTAGCTTACTTTGATTTGCGTGAACTCGATGCGCCTATTTTAGCTAGCCTTATCATACTCAATGGCCACGACTTAGGCACTTTTCATTATTCTCACCCGCAGGTCAATGCTGGTGTAGATACCTTATTAACTATTATCAAAAAGAAGTAGGTTTATGATCACTCTCTATGGCATTAGCAACTGCGACACTATTAAAAAAGCAAAAAAATACCTAAGCGATAATGACATCGCATTCACTTTCCATGACTATCGTAAAGATGGCGTTAATCATAATATGGTTAGCGATTTTGCAGAGCATATTGACTGGGAACAACTTGTTAATAAACGTGGCACAACCTACAGAGCGCTTTCGGATGAGCAAAAGCAAAACTTAACTAAGCAAACTGCTATCGATATATTGGTTGAACAACCTGCAATGATCAAACGCCCTGTACTTGTTAATAACGGGCAGTACCACTTAGGCTTTAAAGCAGCCCAATACGATGAGATTTTTAAATAATGACCCATCCAGTAATTACCCTAGCCCAAGCCTTAATTCAGCGAGAGTCGGTTACACCTGAAGATGCTGGGTGCCAACATATGATGAATGAACGTCTAAGCGCTATTGGCTTTGATATTGAATCGCTATTTTTTACCGATACCCTAAACACATGGGCACGTAAAGGTACGCAATCGCCCCATTTTTGTTTTGCCGGTCATACTGATGTGGTGCCCACTGGACCTGAAAAAAACTGGCAGCACCCGCCTTTTGCGGGCCTAATTGAAGACGGTTTATTACATGGTCGTGGCGCTGCCGACATGAAAGGCTCACTGGCAGCTATGGTTGTAGCCACAGAGCGTTTTGTATCTAAGCACCCTGATCATAAAGGTTCTATCTCGTTTTTAATTACCTCAGATGAGGAAGGCCCGTTTATTAACGGCACTACCCGCGTAATAGATACTTTAGAAGAGCGCGGTGAAAAAATTGATATGTGTCTTGTTGGTGAGCCTTCATCGCGCGATGTACTCGGTGATGTGGTTAAAAATGGTCGTCGTGGTTCTTTAACTGGTTTTTTAACTATTAAAGGCGTGCAAGGTCATGTGGCTTACCCGCATTTAGCGCAAAACCCAATTCATTTAGCCACACCAGCTTTAACCGAATTAAGCCAAACTGTCTGGGATATGGGTAACGACTTTTTCCCAGCCACCAGCTTTCAAATCTCTAACATTAATGGTGGCACAGGTGCTGGTAATGTGATCCCCGGTGAGCTTGAAGTACAATTTAACTTTAGGTTTAGCACCGAAGTTACTCATCAGCAGCTGCAACAAGAAGTGAACGCGATTTTACAAAAACATAATTTGAATTACGAACTAAATTGGATTGTAAATGGCCTACCGTTTTTAACCGATCACGGTCCGTTAGTTGATGCTACCGTCGCTGCCATTAAATCAGTAACTGGCTTAACCACTAATTTAGAAACAACAGGTGGGACATCAGATGGCCGCTTTATTGCTCAAACCGGCGCTAAAGTAATCGAGCTGGGGCCACGTAACGCCACAATTCATAAAGTTGATGAGTGTGTTAGCACAGATGACCTGATCGCGCTGGCAGATATTTACGAGCAAATATTAGAACAACTGTTAACTTAATGACTGCAAATAAAGAACTCATACAATGCATCACCGGACAAAGTGATGCACACCTAGTCGCCATACAAAACCATTATTTGCATGCCAATATTGTCAACGACTTTGTTGCACTGCAATCAGCGGCCGCATCCGCTGGCTTTGATTTATGTATTGCATCAAGTTTTCGAGATTTTAATCGTCAATCAGCTATTTGGAATGCTAAATTTTCAAATAAGCGCGTGGTGTTAAATAAAGCGCAACAAGCCGTTGAACTAAATTCACTGAGTGATATTGAAAAATGTACCGCCATAATGCTGTACTCTGCACTGCCAGGGGCAAGTCGCCATCATTTAGGCACTGACTTAGATATTTTTGATAAAGGCGCAGTGAGTGACGATTATGAGTTGCAACTAACCCCCGATGAATATCAGCATGGCGGACCTTTTGCCGAACTGAGTCAATGGCTAGACACCCACCTGGCAGAATTTGGATTTTATCGGCCTTATCAGCACGATTTAGGCGGTGTTGCCCCAGAACTTTGGCATATTAGCCATATTTCGCAGTCAGAGCAGCTTATGAGGCACCTGTCAGTTGAGGTATTACACAACTGCATTAAAGAGAGTGATTTATTAGGTAAAGACGCTATTTTAACCCACTTACCTGCTTTGTATGAACGCTTTGTGCTCAATGTGAGTCCACCAGCTAAGCAGTGTTATTAGTTTTTTTATTTAACGTAAAAACCAATACCGCTAGTAAAATAATACTGCTCGGGAGCATAAATTGCACAGTTAAGGTTTCTGATAAAAACACCGCTCCTGCAATAGCTGCCAAAACGGGCACGCATAACTGCACTATAGCTGCATGCGTGCTTTTTAATAATGGCATAGCCACATACCAAATACTGTAACCAACACCAGATGCTATCGCACCTGAGCCAATGGCAAGTAACACCCCTTCCATGCGTACATTCTTAAGCTGGCTCATACCCACCACAATTAAAATAGGTAGCACTAATAAGCTGCGAATAAAGTTATAAGTGGTGGCCCTAAGTGGTGACACACACGCCTTGCCACGAATACTGTATATTCCCCATGCCACGCCACTTATGCTCATTAATACTGCCGCCATTACCGGTGGCGCTGTTTGCGAAGGCAGCATTAAGTAAACAAAAGCCGCAAACGCCACAATAAATGCAAGCCATTGCACAGCGATTAAGCGCTCTTGCTTATAGATGCCCCAGCCGATCATGGTAAATTGCACCGCGGAGAATAAAATAAGCGCGCCCATACCGGTATCTAACTCTATATAAGCTATAGAAAAACACAGCGCGTATATCAGCAAGCTCACACTGCTTCGCCAGCTTCCGGTATCGTTAATAACAGAACCACTTAATTGTGCATTTTTATTTAACTGCTTTGTATAGAGCAGCATAATAATGGTCAAACACACTGCCCCGCTGAGAAGCCGTATAACAGTGAAATTCCACGCATCAATATAACCTTGAGCTAATGCTAAGCGACACAATAACGAATTGGCAGCAAAGGCAACTAACGCGATAATAGTAAACAGAGTGGCTTTCAAATAAATTCCTAACGTATTGATAAATATGTACCGTTTTTATGTACAGGTTAAATTAGCGTCCATTGTTGTAAACGTTAATATGGTTATTTTTTAATGATAAAGCTTTAATGTTTATACACTACGCTTTTTTACAATCTTTCACACCTACATTTATAAGCCATGTGTTAACCTTATAAAATAGATAAAAGGAGTGCGTGTGCGTCACATTTTAATTTTCAGTTTTTGCTTTATTGTAAGTGGTTGCAGCACTATTGGCTTTAACGACTTGTTTAATGATTATGCCACAAACACCACCCCTGTTAGGCAAGCTATTAGCAATAATAATATTGAAAATGCACGCACCCTTATAAAAACCAACAGTAAAGCCCACAGTAATTATTTACTGAACCAATTAGAGCAAGGGCGTATTGCTGATTTAGCTAATAATCCAGACAGTGCGCAAACATATTTTGAAACTGTCTACCAACAGATGCAAGCTAAGCGCCAAGCAGCCAAAATACAAGTAAGTGCAGGGCTTGAGCAAAGTAATGCGCTGTTAACTAACGACTCAGCGATAGGTTATATCCCACCTGCTTACGAAATGAGTATGTTGCATAGCTACAAAGCACTTAATTATGTTTATAAGCGCGATATTGAGAGCGCATTAGTTGAAATACGCCGTGCCAATAAAGTACAAGTTGATGCACTACTCGATAATCAAAGCGAGTTTGATAATGCCGTTGCTCAAGCACAACAACACTACCCAGGCATGGATAATTTAACTCGCTCGGTAAAAAATGGCTTTCAAAATGCGTATACGTTTTACCTATCAGGGCTGCTGTATGAAACGGCAAAGCAAGGCGATGATGCCTACATAGACTATAAAAAAGCGCTCGAAATACAACCTAGCAATCCGTATTTACAGCAAGATATATTGCGCCTTGCTAAGCAGCAAGGCTTTGCGGATGACTACAAACAATTTAAACGACAGTTTGGTGAAGTAAACACCATAGATAAAAATCAAGGCGAAGTAGTTATATTATTTGAACAAGGTCTTATACCAAAACAGCACGAGTTTAAATTGCGATTGCCTATTTATACTTCGCAGGGGGATGCCCGCTTTTATAGCCTAGCAATGCCTGTTTATATAAATAATGCCTACAGCAGTGCCGTGAATAATATAAAAGTTAATAACCAAGTATTAGCATTAAGCCCGTTAGTACATTTAGAAGCACTGGCTGCTAAAACCTTAGAGCAGCAAGTAGCTGGGCGTGTTTCAAGACAAATTTTACGCCTTGTCGCTAAAGAAAAAATGCGTGCAGAGCTTGCGCGCAGTGCCGGTGATGTAGGGAACATTTTGGCTAATTTGTATAATCTTGCATCTGAGCAAGCAGATACGCGTAGTTGGCTTACCCTGCCTAATCAGATCAGCCTTGCCCGCAGTGCAGTAAAAGCAGGAGAACATACTTTAAACGTTGGCTCGCAACCGCCAATAAATTTTACCGTTAGTAAGCAAGGGTTAACGTTAATATACCTAACCTCTGTCAATAACTATTTTAACTCCCATGTAGTGCAACTTTAGGAGCCATCATGAAATACATACTTCCCGTTATTGCGCTGTTTATGCTTAGCGCGTGTAGCAGCCGACCTGTAACCTCAGGTATTGGGGTTGAGCAAACTGCCAGCGCTTATAAAGAGCAGCTCAATGTTAATAATCCACAATTAGCTAAAAAGCTTTTAATAAGTGATGTAAAAACGCGTCAAACAAATAACCTTACCGACGTGGTAGTTACTTTAGCGAGTACCTATAAAAAGTCGCAATACTTACAGTATCAATTTAACTGGTTTGATAAAGATGGCTTTGTTATTAAAGGCAATCACTCACCGTGGCAAGCCCTTACATTATTTGGCTTTGCTAAAACTCAGCTTGCAGGACTAGCGCCTAGCTCTAATGCCGTTACCTTCTCATTAGCGGTAAGAGAAGTATCAACCGACGCACAAGAATTTAAAGATTAAAGGAAATCATGATGATCAATAAACAATTTAAATCACTGTCTAGTTATGCAATTTTAGGCTTAGCGGCACTGACACTTGCAGGCTGTGCCAATAAAGCAGTTGTCAGCTATGGTGATGCCCAAGCCGTAGAAACCACAGATATAAACTTTGGCTCTACTGACTTACAAAAAGTTGCCTCGCAAATGACCGACTCTCTGCTTAGTTCGCCTGTAGTTGGTACTATGACCGCCAATACACGCCCTGTGGTATTTGTAGAGCGTATTAAAAATAAAACTAGTGAACACATAGATACAGAATCAATCACCGACTCAATCTCTACACAATTACTGCGTAGCGGCAAATTTAGATTTGTTGATATGACCCGTGTAGAGGCGGTTCGTGAGCAAATTACATTTCAAAACGAAGACGCCTTAGTCAACCCAAGTACTGCGGTGGCTTTTGGTAAGCAAATTGGTGCGCAATATATGCTGTACGGTAACCTATCAAGCATTGTTAAATCTAATGCAGATAAAGCCGATGTGTACTACAAATTTACAATACGTTTAATGGATATGCAAAGCGGCCTTATTGAATGGGCTGACGAAACTGAAATTCGTAAAACGCGTGAAAAATCAACGTTTGGTTGGTAATAACAGGAGCGAATTATGAAAACGCTTAGCTTAATTTTATGCGCTTTATTAGTAGTAAGTGCCCCAACGTTTGCCAAGTACGAACGAAATAAAGCCGTTCCTGTACAGCAAGTACTATTTGGTAAAGTAAAGTCGGTGCGCACTATTACTGAGCAACAATTAGTACAAGACAAAAGTAACGGCTGGAAAACCTTTGGCGGTGCCTTAATAGGCGGCGTTATTGGTAACCAGTTTGGCGGCGGCAGTGGTCGTACTGTAGCGACTATTTTAGGATCGGTGATTGGTGGTAACGTTGCTCATAATCAGCAGCAAACACAGCGCTATGAAAACACACAGCTCGTTGAATTACTGATACAAGTAGAAAGTGGTGAGCAATTTATGGTGGTACAAGACAGCGATCCCGCTATGCGTTTTCATCAAGGGGATAATGTTCGCCTAATCTACTTAACCAATAACACAGTGCGAGTAGATAGCGCGTATTAAGCTTCTTGCAAGGCAATAGCTGAAAAAACCTAACTTAGTTACCTAAGTTAGGTTTTTTTAAAGGGTAATTACGTTTATTTTTAAGCTGGTTCTTTTGCCCAAAGCTGCTCATTTTCATGCATTTCATATAAGCCGTGAGCACGATTTATAAGTAAGTTTGCAAAGTCGGCTTGGGTTTTATCACGCGGACCCGCTGTAATAATTTGGTCGGCCTTTAACTGCCACTGCAATGAAAAATAACGCATGGCATCACGTGCATCTTTTGCTGCAGACGCTTCAGCGTGATCGGTTGGTAAACGACCTGTGATCACCCAGTAACTCTTACCGTTTTGCGCTTTAAATTTCCAAAGCGCACATAAAGGCGCTAAAAAACGACTTTCTTTTTCAAGCAAGGTTTTAGGCATAATGCCTTTTTCAGCTAAATGTTGTTGTGCATTTTGAAAACACTCGCGCTGCCATTTAATTTCTTGTTGCTGAAGTTCAGCTTGCTGCTTTGGTGTTAATGGTTGTTGTTCTTGTTGCTGCATTTTAATAACCTTTTTACTTCTTTGTTTACACTTTAAGGGCATAACAAATAAGGCGCAAGCATAAATAGCGTGCTTAACACCTTATTCGCAGCTGTTTGCTGAATTTTCAAGCAAAGCACACTTACTTTATATTGTGATCAAACGAGCCTACAGCACCTGGGAATACCACTGGCGACTCAATACCCTGTTGATTCACGCTAGCCACCCCAAAATAGTAGTTATCAATAACCACATTTTTTAGTGTAAATTCACTGACATTATCAACCCATTGGCTATATTGCCATTGTGGCTCACTGGTGTAGCGCCAGTATATACGGTAGCCCGCTACATTTTCATCTTCTGTTGGCTGCCAAGTAAGAGTGGTACTGGCGCGTACAGCACCACTAATTCTCACTTCTTTTGGAGGCGCAGGAGCCCATGCCATTGACGCAAGACTAACCGCATTTAATGAAGTTAGCTTTGCGGCGTAATCAAAATCGACCCCATCAATGGTATCACCGTACACAACCCCATTTTCTGTGCGCAGGTCTTGATGTTGGCGGTCATAATGCTCGTTGGTTTCCATAATACGCACAGCCGCAAAGCCCGCATCATTAAACGGACGGTGATGCCCGCCTCGGGCAAAGCGGTCGAGCCTATATACCAGCATGGTATCTAAGTTTTCAATGTATTTATCAGCAATGGTGTCTATGTAACGTGCTAAATTACGGCTCGCTGAGTCAACTTCGCCGCCGGTAAAACGACGAGTGCGGGCTTGTTCTTTAGTTTCAACGACGCGCGTGCCTTCAGAAAAAATGCGTGCAGTTGTGTTATCGGTTACGCCATTAATGCCGGTAATATTGCCAATCATGTCGTTATTTAAAACACCATGAACCTGCCAGTTATTTTTTTGTGCGTAAGCAGTTAAAATTTTACCACCAAATAAACCTTGCTCTTCACCTGAGAGTGCGGCGTATACCACTGAGCCATTAAACGTATATTGCGATAACACCCGTGCAGCTTCAATAACACCGGCCACCCCTGATGCATTATCGTTTGCCCCCGGTGAATCGCTAGTAAAGTCCATAACATCACTAACCCGCGAGTCTATATCTCCCGACATCATCACCATACGGTTAGGATCGGTATTACCGCGCTGAATCGCAATTATATTAACCACTTCTACAGGGTTAGGAATACGCTTTTCTCCCGAAATGGTTTGCTTTACTTCTAGTATTTCTAAACAGCCACCACACTGTGCAGAAATTGCTTCAAATTCTTTTTTTATCCAACGCCTTGCCGCGCCAATACCACGAGTATCCGATTTAGTTTCAGATAAAGTATGGCGAGTCCCAAAATCCACCAACGTTTGAATATCATCTCCAATACGCTGCGCTGAAATTTGCCCTGCAATATTATGCAATGATGCTTGTTGTGTGGTTTGTGTCGCCACACTATAAAATGACGCGCTACAAACAGATGCAACCGCACTATACTTAATAATCCGAGTAACTAACTTTAAAGGTGAAATTGACATAGCAGTTTAATCCTTATTGTTGATGTTTTTAAAATGACAGCTCTGCAGTTATACAGCAATGCATTTGAGATAGACGTTAAAAACCTCAGGTTAAATTACATTTAGTTAACATTAGCTAGCTTGCTCGGCCTAGTTCATTTGCAACTAATAAGTACGCTAGTTTAATAAAAATAATCACTTATACTGATTTGTACGTATACTAAGGAGAGAAACACGATTAATCAGCTATCATTTTATATACCCTGTTTAAAATAATAAGGTGCTGTAAAAATATGAAGAAACACGAAGAATTACCTGAGGATCATGTTGATCCCCTTATGCAGTATTTACATCATGCGATTCGCTTTGCCATTAAAATATTAGCGGTACTCATGGTGTTGGTTATTTTTTGGAGTATTGCTGATGTAGTATATGTTTTATATATGCGATTGAGCTCTCCCCCTTACTTTTTATTAAACATTGAAGACATTCTACAAACCTTTGGTGCTTTTATGGTGGTGCTTATAGCAGTAGAAATATTTACTAACATTCGTTTATATTTAGGTTCAAGCTCACTGCCGGTTGAACTGGTTATTGCCACCGCACTAATGGCTGTGGCACGTAAAATTATTGTTTTAGATTTAAAATTAGTGACCTCAGAGCAAATTGTTGGCCTTGCATTGGTAACAATAGCCTTAGGTATATCTTACTGGCTGGTAAAAAATAAAACCGGTCACACAAAACTTTAAAGCGTTAACTCAACTTAAGATAACACTTAAACATCTCATTCCCACTGCGCCTTTGTATTTTACAATGGTATAATGGGACATCTCTATAAATACTTAATAAGCTTCTAATATGTATCGATTATTTGAACGGATGACTAAACCGTTTCCGGAGCGTTCTCCGTCTCAGCCTCCTAATACCTTATTTGCATTTTGCCGCCATTACACCAAAGGCATGGAACTGTCGTTGGTGCTTATGTCGCTTAGTGCCGCATTATTAGCTATTTTAGAAGTGTCTTTATTTAGTTACATGGGGCAACTGGTTGACTGGCTTGGCGAGTACACCCCTGAAGAACTTTTTTTGCAGCAACAATCCGAATTAATAAAAATGGGGTTAATGCTCCTAGTTGTGATGCCTGTGGTGGTATTTTTTAGGTCGGCCATTTTACATCAAGCTTTATTAGGCAACTATCCGATGTCGATTCGTTGGCTAGCGCACCGTTATTTATTACGCCAAAGTGTTAGCTTTTATCAAAATGAATTTGCCGGGCGAATAGCCACTAAAGTACTGCAAACCTCATTGGCTGTGCGAGAGTCAGTGACTAAGTTACTTGATGTATTGATGTACATTGCCGTTTATTTTGGCTCAATGGTGTTTTTAGTGGCCGCCTCAGATTGGCGCTTGATGCTGCCGTTATTAGTGTGGTTAGCATTATATATTTGCGTGCAAATTTACTTTGTACCACGGTTAAAAAGCATTGCAAGCTCACAAGCTGACGCACGCTCAGAAATGACCGGCCGTATTGTTGATAGCTACACCAATATTTCAACCATTAAGCTGTTTTCTTACACCCAACGCGAAGAGCAATATGCTAAACAAAGCATGGACGTATTTTTACAGCCTGTATATAAACAAATGCGTTTGGTAACCAGCCTTAATGTGGTTATTCAAAGCTTGAACTATTTACTGGTATTTTCGGTGGCAGCGGTGTCTTTGTATTTATGGTCGTTAAGTGCCATTAGTGCGGGGGCTATTGCAGTAGCATTGAGTTTGTCGTTAAGGCTTAATGGCATGGCCCAATGGATCATGTGGGAAATTAGCAGCTTATTTGAAAACATTGGTACCGTAGCCGATGGCATGCGCACCCTTTCAAACCCGATTGCGGTTGATGACAAGCCAAAAGCCGATAGTTTAAAAGTAACTCAAGGGGCAATCGACTTTAACAATGTACACTTTAATTATGGTAAAACCGCTAATGAAAATAACCGAGGTCCAGTAATTAACGGTTTAAACTTAAATATTAAACCGGGCGAAAAAATTGGCTTAGTGGGTCGCTCTGGCGCGGGTAAATCCACATTAGTTAACTTGTTGCTACGTTTTTACGATACAGCCAAAGGCTGTATTAGTATTGATGGCCAAAATATAACTGATGTAAGCCAAGAAAGCCTTCGCCGCTATATCGCTATGGTCACCCAAGACACCTCACTACTGCACCGCTCAGTAAAAGACAACATCTTATACGGCAGACCTGATGCAACCGAAGCGGAAATGCTCGATGCGACCAAACAAGCCAAAGCGCTCGATTTTATAAACGATTTAGAAGACAGCAAAGGCAATAAAGGCTTTGAGGCACAAGTGGGCGAACGAGGAGTAACCCTCTCGGGCGGGCAACGCCAGCGGATTGCTATTGCTCGGGTGTTACTTAAAAACGCGCCTATTCTTATACTTGATGAAGCCACCAGCGCTTTAGACTCAGAGGTAGAAGCAGCTATTCAAGCAAGCTTAGATGATTTAATGACAGGCAAAACGGTTATTGCTATTGCACACCGATTATCAACCATTGCACAAATGGACAGGCTTATTGTGCTTGATGAAGGTGGTGTTGTAGAGCAAGGCAGTCACGATGAGTTAATTGCCCAAGGCGGCATTTACGCTGCACTGTGGGTACATCAAACTGGCGGCTTTATTGGTATTGAATAAATACCAGTGTGTAAGGTACTACTTTCGATACCTTACACACCTAATTAAATTCTTATCTTGATAACATTTTGAATAATTATAATGTATTCGAAAAAGTATAATTAACCGCTAATTATATATTAAGTAAACTGCTCAGCTTGATTAATGCAAGGCGATTTAATACTATTTGTACCCAAAATACCGATGGACTATAAGTTAAGATTTATGGAAAAAATTTATACACTACTTTTACTTACCGCATCATTCAATAGTTTTGCTGATACTCCATATATTGGTGTTGACTACATGATGAGTGATATCAAAATAAGTAATGAAAACGCAACCCCTAAAAGTGCGTTAATACGTGCTGGTATCAGTAACAATAACATGGCTTTTGAAGCGCATTACCTAGCATCTAGCAGCAGCGATCATATCTACAATACTGAGTTTAATTTAGACAAAAGCTTGGCCCTTTATTTTGTTATGCAATCTGATGTAGTCAATGGCTTTGGTCTGGACGTTTCATTGGGTTATGCAAAAAATCAAGTTGTTGTGTCTAATCCTTCCGCGTCAATAAATGGTGATTATAAATATGATGGTTTTTCTTGGGGAGTCGCAATGCACCAGCAAATTCCTTATTTAGAAAACACTCAAATAAGACTTGGTTATCAATCCCTTTTCAAAGGTGATGATATTGAAATAATAGGTTATACCTTAGGCTTTGTTTATCACTTTTAGTTATGTATGAAAGGAAGCAATAGAAATATGATTAATACACACAGTTTTTTTAAATTATCTGTAACCACATTATTTATTATCAGCGTTACGGGTTGCGGTTCTGAAAGTGATACAACGGATCTTGCAAAAGCAATACAGTTAGACAAACTTCGTTCTGAAGGCACCATTATTGAATCTGTTAAGATAGTTGGAGATCAAAAACGCTTAAAGCCAGGTGAGACATTACAATTAAGTGCTACGGGTATAGATAGTAATGGTGACACGCGCGACATTACTAGTGAGTTAACCTGGGAATCTAACGATCCGACTATTGCAACTGTAAATAGTAATGGTGTTGTAAATGCGGTTTCGAGTACTACAGCAAACCAAGGGGCTGTATCTATCACAGGAACTACCATCAATGATATCTCAGGTGAAGGTGAGGTTTCAGTAAGTGATGTCTCAGTCACTGAAATTAACTTAAAAACAGCCGCTTCTAACATTGATTACATTAATACATGTATACCTGCGCAATTATCAGCCGATCTTACCTATGCTGATGGATATACATCTTTAAATACCATTAGAGGTTTAAGTTTTGCTGTTGATAACGGCAGTACTGCAACAATCAACTCTGACGGCTTATTGTTTACATCCGCTCCTGATGTTGAAGATACAACTATTACAGCTAAAATAGACAATGTTCTTGGTAAGCTGACAGTGAAAGCAGATCCTAAAAATTTAGAGTCTATCGATATTTTAGTTAATGATGAGCCAACTGAAGAGATCAATCTTAATATTGGCGATCGTATTCAAGTTAGTGCAATTGCCTCTTTGGTAGCTCAAGAAGCTAAGACTATTAATGACACTATTACTTGGTCGCAAGTAGGAACCCGTTATATTGGTATAACAGATGAAGGCGAAAACAAAGGAACGCTTGTTGCTCTCAAGTCTGGTGAAACTCAATTAATTGGCAGCTGTGGCAACAAGCAGAAAATTATTACAGTAACAGTCGATGGTTCTGATGATTTAAATGATCTTCAAATAAATGATGGCAGTTCAATATTAACTATGACCCCTCTTGGTTCAATTAATCTCACACTGACGGCTAATGGCAGTGATGAAACTTCAAGTGTGAATGTAACTGAATTTGCTGATTGGAGCATTAATGGAAGCAGTTTGGTAACTACAAAATTAATTAGCGCAGGTACAGAGAATGCGGTTTATAGATTAACCAGTAAAACGAATAGCGCTGGTAGTTTTATTGTTTCAGCGACCTACGATAATCAAGTAAGCAGCATTCAGGTAAATATTGAATAAATAACCCTTCTATATTTGTGGATGCTATTTAAATTATTTAACTAGGGTCTGTTGGTCTTTTAAGGTTAGATTTGTAGTAATCTGTTTGGCATTTAGGCAATAACGCTGCATCAATGCCAAACAGGCGCTGCCCATCGAGCTCTTCCCTAGGGTGGATTTACTCTTTGTTGCCCACTGAATGTAGGTAAGGAGCGTTAGCAAGACGCGAAAACTTTGCTCGGACTTACTTATTCTTACATGGATGTAAGCCAGTAGAATAACGCGTGAGCAGTTATCAACTGCTCACGAGGTTACAAACCTCGCGCCACGATTAAAAAGACCCTACATGCTGCTACTACCTATCAGACTAAAAGTTAGTAAAACTAATGCCCTACCCCTTGATATATATTAAAGTGTTACTTTTGTTTTTCATTAAGTAGCTCTCCATGTCTTTTTTAATTAAACATAAATACACCCTCTATGGGGTGCTCGCTATTTTACTTTGGAGCAGTTTAACTGCTTTTGTTCGTGATTTATCGGAGTTATTTAGCCCAATTGGCGGTGCTGCTTTGATTTATAGCGTCAGTGCGATTTTTTTAATGCTTGTCATGGGTGTACCAAAGCTAAACAATTATCCAAAGCGCTATTTAGTCTTTGGTGGCAGCTTATTTGTGATTTACGAAATGTGTTTGGCTTTATCGCTTGGCTTTGCAAATAGTCGCCAGCAAACGTTAGAAATGGCGATTATTAACTACCTTTGGCCAGCGTTAACCATTTTATTATCGATTATTGTTAACCGCATTAAAGTAAGCGCATTAGTCTACCCGAGCATACTGATTGCGTTTTTAGGCGTTGCATGGTGCATTGCAGGTAATAGTGGTTTATCTGTAGGAGTATTAACCGCTAATATTAGTGACAATCCATTACCCTACTCCATGGCGTTTGCAGCGGCGTTTATTTGGGCTGTGTATTGCAGTGTAACGGTTAAACTTAGCGAGGGTAAAAATGCCATTAGTGTATTTTTTGCAGCCACGGCAATCTCTTTATGGATAAGTTACGGACTGAGTAATGAACCCAGCTTTGAGTTTAGCCTATATTCTAGCTTGACCTTAGTATTAGCAGGTATTGTTATTGGTGGAGGTTACGCACTATGGAACCAAGCGATCATTGGCGGTAACCTAGTGTTGTTAGGCACCTTGTCTTACTTTATTCCTGTGTTATCAACACTATTTGCCTCTATTTACTTATCAATATCGCTCACCAGCGTATTCTGGCAAGGCGTTGTTTTAGTTACATTAGGCTCATTAATGTGTTTTATTGTGACCCGAAAAATCAAGCTAACTCAATAAACCAAGGAATAATTGCGCGGACCGAATTCCCCTCAGACGCGCATCGTATTTTAAAGTGATATTATGAATTCACTATCAGATTCGCTTTAAATAAAACGCCATTAAAGAATATTAATTTAGTCATCTCTTCAAATAACTTTATATAAATCAACAAAACTCACCCGTTTATAAGCCCTTGCTCACTAAAGATAATAGCTATTGAGTTAAAAATATTATGAGTCTGCTTAAATCTTTAAGTCTACAAGTGCTTCGCATCTAATGCGACTTCATTGCCTCCAAAGCTTAACACCTAACAAACTAAAGCATTAACTTTAAAACTAAAAGTAAAACTTATTGATTGCAAAGGGAGAAAAATGATACAACCCTGTACCTCAATTGTGTACTACAGATTGAGATAATCATTATCAAAGGAAAGTTATGAAAATATATAAATTTATTTTGGCCTTACCGCTATTAGGTATCACCGGCTTTGCAACTGCACATTCCCAGCAAGAACGAACGTTTAAACCGCAGCCTGCTATTGTAGAGCGCGTCATGCATCACGGCGTAAACCAATACAGTAATAGCAATGCACCTGTGGCACAATCACAAAAAAAGCCGCAACAGCTACCTCAACAAACGCCAATACAGCAACATATTAGAACGAAGAGAATGTTAAGCCAGGTAATGGCCGTTAATTGTGATTTGAATGCCCTTGCTGTTGCAAATCCCATTACGATTATTGACGAAGTAAAGCGCCAAGGTACACGGTGTATCAACGAGTTATTCGCTGCAACCGATCTTCAACCACAGATTTTTACCACCGATAATATGATTGCTGTAGCTAACCATGCTAACTCACTTTCACAAAGTTACACTGGTGGTGGCAATGAGCAGATCGAAGCTTTATTTTTATATTTGCGAACCGGCTTTTATGCAGAGTTTTATAATGACTCTATCGACTTTCCTGCATTGGTAACTCCTAGCGTTGCAGATGCCATTAATGCCTTTGTAAACAATCAACATTTTTATGATAACAACGATGACCATGGTAAAACACTGTCAGAAGTCATTATTACAATGGATAGTGCTGAACAACAACATCGTTATCTTGAAGTTGTTAAGCAATGGCTAACGCGTTTTGATAAAAGTTATGCGAGCAGTTGGAATATGAGTAATGCAGTTAATGGAATTTTTACGTTGCTATATCGCGGGCAGTGGAATGGAGAATTTGTAACGTTAATAGCAAACGATAAAGCTTTAGCAATAAAATTAAGTGAATTTACGCAAAAACAATGGTTAATTGGATCTGACGGAGAGTTTTTAATAGTAAATGCAGCAAGTGAGCTTGCGCGCCTTAAAAAATATTCTAAAGCAAGTATTCAACCTGATGTAGACGCAGGCTTAACTAATATTTTTAATACCTATCAAAGTTATGGCTATGGTGATGCCGTGTGGCTTGGCGCTGCAGACATTGTAAATTATTACACTGATTGCAGTAAGTTTGGTGTTTGTAATTTTGTAGATACACTCACTCAACAAGTACTTTCCCAGCAATATAATTGTAGCAACACCATAAAAATCCGTTCACAGGCGATGACAGCAGCTCAACACGCTGCAGCATGTGATGCAATGCAGGCTGAAGAAGGGTTATTTCATACTAAATTAGCCACAGAAAATATGCCTGTCGCGAATGATTATAACCGTTTTTTATACGTAAATATTTTTGATAGTAGTGACGACTATAGCAAGTATGCCAAAGCCATTTTTGGTATTAATACTAATAATGGCGGAATGTATTTAGAGGGCGATCCTTCTGATACTGATAACGAAGCCAACTTTGTAGCTTATGAAGCAAGCTATGCAAAAGCGGATCATTTTGTATGGAATTTAGAGCACGAATATGTTCATTACTTAGACGGTCGTTTTAACTTATATGGTAACTTCAACTCACCAACCGAAGACATTGTATGGTGGTCTGAGGGGGTCGCAGAATACATCGCGAATCAAAATGATAATGAAGCGGCAATAAATACCATTAAAAATGGACAGCGCTTTACCCTGCAGCAAATATTTGCCACTAACTACGATGGTTTTGATCAAGATAGAATTTATCGTTGGGGCTATTTAGGGGTACGCTTTATGTTTGAGCGCTACAAAGAACAACTCAACGCTATGCTCACGGACACACGTCAAGGAAATTGGCGTGCGTACAAAAATAAAACCCAACATTGGGCTAATAACTATGAAAATGAATTTGTGCAATGGTGCGATCAGTTGGTATATGGTTCGCCGTTAAATATTGCACCGAGTGCCAATATAAATGGCCCATATTCGGGCCTAGAAAATACCCCTATTACGTTCTCAAGTGTTGGTAGTAACGATAGCGACGGAAATATCGTAAGTTATACTTGGCTCTTTGGCGACGGTATTAGCAGCACAGATGCCAATCCAATACATACTTACACGCAGTCAGGTCAATATACCGTATCATTAACCGTCACTGATAACGATGGCGACATTGATATGAAAACAATTATCGCAACCGTAACTGAAAATACTCAAGGCAATAAACAAACGCTCATAAATGGTCAACCCCTTTTTATTTCTCAAAAGCAAAACACCCAGTTACAGTTTAATTTTGACGTCCCTTTTGGCGCTAGCGAATTAACATTTAGTCTAAATGATGGCTCAGGGGATGCTGATTTATACGTCAGTTATAACTCAGAGCCAACCTTATCTCGCTATGACTGTCGCCCATACCTTGAAGGAAATAACGAACAATGTATTTTCAATCCTGCCCACGTAGGAAACTATCATGTAATGGTAAACGGTTATAATAACTATGATAATGTAAAGCTCACTGCATCATATAAAGAAACGCGTAGTTCACTGCCTGATGCATGTGCAACGTCATCAGGGCAAAGTAAAGGCCGCCTTAAAGATGGTGAAGTCATATGTTTAAGTAACAGTGGTCCAATGTGGTTTGCCATTGCAGATGTAAATAGTCAGTCAGGTATTTCAATAACATCAGCAAATGGTAGCGGTAATATTGACTTAAGTTACTCGAATAGTACTTGGCCAAATGGTAGTAACGAGATTGCAAACTCTGCCAATAGTGCGAATAACGAGTGTATTTTCATTCGTGATCAGGAGCAATTTTGGGGGTACCTAAAAGTCTCTGGAAACAGTGAGGGCGCAAGTCTAGTGGTTGACTTTAATAGTACTGGTTGCCGATAGTATAAATATTTTTTAAAGCGAAAAGCCGATTTGCTTTTCGCTTTAACCATTTCATTAGCTTGCTAATCGCAGTCCCAATAGCACTAACATCACAATGTTTGCAATCACACTTATTAAAAAGAAGTAACTACGCGGGCTGGGGTTTTTCTCGGTGGCGATTGCGTAATACAGTGCCATATGAATTAAGCGTGCAATCACATATACCCATATACATATTGCAAATACCGAGCTGTGGTAATTCATCACAAAAGCAAATAAAACCGTTCCTATAAATAGTGCACTGTTTTCTAAGGTGTTATGAAAAGTACGATGCGCTCTAAATATAAAGCTCCCATGAGATAGCTCTTTATCAATTTTCCCTGGCACTGCACCAGGTTGTTTAGCCTTACTAAACGTCGCAACGGCCCACTGAACTAACATCATAATTAAGTATAGGTAAAATGCTACAAACGCAGAATGTGCAATATCGGTCATTGTTTTTTCCTTTGTGTTGTTATTAGAATAATAGTTAAAGCAACTATTAAGCCAAATTTAACCAACTGATATGTATATAAATTATTTTACAAAATATACATTTTTTGTAATAGATTCCTGCTTTATATAAAAATTACGGTATTTATGTAATGTATATTAAACTTTGACATAATATTAATACTAATTACGTATTTTATAAATTTAACTTGAGCATTTATTCTAATTGTTGTTTTATAGATGTTACTAAAAATGGAACGGCGGAATTTTTATGAAAAATAAAATAACCAAATCTTTAGCTACGGCGGCATTATTGAACTTTATATCAGTACCTGCTTTTTCAGCTCAAGATCATATTGAAAATGCAGAAAGCTTGGTACAGCAAGCTCAATACAAAAACGTAGCAACTATTAAGCGTAATTTCGCAAAGCAAGTAGCGCTTAATTATTCAGTGTTGAATGCTGATTTAAAACAATCAGTAAATAAATATAACTTAGTTTTAAATGCTGATCAGTTATCAACAGTAGCACGGCATACACAACGTAATATAAGTCAGGCAAATAGTGCCTTACAACAGCTTAAAGGCTTACCTAAAAATACAGGAAGCTTGTTACAAGTGCGTTTAGCTAGCGAAACCATGCTAACTGATTGGCAACAAGGTGAAAACCCTTTATTCGCATTTGCACCCGCTGGTGACGATAGCCAATGGAGCGAGATTGAAGCGTTCGATCAGTTTGGTAACATTCATTATTTAAGCGTAGACCAAATGCCAACTCAACCTATTTTTATTGTCGAATTAGATCAGCAAAAAGTACAGGGTGCGGGTATTGCAGTAATGAAAGGAATTTTGTCAGCTAACAAATTCAGCAAAAACATGGTTAGCCCACAAAATCAATTAAATAATGATCAGCCATTACAAACTAGCGTGCTGAAAAAAATACATTTAGAGGATGATAAAGAACCTTGGATTTCAGGTAAAGCAGAAGTCTATGCCATCGTAACGGGGATCGATCCTAGCAGAGATGAACCAATATTAGATATTGTTGATTTACCTTATTTAGATCATGATAAAACCAATTACAGCCCTAATCAGGTTTTAATTCATTGGCAACGTTATCGTTGGCAAGCTGTCGATTTGCTTTTAATGGAGCAAGATGACAACACAAATTATAAAACCTTAGCAATGAAGTTATTAGAAATATCAGAGCAAGTAATGGCAAGTATCCCTGACTTACAAGCACAGGGCTATACTATTATTCCTAAACTCACTAATGAGTTACTTAAAGCAATGCCTGATGAATGGTTTACCAATAATGATGATTATGTCGATGTTTTTTACACACTGTTTGAAAACAAAGAGTATCAAGGTTACAAAGGCGCAAGTAGTAATGCCACCATTACCTTGTCACCTTTAGAGATAAATCCTCGTCAGTAAATAACGACCCGCCACTGTTTGGCATAATATCTAAACAGTGGTGAGTTAATCATTATTCCCGCAGTTTAAGCGTGATACATACAACGCCGTGATCGGTACTTAAATCGTCGCGCTCAAACTCGGGGTTAATTAAATGACGATCGTAAGTATGATAATCGCTTACTTCAAAAAAACTGTCGTCATAGCCAGAATCAAACTCACAAGATAGCAAAATATAATCAAGCACAGAGCTGCTTGCGCCAAAGTAATGCGTTGCTTTTCGTGGTAGTTTTAAACCTCGATTATCTTTATCGGTAATACCTTTTATTGGCTCATTAGGTGCTTCATCAAGCTCGCAATCATCGTTTAACTTTGTAAATAACTGCCACGCATCGTTAAGACAATATTTTGCAAGGTAAGTTTTACTATCAAACGTAGGGGAAAAACGCAGTGTATTGGTTAGTAAATGGCTTAAAACGCCATCAGCTAGGTCGTTATTAAAATCTCCCATTAATATCATAGGCTGTTGCGTGGCCTCACGACGGCTTATCATTTCTATCATCAGCAATGTTGCTTCACTACCGCGCTGAATAGTTGAGCCCCAGCCACCCGCTACATTTGCTTTTAAAATTTCAATAATGTTTTTTTCAGCGGTTAGTTCTTTATTATTTTCATCAATCTCAATTGATGGCCGTTTAGATTTAAAATGCACCACATAGCAATCGGTATTACCGATATGCGGCAAATTTATTGTGGCTCTAAGAACTTTACGACTAAAGGCAAAATCTTCAGTTAAACCTAAAGTACTGGCAAGCTCATAGTCGTGTTTTACGCTCGCTACTTCAGCAATGGGGTATTTTGCAGCTATTGCCACAACGGGGCGTTTATAAATAAAATCATCTATTACCTGTGGCTCATCCACCACAGCAAAGTGCGCATAACCTTGCTGCTTTACTAATTCTCTAAGCGACTCAATGCTAAACACTTCCTGAAAGCCAATTACATCGGGCTGATGCTCGGTTAAATAATCAATAATCCAGCGCTGTTTTTTTGCCCATTGCTCCGCGGTATATATCCGCTCAAACTCATAATAAGCATTAGGTGGCTCAAGATAATTAAACAGGTTAAATGTGGCTATTTTTAATGTTGAATTGGTTATCATCATCTCAGGGGATTGTTCTGAGTTATCAGCTAAAGGTGATGTATTACAGTCACTAATAATGGTCGCCTTTGAAAGTTTATATTGTGTGCTATTGTCAACATCATATAAGATTTTTGCTTGGTACCAAAGCTTGATAACAACTAAAACCTATTAAATCGTTTAAAGTTTAGGCAAACGCAACCTATCCCCTTTAAATTTATATACAAGTTGGTATGCTACGCGACCTTTTTTAACATATGGTTATCAAAAAAGGCAAAGCCAAGGGGCGGCCAATGCTGCAAGGCACTTAGTATAAGTGGCAGCAATAATTACAGGCATCGCGTTATAAAACGTTAGGTGTAACTTTAAATAGCAATATAAAAAGCACTATTAGGGTCAAACTATGCGATTAGGACCAGGACTACTCGTCACCGCTGCCTTCATTGGACCAGGGACTATTACCACCGCGAGCGTAGCGGGTGCAAACTTTGGTTTTGCACTAATATGGACGCTACTATTTTCAGTAATTGCCACCATATTATTACAATCTATGGCGGCGCGCCTAGGCGTAGCCACCGGGCAAGACTTAGCACAAGCACTAAGAGCCCATATTGAAACTCCCCTATTTAAATCTCTTGCTATATTTTTAGTGATCAGCGCCATTGGTGTTGGCAGTGCCGCCTACGAGGCTGGTAATTTAAGCGGTGCCAGCATGGGATTAATTGAAATATTCCCTCAGGTAAATGCCCAACTTTGGACACCACTGATTGCATTTTTAAGTGCCGTATTACTGTATAGCGGTAAACACAAAGTTGTTGAAAATGCGCTTATTTTACTAGTGATTTTAATGAGCCTAGTGTTTATCTCTACGCTTGTTATGGCGGCTCCCTCGCTCAGTGACATATTAGCTGGTTTTGTTCCTAGCATGCCAGAGGGCTCAGTTACCACAGTATTAGCATTGGTAGGTACGACCATAGTGCCATATAACTTATTTTTACACTCAGGGGTACTGGCTGCTCGCCATGACAGCGAGAGTGACAAACAAAAAGTAATTAAAGAAACCAATATAGATACGGGCGTGTCCATCACCCTAGGTGGCGTGATCACCTTAGCTATTTTATCAACCGCATCAGTGGCGTTTTATGGCACCGATGCAGGGCAAATAAGTGCTGCCAATATGGCGGTACAACTTGAACCCTTACTAGGTGATGCCGCCCATTACTTTTTTGCTATTGGTTTATTTGCCGCAGGCTTAACCAGCGCTATTACGGCTCCCCTTGCCGGCGCTTACGCGGTATGTGGCATGTTAGGTTGGTCAAATAAAATGGATAACACTCGCTTTAAAGGCGTTGCCATTGTTATTTTATTATTTGGTGCTGCCGTAGCATCTCTGGGTTTAGACCCTGTTGCCGTGATAATTTTTGCCCAAGCCGCTAATGGTTTATTATTGCCAATTGTAACTGCCTACCTTGTTTGGCTAGTAAATCAACGCTCTGTAATGGGTAAATACACTAACTCAGTGTTGGTAAACCTATTTACTTTACCAGTATTAGTGCTTATTTTTGGCTTAAGTGGTTATAAACTTTTTAGTTTGATTTTTTGATATCACTACGCAATTCTTACACACAGAAGCCGCTGTATTTATAGCGGCTTTTTACATTACAGACCAATACGGACTTAAAAACCGTGATGCTCTGCCTTTTGCTTATTTGCCTTAATGAGTTTTGCAAATACATAACCCCCTACTGCACCTGCACATAATTGCGCATAAAACCCCCAGCCTCTTGCACCCGCAATAATGGTAATATTCATAATAGATTCAATAGCAATTAACGCTGTTGCAAACGCTACAATACCCGCAATTACAAATAATTGTACTCCCTGATTTTTAAGCTTTTTCGCGATAAACCAAGTCACAAAAAATGCAATACTCAATGCAATAGCAATAATAGCGCCGTAAGTGGGTAGCAAGCCAAGCCAGTCTTCAAGGGTTAAATTAACACAATCATTAAAGCCCACCACGACACCTACATTAACTAATTGATTGACAACGTATTGGCTATGAAACAAGCTAGCAAGAGTGAATGTAAGCAACCAAGAAACTAGAAATGACGGGAGTATACGTGTTAAAAACTGCATGGTTATCTCAACTTAAAATAAAACTTTTTCCTTACACTAGCAAAGGCTTGCAGGGTAAACAATCTCTACGTTGTATTACGCTACTCTCGCTTTTAACGTTTTCTTGTAACGTCAGTGCCGAATTACCAACACAGCAATATACTGCTAGTACCTTAGCAACAGATCTCAATTCACCATGGAGCATGGTTAAGCTCCCAAACAATACGTGGTTAGTTACAGAGCGTGATGGCCATGTTGTCATCATAAAAAACAACCAACAAAGCCGAGTTAAAATAAGCTTCGAGGGCTTATACGTTGCAGGGCAAGGCGGTTTACTCGATATAGTACTTTCGCCAAATTACAGTGAATCAAAAGAAATAATATTCACTTATGCCCAAGGTGAGCTTGATGCAAACAGACTCGTTATTGCCAAAGCTAAGTTTGATGGCGAGCAGTTTTCAGCACCAAAAGTTATTTATAAAGTTGCCACCGATAAGGGCACACCGCAGCATTACTCTGGCCGGGCGCTTGTACTGCCCGATAATAGCTTACTGTTTTCAAGTGGTGATGGCTTTGACTACCGCGAGCAAGCACAAGTTATAACCAGCCAATTAGGTAAAGTGCTACGAATTAATTTAAATGGCACCATTCCAAGCGATAACCCGTTTATTAAACATGAAACCCCTACCGCGCATGCCATTTATTCACTCGGGCACCGTAACTTGCAAGGCTTGGTTTATGATTACGATACCAAGCAAATCATTAGCCACGAACACGGCCCCGCAGGCGGTGATGAGCTCAACTACTTAAAGGCTGGCACCAATTACGGCTGGCCAGTAATAACCAACGGTGATGACTACTCGCAAGCACGTATTTCGCCCTTTAGAGACTACCCAGGCATGGCTAAACCAACCGTAGATTGGACGCCCTCAATTGCGCCATCAGGCATGGCATATTATGGCTCTATGCATGCAGCCTTCCCTTCACTGCAACGCCACGTACTTATTACTACATTGGTCGATAAAAAGCTCTACAGCGTTAATTTAGCAAATGGTGAGTTCACCCAATCACATATTTTCCCAGAGGCTAAAGGCAGGCTCAGAGATGTGTTTGTTACTGCTGAAGGTAATGTAGCGATATTAACCGATGGCAAAAAGGCAAAGCTGATGCTGGTAACGCCAAATTAGTCTTTATTTTAATGTATGAAATTCAAAAAAGGACTGAGTTATTTGAATTGGTTGTTCTAATTGCGGGTAATGTCCTACCCCTTCCAATTCAATAATATCTGGATTAATGATTAATTCGCGATATCGTTTAACCATATGACGGCCCGAAACAGGGTCGTCCATACCGCAAATTAACCGCATGGGTATATCTGCTTGTTGTAAAGCGCTCACCCAACGAGCGCGATGTAATTTACGCTCTGTGATGTAATAAATCAGTTTTGCCATTACAGGCTTACCCTGTTTGTATTCAATTAACTGCCACAATTCGTTTAGCTCTTTTTCAGCAAGTGGTATAGAACATATATTGTCAAAATTATGCTTAAAACTTTTATAGTTCGCAAGTCGCGACACTAAAGCGCCTATCGGGCTAAGTAACAGCTTTTGCAATAATACCGGTTTATGTGTTTCTGGAAATAACCCGCCGTTAAGAAAGCAGATGCTTTGTATTTTTATGGCATGTGCTTCATTTAAGTTGCTTCTAGCAAGTAGCTCCTGCGCAACTGTGTCACCGTAATCATGGCTTAAAATATGCGCTGCTTTTACATTGAACAGCTTTAAAAAATATGTCAGTAAATCCGCTTGCATACTAATGGTGTAGCGACTGTTTTTTGGTTTATCACTAAAACCAAAGCCCAGCATATCGAGGGTAAACACCTTAAAGTGTTGAGTGAGCGCAGCCCATTGATTATGCCAATCCCAACTTGCGGTTGGGTAACCATGGATCAGTAATAAACACGGCGCGCCCTCTTCCCCTTGCACATGATATGCAATGTCATGACCTTGAAATTGAAACGTCGATTGGCTCTTATGCCACGAAGCTAATGAGTCAGTGATTATTGTAGTGTTGCTAATGACATTCATGACAATTTCTCCGCTTTAATAGGGGTTATAAACACATAAATTAGGTAACTACCTTAATTGAGGGTTCAAGTTGTATCACTTAAATAAGTAATGAAAAATATACATAAGTCGATTATTTGCGGGTAGCCATTTCCATGACTAATATCATTTAAGATAGGACGACAATAACTAAATTAAGGAGTCAAAGTGAAAATATTGTCCGTTGACGATAACCCTCAAAATAGAAACATCATGGAAATTGCGCTTTCTAAGCAACACGATATTGCTTCATCTGATGGAACCGAGCCAATATTAGCACTAATGGAACAGCATCAACCACAAGTCGTCCTGATGGATATTTTACTTAGTAATGGCCTTACTGGTTATGATTTAGTTGAACAAATAACTCAATCCGGTGAATACGATGATTGCGAAATTATATTTATATCCGCTTTAACATCAAGTGAAGACAAACTCATAGCATATGGGTATGGCGGCGATGATTATATTGCCAAGCCAGTAGACTTTAAGGAACTTAACGAAAAATTAAAGCGTGTTGAACTGCGTATTACAGAGCGAAATAATCTAAAAGAAATGTACGATGTTGCCTCTACAACTGCTTTTACCTCAATGCAACAAGCGAGTGAACTCGGAGAGTTAGTTTCATTCTTTACTGACAACCTTGACGTAACCGATTTAGATGCATTATTTGCTAACGTACAGCAGTACTTTACCAATGCAGGCGCTAGCTGCTGTGTAGAGTTTAGGGTAGCAAACCAATATCACCAATTTCCAAAACAAACTATTTCTGAACTGGAAAAAGAAATTCTTGAACTAGGCAGAAGAGCAAAACGAATAGTGCCATTTAGCTCTAACCTATTATTTAACGCGCCTGCTTGCTCAATACTTGTAAAAGGAATAAATGCAAAAGACGAAGGCTTACTCGGACGACTTCGAGATAATTTTGCTATTTTACTTACTATTATAGAAAGCCGAATGGAATTTATTGAACAGCAATTAGAAAAAGCGACGATACGTCAACAAGCTTTAAACACCCTCAAGAGCCAACTTGCTGATGATTTTAGTGCTATAAATAAACTATGCTCAGAGCAAGATAAGCAAGTAAAAATACTCGTTAATGATTTATCTCAAGCTATACAATCAAAAATGATCACTCTAGGTTTGGATGAAGAGCAAGAGTCGGAGCTAGTAGGATTAGTTGACGAAACGAAAGAAATTGTAGAAGAAACCTTAGTCCTGTCTTTTACACTAGAAGAAAAATTACAAGCCATAACAAAACGCTTAAAAGCAGTTGAATAAATTAAGCACAGCGAACAATCTATAGAATAGGATATAGAGTCATGGCGTTGCAATTTAAAGCTTGATTAGCTCTTTTGCAATTAAGCTCAAGAGTAAGTGATTATTATAGTGTTACTAATGAAACTCATGCAAATTCGCTGCTTTTATAGTGTTATAAACACACAAATTAAGTAACTACATTAACCAACTTGTGACACCTAAATTAGAACTCTGTTGGGTCGCGCCTTTGGCTTAACCAACCTACCTTT
The DNA here is from genome assembly GCF_013394165.1 of Pseudoalteromonas sp. Scap06. NCBI lineage: Bacteria > Pseudomonadati > Pseudomonadota > Gammaproteobacteria > Alteromonadales > Pseudoalteromonadaceae > Pseudoalteromonas > Pseudoalteromonas sp. Scap06. The sequence goes on along the minus strand of NZ_CP041330.1, from coordinate 1,462,238 downwards.
TAACGTAGGTCGGATAAGTGGCGAAGCTGCGCCATCCTACAAAAATGATTAATTCACTTGGGGCAACCCGACTTATCACGCTGTGCTAGATATGCAAAATATCGGCTTAAAAAAGCCACTTTAATTACTCACAATCAGCTAATGGCTCACTAATTGTCAGTGTATCAGTACCAAAATCTAACACAACTTGGTATTTTCTAAAAAATGGAGAGCCTAATAACCCATGTATTATTTTGTCACCACCAGCGGGCTGAACATGGTCTAGGTTAAGTGAAACAAACTCTGTACTTTCATACAACTGACCTGCTAATTCAAATTTTAAAACGTCTAATAAGCCCATTTCGTGGTCGGCTGTACCTAAACCTGCGGCATTTTCTTCACTTAGTTTCTCTTGTATTCCAAGCTTTTTAATACATGCCCTATCTAAAACAGATGCACCCGCCGCTGTATCTAAAATTAAATTTACTTTATGTCCGTTTATTTTAGCTTGTATTATTTGATGACCAGTTTCTGTTACATCAAATTTCAAACTTGTGGTTTTGACTAATTCCATGAATGTTCCTTATTCTATATTTAGGTTGATTAATAGACACTATATTACAAACACTTATGAAAACAATCCACCTTATAAATAAGTAAACAAATGGCTTTTCACCAACGCCTATATCATAATTATAATATGCTAAAAATAACTCCCCCCAAACGCACAAAACTTATGTTGGCAAAGCAACATTATTTCACAAAGAGAATACGAGACGCTGTGCTTTTAGAGAAAAATAACGGCTTAAATCAAGCCGCTTTGAGAAATTTTAGTTCTAATGTCTGAAGTCAAGATTTGATAATCATATAGAAAGCTCCTCGAGTTTTTCGGTACAGTTGTGTTGACCAAAACATAAACTGTATTTCGAGGAGCTTGGTATGAAACTATGTAGTGGAATTGACTTGCATTCAAATAATTGTGTTATTGCTATCATTAATGAACATGGTGAAACACTTACCGTTAAGCGTTTAAATAATGACATTTCTGTCATTTTATCTTTTCTAAGTCCTTATAAAGATAAGTTGATAAGGCTTGTTGTCGAATCAACATTTAATTGGTATTGGTTAGTCGATGCTTTAATGGATGAAGGGTTTACACTTCACTTAGCGAACCCTGCGGCAATTCAACAATACTCATGCTTAAAATATGCAGACGATCACAGTGATGCGTGTTGGTTAGCTGAAATGCTACGTTTAAACATTCTACCTGTGGGCTATATTTATCCTCGAGAGCTCAGGGCTGTTCGAGACTTAATGCGTAAACGAATGGACATTGTTCAACAGTCCACAAAAAACTTATTATCAGTGCAAAGTTGTTACATGCGTCATCTTGGATACAAGCTCAGTAGCAACAAAATAAAACAAATGGCCGCTATCAGAAAAGGCGTTAATACTGAGCAGGTACACGCAGACTTTACCTCAATGAATACTGCACTGTCAGTCATTTCTAACCTCTCATTAATACGCTGTGCCCAACAGCAAATTAATGCAATAGAGAGCGCTATTTTACAACAAACATCGCTCTCCCCTGAGTTTATGGGATTGGGAATGCCTTAGCACTGACCATTATGTTAGAGACAGGCACTATTAAACGTTTTGATAGTCCAGGTAATTTCTCCTCCTATTGTCGCTGCGTTAAAAGTGCAAAATACAGCAATGGGAAGAAGAAAGGCGCTACGAATCAGAAGAATGGTAATCGTTATTTAGCGTGGGCGTTTACTGAGGCCGCTAATTTTGCCATTCGGTACAACCCGACAATCAAAAAATATTATCAACGAAAACTGGCTAAAACGAACCAAGTTATCGCAATTAAAACGGTTGCGCATAAGCTCGCAAGAGCCTGTTATCACGTGCTTAAAGATAATGTCCCATTTGATGAACACAAGGCGTTTACTTAGCGACTATAAAAAATTAGGTTAATGTGTTGAGCTAGTAATGGGGTTGGTAAAACCACTAGATTTGATTGAGCCTGCACGTTAACCGCTCATATTTTAAATACTGGATATGCCCAATGTTTGAGCCACAAAGGGTTGGTTATGTTCAAGCATAAACCACCGGATTGTTACAGCGCAGTGTGTAAACACAGCAGAAACTGGACTGACATCGGTACTAAACGATGACTGAGGCGAAAGCCAAGGGCATTAATTAATCATCAATAATGCTTAATTATACTGCCTAAATTCATATGGGTGACTGGTGCGTATTCACACCAATCGACGTCATTACTAGGTGCGTAGTCATATTTAAATTGAGTTTAAATAATAAGAACACTTGGTTTTTGAATAAAAAGATCAAGGAAACACAGCTGCCTGCTTGATCGGAACTTTCTAATGGGTAACCCCTTTGGTTTTATACTTTATTACCTGATTGCAAATAAAAAAGTTAAGGTTATTTTCTTTATAATGACCTTTTATTTCTTTTAGAACCTTATTGACGACCATTTTAAACTTACCCCTGTATATCTGTTCTACTGTAGCTAATTCAGTAGTAAGCGCTGTCCTTGCTTTGTTACAAAAAGTATTAGTCTTAAGAGCTTGCATATAGACTTTTGAGTTTCAATCGAAGGCTTGTTTTCTTTAAAGACACTACTTTCAGGATACGTTTTTTTGTAATATAAATTGTAGGTTTTCTTGATCTTATTTATCTAGTTGCTCGATAGGATTTGACATTTAACTTCCTTATTTTTTTCGTGGATTGATTTTAAAAATTTTAAAAAATCTCTCTCAGGTATTGTTGAGGTAATCCCAATAAAAATTCCATTTTCTTTTGAATATAAATAGGCAATTTGTGTATAAATTAAATCTGGCTTGACTTCGACGAATAAGGTAAGGGAGTTAGTTTTGTTTTGAATCTCTTTTACTCTAGAGAAGCTATTCTTGATTTCCTTATAAACTTTACTTTCTATGTCCGAATTTGAATTTGTTAGGCTGTCTAAATGTATATCAACTAGAGGAATTGTACTTCCATCTTCTAAAGTGATCAATGAGTCATTGTTATCAAATTTTCTAATGCTCAAAGTTTGCATTTGACTATTGACTAGGGCAAAACCTTCATCTTTCTCTAAAACTCTCATCGTTTCCCAACTATCGTTAATTGGAAAATAGTATTTATTAAATATAACATTTTCAATTGCAGAACTTGAAAAGCTTAACATTAATGCTAGGACTATAAATAATCAGTACATCAGAAATTCCTTTAATTTATTAGGTATATCATACTAATAAAACATATTTTAACTCCATTCGAACATATGCCAATCATCCTAATTTCAAATGAAAAAAACTTTTTAGATCTCTAGTAAAATCTAGCAGATCTCATCATAAGAACTAATTTTTGAAAATAAATCCATTCTCACCTAATAGGTAAATTTTTACGTTTTCTAAGTCTTTAGAAGGTTTTTTTTCTAGTGCCAAAAAGCGAGCATCAGACTGAGAATCTTTGATTTCAGTTAACCTTTTAATGGGCAAGCTAATGTTTCTTATACCCGTAGACCATTCGTCTCCTTGCGATGTAGTAATATATTTCCCATCATCTGACTGTAACTCTAAAGTGTTCTTGCCTAGTACTTTAATCACACCTATGTCTGGTGCCATTTTAAAAACAAACTTCCCAACCTCTAAGTTACCAATACCAACATATTTATTCTCTAATTCTTTTCTCCACTGAGCAGTACCTGACATTAAACTAATATAAGGATTCCCTGAGATATCCGTTGTTAAATGTGAAAATACAGCGCCTTGTAATTTACCTTTACCCTTAATAACTTCAGACTTCCAAATAATATTATTTCTATTTGCATACTCTCTGCTTATGGGTAAAGATAGCTTCTTTCCTGAAATATTATACCAGTGCCCATCTTTATCACGCCGAGCATAATATAAATTAACTCTTCTCTCATTATGATAATCTGTACCAAAATCATTCGCGCAAGCGTGATACCTAAAAAGCATGTGGACTGAGTCGTTACTTCCAGAAAAAAAGGAAGCATACCAACTGTCATAATAGTATGATTGATTAATAGATTTCCAGAAAGATAGATTGTTCTCCTTAAGAAAATATTTCTCATCAAACCTTATTTTCCCTGAGCTCAGTACCTCTTCTGTGTTTTCGAAAGTCTCTCCTTGGTTTATTGAGTATGACACTAACCAAGAATCTCTATGTCCTCCAGAACGATAACTATAAATAATTGTCCCATCATTAATTTTATTTAGGTTTGGATAGGTTGTGTTTGGATCAATATTTTTTATATATCTCCACTCTCTTGGATCTTTAGGACGTTTTGAAATTGCATGAACCATCTCACCATTATTTACAAAGCCATGCCCACCGTATACAACATGGAGATAGCCCCCACTATCTATTGTTAATGCTGGAGAACCATGCATATCATTTAGTTTAGCTAACTTATTATCTCCTATTTTATAAGGTCCACTTATTGTGTTATTTTTATGTGAAAAAGACATTATTGCAGGGTCAAGCCAATTCTGAGATCCTCCTGACTGAAATACAAAGTATGTAACACCGTCATAATACATTCCTGCGTTACCTATGATATGGCTAGGGTGCCAAGGGTTTCTTCCGCCCCCCATATTTGTAATTTCTTTACTGTAACAAGGGTGAGTAAAACTAAAAAAGACAAGTGAAATCAGTGTACTTAAAAAAAAAATCATATAATTATGTTCAAATTTAACCAAAAATACAAACAGAGTGACTCACCTTCTTCTCAAAGGTTATCGCTATCCATAGCCCCTATTTCAATACTGTGAGGTATAATATACTCTACAGGCCCGAGTTCATACTTTCATTAAATATCCTTAAATATTAAATAATTATATCTTATACAGTTACAATAAATAATTCAATAAAAGTAAATCTTCTCACACCAAGGCTTTCCGCTTTGGTTCAAATTTGATCCCAGCACTGTAGTGGTGATCTGACTCCATAAAAGTAGACATATATTTAGGAGTAAGATGTAATGAAAGTAAAAAGTGTTTCGTAAACTTACAGAGGAATTTAAAAGAAAGGTGGTTCAAGAGCTGTTAGAAAACCAACTAAATTCACACCAACTCTAATTTAACAAGCAAAGCTGTATTATTAGATTTACTTTTTAGGTCAATTATTAATGCTTTACGGCTACGTTAATTTTATTTCACCCAGTAAATAAGCAATTATTACTCTTAAATCTAAATTCCACGCATAAAAATAATCGCATGATGCAGTTTCAAATTTTCACAATAACTAGCTTGCGAGGTCCCCCTGCCAACTGCGCCGTGAAATACGCGTGTAAATTGTGTGGTGAGTTTTAACCAGTTTTCAGGAGATATATTGAGTCTTTCCAGTAAAGGAAGTTGGGTGTTATCAATATGGCCGTGTTTATCTTCTCGAATTATTCGTCCAGTTAGCTCAACAAGTTCAAGGTACGACTTTAACTCAAACGGCATCCCTTTTGGCATAACTTGACGTGACATACCTGCAAATCGGAGCAGTTGTTTTGGTTGTTTTCTTTGCACATGTTAAGCGTAGTTGGGCGCTGGTATGGTCAGATTCTTCTGGGGTGTTAGCCATTTTAGCTCTGATTGGGTTTAAGTCGACATACGCCATGCAGGCCGAAAGTGCGGCTTCATCAAGAAGTGCTTGTGACCTAAACCGCCCTTCCCATATATTTATAGGGAATAAATTTGAATGCCGTTAGGCAGCCCGAAGGGTGAGAGCCATGGATGGCAGCGAATAAAACCTACCTGTGCAGTTATCTTCTTTATTTGCCCTGCGCGCAATGTCTTCATTTAACAACCGCATAAACCAGCTAAGACTTGATAGGCGCTCTCGATATTCCTTTACTGTTTTATTAAAAAAGATAAGTTCAGCTTTACTTAGCTTCTCACCCTGTATGTACTTTTGCGTAAGGACAGTACCTTTACACAGCTTGTGCCAGCGAATAACAATCGCTTTATCATTCAGTCTGTTCGCTTTTTTGTCATCTACATACAACACTAAATGCATGTACTTCAGGCATCCTGCCTTCCGCCCTCCGGGCCAACTGCGCTGTTGTAAAATGTTCCAACATTTTGCTGGTTACTCATAACGGCATAAGCACAGACGTCAATACAAAATATTTTGGCTAACTCAAGGAATTTGTCTTCAACCCACCCTCTGCGATGCTCAAAAGAGTGACCAGTAAAATGGTCTTCACCGCACAAAAAAGCACGCCGAACACAACGTGATATACAGTGGTAGTACTTTGTATCAACCAAGCTTACTTGACGCTTTCTTGCGATTGCTATAAGACACCAAGCTTGTTTTCACACTGATGAAGGCCTAGTACTTAGTTCGCCAAACTGCAAAAATTAGAGTGGGTGTCTAGTTTATTCTTAACCGAGTAAAATAATCTTTAACATCACCGTGGGCGGATACGCCGCTGCACCCGTTTTATCGTTGTTATACCACGCGTCAAAGCCCGACAAGTCGAGTTTATTTTCGATAATATAACAAAGTGCATATTCTAATATGTCAGACAAAATTTGCTCATCGAAATTGATAGGAATGAATTCATTTTGACAGGGTAAGTCAGGCTAGTGGTTAGCCATAACGGTTTACCGTAGGTGAATAATACCTATTAGATCACAGCTAACAAATGAATTTAAATTTAAAAAACAATCAATTAAATGTAGTAAGATACGTACCTAGAAAGAGTAATTCTTCAGCCTCAACGCCGCAATAAGAGGTGAGTAACAGTTTGCTAAAATGTTAATCGAAGTGAAACCGAGCAAACTGTTACAAATCCGACTTTATTGCCTTATTATGTTTTTTTTGATCACTACTTGAATGGTTAGATAAATAACTAATGTATTGAAAACAAAAAGCACAACCCCTTCATTTATGGTCGGCTGAGTAAAACTATTAAATATAACAGCCAACAGGTAAGCAGTTATAATTGTCAACCCTCCACCAAATATAGAGAAAAGAAGTTGTAATTTACTTTCAAAAAAGTTTATATATTTAAGCTTAATAACCACATAAGTTGTAGCAATTAACGCTACAATATTTAAACCTACTTCAGGTGTTATCTTTAAAATAGAATGAATAAATACACCAAAAAATATTAGCATTGTGTAAAGAATTGCAAAGAAGCTGCAAGTTTTAATATGATTCATGTTCTTCCTTAATTTAAAACTTTACGTCGCTCTAATTCATTAGAGTACTTCTGGGTCTCGCTATAAGAAAACTCATGGGCACCGATAAGTATCAGCGAAGCTATTAAAACAGTTACATTCCCAGTTGATGCCCCCTGTTTAGCGATACTCCATACAGAACCGCCGACACCATACGCTCCAGGATTTTCCCCCAGCAAGCTTGACCACCTATTGAGTTGGCTGTGAAAATCTAAAACTTCTTTTAACTCTTCATTTGTTAAGTATCACTCAGCCCATTGTGGTTTAACTACTGAGTCTAAACATTTAACTCTAAGCTCATATTGTAATTGTGGATAAGATAAATCTTGAATCATCCTCATTACTGACATTTTATCTAAACGATTTAATTGTCGGTACAAAATGGTCCACTCATAGTCATTACTATTTGGTCTTTATCCCCAATTAATTTATGTGTTGGTACCTTTAATATTTCAGCTAACTTCCTCATAGCTTCACTCGAATTTTTCGGTAAAGAGTAGCGCATACCTACTTTATTTTTATTCATCAATAACTCCTTTTGATATTTTATACAAATATTGCACATTGAAAGCAGAACAATTTGTATACAACATTTGTCGCTTTATAAACCAAAAATGTCCATGTATCACAATACATTCACCTTAGCCCTCAAATAAACAGGTGTAAAGAATTAGTTGACTTAGTCTGATGTTTTACAAATGCAAAAATACACAATAATGGTAGAGATCAGTAATATTAGACAAAATACAAAACAGGTCTATATACAGTGTTTGTTTTTGTAAATTTACGCTGTGAGATCACCTTTTTTAGCTATGATTTCTGTAAACCGATAATAAGAACAGACAGATTGAACGCGCTAAAGCCTATTCCTACGCGGTGAGTTTCACACCGAATTAATCTCACAACTCTTTATTTCTATACTTTTACCTTTAACCTCGAACCTTTTACCCATAAAAAAGCCGCTGTTTGTTAAAACAGCGGCTTTCTTTCTTAAAGCTTATAGCTAAAAACTGACAGCTAGTACTTTAAGCTTTACCAATCACTTCAAGTCCACCCATGTATGGGCGTAATACTTCTGGTACTACTACAGAGCCGTCGGCTTGTTGGTAGTTTTCTAGTATTGCTACAAGTGTACGGCCAACCGCTAAACCTGAGCCGTTTAGTGTGTGTAAAAGCTCTGGTTTTTTAGCGCCTTCACGACGAAAACGAGCTTGCATACGACGTGCTTGGAAATCGACCATGTTTGAACATGATGAAATTTCGCGGTACGTGTCTTGCGCTGGTAACCATACTTCTAAGTCGTAGGTTTTAGCTGCGCCAAAGCCCATGTCGCCCATACATAAAATCACTTTTCGGTATGGTAGTTCTAGTGCTTGTAAAATTTGCTCTGCGTGGCCTGTTAGCTCTTCAAGCGCTTGCATAGAATCTTCTGGTTTTACTAGTTGTACTAGTTCAACTTTATCAAACTGGTGCTGGCGAATTAAGCCGCGTGTATCGCGACCATAGCTGCCCGCTTCACTTCTAAAACACGGTGTGTGCGCAGTTAAGCGAATCGGTAAATCGCTTTCTTCGTAAATTTCGTCGCGTGCGCTATTAGTAAGCGGTACTTCTGCCGTAGGAATTAAGCTAAAGCCAGCTTGCTGCTCGCCATCATCGTTTACTAGGCCTAACGTGTGGAATAAATCGCCGGCAAACTTAGGTAATTGGCTGGTGCCGTAAAGGCTTGCGCTATTAACTAAGTACGGTACATACATTTCTGTGTAGCCGTTTTTATCTGTGTGGGTGTCTAGCATGTATTGGGTAAGTGCACGGTGCATACGCGCTACTTGGCCGCGCATTACGGTAAAACGTGCGCCACTAATTTTAACGCCCATTTCAAAGTCTAGGCCGTTTAGGTCTTGCCCTACATCAACGTGGTCTTTAACTTCAAAATCGTACTTTTTAGGGGTGCCCCACGTTAAAATTTCTACGTTGTCGTCTTCGTCAGCACCTTCTGGTACCGATTCATCAGGTAAATTTGGAATTGCTAAGGCAATTTGTTTAATTGCTTCTAACACTTCATCTTGCTCAGCTTTAGCTGCGTCTAATTCGCTGCCTAAGTTAGCAACTGCGTCTAGCAATGGCTGCGCATCTTCGCCTTTTGCTTTTGCTTGACCAATGGCTTTCGCACTGGCGTTACGTTGACTTTGAAGTTCTTGCGTTTTTACTTGTAATGTTTTGCGTTTTTCTTCAAGTTCAGTCACTACCGCTACATCTAGTTCATAACCACGTGCGGCTAAACGTGCTGCAGTTTGTTCGACATCTTGACGTAAATATTTAGAATCTAACATGTTAGTTTTTTAACCTTTTTGCATTACTAGCTGAAGGCCCAGCCAAGCCATAAAAATACACACCATCACGTTTAAGATGATATTGAGGGCCATTTTAATAAAGTGACCTTGTTGTAATAACAACAACGAATCCATTGAGAATGTTGAAAAGGTGGTTAACGCACCTAAAAAGCCAATTCCGATGAGGGTTTTAGCGGGACTAACGGCAATAACCTGCTTATCGATTAAACCGTACAAAATGCCCATCAACAATGAACCCAGAATATTAACCGTCAACGTACCAAAAGGGAATCCCCTACCGAGGAGTTTTAGCATGGTTTCGCTAATAAAAAACCGTAAACAGGCTCCTGAGGCTCCGCCAAGAGCTATCATCATGTAAAGTTTAATCATGCTCATAACGTTTTACTGGGCTTTGCGCGTCGCGCTCTTTTAAATAATCGAGCTTTTGTTTAATTTTTTGCTCAAGTCCACGATCACTTGGCTGGTAGTATTGTTTGCCATCCATTTCTGGCGGTAGGTATTTTTCGCCAGCAGCAAATGCGCCTTCTTCATTATGCGCATATCGATACTCTGCGCCATAACCTAAGTCTTTCATTAAATTAGTGGGGGCATTGCGTAAATGCTCTGGCACTGGGTAGCTTGGCTGATTTTTAGCATCGTCTTTAGCTTGGTTAAACGCCATATAAACCGCATTGCTTTTAGGTGCGCTGGCTAAATACAAGGTGGCCTGTGCAATTGCGCGCTCGCCTTCACTGGGGCCAACACGCTGAAAAATATCCCATGCGTTTAAAGCCACTTCCATCGCGCGCGGATCGGCGTTGCCAATATCTTCAGTGGCAATCGCTAATAAGCGCCTTGCAACATAAAGCGGGTCGCCGCCACCGGCTAAAATACGGCAGTACCAATAAAGCGCACCATCGGGTGAACTGCCTCGCACTGATTTATGAAACGCCGAAATTAAATCGTAAAATTCATCGCCGCCTTTATCGTATTTCGCTAAATGCGAAGGGAGTACTTGGCTGAGTACCTGTTCGTCAACATGAAATTGGCCGTTTTGCTCAGTGGTTAAATCGACTGCTTGCTCGAGTAAATTAAGCACTTTACGAGCATCGCCACCACTTGCTTGGCATAGCGCCTGTTTGGCGTTATCTGCAATCACGATGTGTTTTTGGCTTAATTGCTCATCTTGTTTAAGTGCACGCTCAATTACCGTGTATAAATCGCTTTCCTGCAAGGATTTTAAAACATATACCCTTGCACGAGACAAAATCGCATTATTAAGCGCAAACGAGGGGTTTTCGGTGGTCGCGCCTACAAATATAAAAGTGCCATCTTCAATATGCGGTAAAAACGCATCTTGCTGAGATTTATTAAAGCGGTGAACTTCGTCAACAAACATTAGAGTACGCTGGCCGCGGCTTTGTAAGTTATCGCGCGCTTGGGTTACGCTATCGCGTATATCTTTTACGCCCGCCGTTACTGCCGACATTTGAATTAGTTCAGCATCGGCATGATTGGCAATAATTTGCGCGAGCGTAGTTTTACCCACCCCTGGCGGCCCCCATAAAATTAAACTATGGCAACGCCCTGCAACAATGGCTTGATGCAGCGGTTTATCGCTACTTAGTAAATGCTGCTGCCCTATGTAATCGTTTAGCGATAAAGGGCGCATACGCGCAGCGAGTGGGCGTACATCGGGCCCAAAGTTAAAACCTAAATTACTCACCGTTACTCTGATCGTCTATTTCTACACCCGCTGGCGGGGTAAATTCAAAAGTTGTTTTATCAAGCTCAGTATTAACCTGTGCATTGCTAAATGTAAACGCAGATAGCTGGCCTGAGTTATCTTTAACCACCAGTTTTGCAAGCCCCTGCTCGTTATCAGCAAAAGTAATATCAAGCTGCTCTACTTGGCTTTCAACGCCTTTATTTGGGGTAATGCTAAAGCCTAAATCGGTGGCAAGCACGCTGTATTTTTCCCATTGCGCAGGGTCTTTAGAGGTGAGCAATATAAACGGTGTAGAGTCAATTAAACCGCTGGTTTTCATGATGGTTACTTGCTCAGCAAAGCTATCAAAGTAATAGGTTTTATCGCCGTTTGACACAAATAACGTGTCGTCTGGGTTAGTTTGCTGCCAGCGAATCATCAATGGCTGTTGCAGCGCAATATTGCCTTGGCCTTGCATTACCAGTTGGCCTTCACCGTCGGTTACGTTTTGTTTAAATTGTGCTTTAAAGCTTTTTAAGGTCGATAACTTATCTTGTAATGCTTGGCTGTCGTCAGCAAAACTTGGCATAGCAACTAAACTGCCCAATACCAATAATAAACTACTTAATTTTTTCATTAATTTGCTCCATTAGGTACTAATACATCGCGAGCGCCGTTATGTCCTGGTGCACTCACGATACCTGATGTTTCCATTTGTTCTACTAAACGTGCAGCACGGTTATAGCCTACACGTAATTTACGTTGCACTGATGATACCGATACTTTTCCGGTTTCTATTACAAAGGCGACCGCTTCGTCGTATAACGGATCTGACTCTTCATCGCCATTCTCGCTGGCTTCCCCTGGTAATAAAATATCTTCAGTGGCATCGCCATTTAAAATTTCGTCTATGTAATTTGGTTTAGCACGGGCTTTCCAATCGTTTACCACGGCATGTACTTCATGGTCGTCTACAAACGCGCCATGCACACGCTCTGGCACACTGGTGCCTGGCGGTAAATAAAGCATGTCACCCATGCCTAATAAGTTTTCTGCGCCTTGTTGATCCAGTATGGTGCGCGAATCTATTTTACTTGATACCTGAAACGCCATACGTGTAGGTATGTTCGCTTTAATTAAACCGGTTATTACATCAACCGACGGACGCTGTGTTGCCAAAATTAAATGAATACCCGCAGCACGCGCTTTTTGCGCTATACGGGCAATTAACTCTTCAACTTTTTTACCTACAATCATCATCATGTCGGCAAATTCGTCAATAACCACCACTATGCTAGGTAATTTGTCCAGTTCATCAGGGCCGTCTTTCATGCCGTCGGTGTCTTTAAATAATGGATCCATTATTGGGTAGCCCGCTTCTTTAGCTTCCATTACTTTTTGGTTGTAACCTTTTAAGTTACGTACACCTAAAGCCGACATCAGCTTATAGCGGCGTTCCATTTCACCTACACACCAACGCAGCGCGTTAGCGGCTTCTTTCATGTCGGTCACAACTTCACACAATAAATGCGGAATACCTTCGTAAACAGAAAGCTCAAGCATTTTCGGGTCAATCATGATCATACGAACATCTTCTGGGCCCGATTTATACAGTAAGCTTAATATCATTACATTAACGCCCACTGACTTACCTGAACCCGTTGTACCGGCAACTAATAAATGTGGCATTTTACCTAGGTCAGCACACACAGGTTGCCCTGCAATATCTTTACCAAGCACCATGGTTAATGGCGATGGGTTTTGCTCAAACTTAGGTGCGTTTATGACTTCTGATAAACGTACAATTTCACGGTATTTATTAGGCAGCTCAATACCGATATAGGTTTTACCCGGAATAACTTCAACCACTCGCACACTAATTGCCGATAGCGAGCGCGCTAAATCTTTTGACAGCCCAGTAATTTTAGACACCTTAATACCCGGTGCTAAATCAAGCTCAAAACGGGTAACAACAGGCCCAGGGTAAACTCCAACCACGGTTGCTTGCACGTTAAAATCGAGTAGTTTTGTTTCTACAAGGCGCGATACACTATCAAGCTCTTCTTGCGAAATTGGATTTTTTGCTTTGTCGGGTCTGTCGAGTAAATCTAATGATGGCAATGGCCCCGGAGGTGGCTCTTGCTCTAATAATTGCTCAAACTTCTCTTTGGCAGTTGGCGGCGGTTGAAACCCTGATTTTGGCTTGTTAATTGGCCTTGCTGGTGAAACCACTGTTGTAGCTGGTTTTTCAGGTTCAACCACTGGGCTTTGATCAAGCGCATTAAGTGCTGCCTCTGTGTCCATAGGTTCATCGTCTATGGCGCTAAAGCTAATTTCTTGATCGAGTATTTGGTCAAGCTCGTCAAACGGCATAAACTCGTCGTCTTGCGGCGCGTTTACTTTAGTTGTTGGTTTGTCGAGTGCTTTTGGTTTGTCTGCTGTTTTATTAGCAAGCTCAGGTTCTTGTTGGCGTGTGTCATCTTCAAAATAGGCATCGGGTTGCTCGTCTTGAACTTTACCTGCAATGCGTTCGCGTTGCATCCAACCGCGAGCATAGGTAACCAAAAAGCGGTATAACCTAACAATTAAATCACCCAAGTAATCAACAAATTGTACCCACGAAACACCCGTTAATAGGGTTAATCCTGCAAAAAAGAAACACAGCAGTAAAATAGAGGTACCGGTAAAATTAAACGCAGGCATCATCGCCGATGCAATCACATCGCCCACTACCCCACCGGATGAAAAATTATAAATATCGTCAAAATTAATACTGCTGATAGCGGTGGCTGAGGTAATAAACAGCGCAAAGCCAATAATACGTAATCCAAGTGTGGTGTAATCGAGTTGCAAAATACGGTGTGGCTGCTTAAACACTAAATAGCCAAGCAGCTGAATAGCCGCTGGCACAAAATAGGCAAGCCAACCAAAGGTAAGAAGTAAAATGTCGGCCACCCACGCGCCCGCCGTACCTGTGATATTTTGTACATTGGTAAACTCACCCGTTTGCGACCAAGCAGGATCGGCAGGATGAAAACTAATTAAAGCACATAAAATAAATACCGCTGCAAAGGTGCTGACGATGAGCCCCGTTTCTAATAGTCTTTGTACACCGTTTAGGCGCATAATTACCTATCCCTCATTATTATTTTTTACACTCACTTGGCAATAGAATACCTTAGCAGGAAATGTATTTTGATGCACTTTATCTTAACCATGATGGCCTGATTATGAACAAGTTTTTATTATTTAGTCGTACACTCATTAAAAAAGCAAAGTTGGCTGCAACGATAAAAGTATATTAAAGGCTGTTACTTTATCATTAAGCAACAAAAGGACGAATAACAACGCCTTCTTCACCTTTTACTTCTTCCATTACTACGTAGGTACGACTTTCACTCACATTGGGCAGCTTTAATAATATATCACCAAGTACCCCTCGGTATTCTGACATATCGTTAACCCGGGTTTTTAATAAAAAGTCGAAATTACCAGAAACCAAATGACATTCTATAATTTCTTCGTGCTTTCTAACAGCAGCACTGAACTCTTCAAACACGTCGGGCGATGTTTTGGTAATGGTTACTTCCACATACACAGAAAGCCCTTGACCAAGCTTGGCAGGATCAACCACGGCTTTATAGCCTAAAATATACCCTTCTCGCTCTAGCTTTTTCACTCGCTCTAGACAGGGCGTGGCGCTTAGGCCAACTCGTCGGGCCAGTTCAACATTTGACAGGCGGCCATCAAGTTGTAATTCGACTAAAATTTTGCGATCAATACGGTCTAATAAGTTATGCATGGCTTTTTAGTTTTTTATTCTAATAAAATTAATTTTACAGATACTAACACTACAAAGGGCTTAAAAAAAGGTGAGACACACTACCCTGGCATGAATATAATAGTGGAAAATTTTTATCCCGTTCTAACAAGGCAAAATTATGATTATTGGTGTACCTAAAGAAATTAAAAACCACGAGTACCGTGTAGGTATGGTTCCTGCGAGTGTTCGCGAACTTGTAAATCACGGCCACCAAGTGATTGTTGAAACGAATGCTGGTATGGGCATTGGTTTTACAAATGATGATTATGTTCAAGCAGGCGCTGAAATTTTAGAAACAGCTGCTGACGTTTTTGCAAAAGCAGAAATGATCATCAAGGTAAAAGAGCCTCAAGCTGTTGAGCGTGCAATGTTACGTGAAGACCAAATTCTTTTCACTTACCTTCACCTTGCACCGGATCTTCCACAAACTGAAGACCTTGTTAAAAGTAAAGCAATCTGTATTGCGTATGAAACAGTAACTGATTCACGCGGTGGTTTACCACTTTTAGCGCCAATGAGTGAAGTTGCTGGTCGTATGTCTATTCAAGCAGGTGCACAAGCGCTAGAAAAAGCTAACCACGGTCGTGGTATGTTACTAGGTGGTGTACCCGGTGTTGAGCCAGCTAAAGTAGTTGTTATTGGCGGCGGCATGGTTGGTCGTAGCGCTGCACAAATGGCCGTTGGCTTAGGTGCTGAGGTTGTTGTACTTGACCGTAACATCGACGTATTACGTGCACTAGACGCACAGTTTGGTAACAAAGTTAAAGCTATTTACTCAACAGCTGATGCGCTTGAGAAGCACGTACTTGAAGCTGACCTAGTAATTGGTGGTGTACTTATCCCAGGTGCTGCTGCACCTAAACTAGTAACTGCTGAACACATTAAAGCAATGAAGCCTGGCGCTGCAATTGTTGACGTTGCAATCGACCAAGGTGGTTGTATTGCTACGTCTAAAGCAACTACGCACGCTGATCCTACTTTCATCGTTGATGAAGTTGTTCACTACTGTGTTGCTAACATGCCAGGTGCTGTTCCACGTACATCTACGTTTGCACTTAACAATGCAACATTACCGTTTATCATTAACCTTGCAAACAAAGGTTACAAAAAGGCACTACTAGATGACGCTCACTTCTTAAAAGGCTTAAACGTACTTAAAGGCCAAGTAACTTACAAAGAAGTAGCTGAAGCGTTCAACATGGAATATGTTGACCCACGCACTGCAGTAGAAAACGCGTAACTATTATTGTTACCGCTTATACCTAAGCCATCATTTAGGTATAAGCATTAAAAAAGCAGCTAATTAGCTGCTTTTTTTGTGTCTAAATCTTAGAGTCTGCGGTCAACAGACCCAAATGTTATATAAATCGTTTAATAATAAAGTCGACTTTTACGCGCTTAGCTTGACCAAGTAGCTTTTTCACTGGCTGCGGGTAATCGCTCATGGTTTCTAAATCATCTGGACCGGTTAAACGACGACAATGCTTTAAAATTTCTTGGCGTTCATTATCAATGTCGCGCATTATCGTTTGCTCAGGGTCTTCTATCAGAATACCATTTTCGATATCTAGCCCCCATGCACGCGGATTTAAATTATGCCCGCTAAGTAAATGCACTTTACGGTCACAACAAATCCCTTTTAAATGAAACGAGTTACTCTCGTGTTTCCACAGGTAAACGTTTAAGTTGCCATTATCTATGTGGCGTTTTTGCGATTTTACAAATTTATGCAAAATAGTTTCGTATAAATACGGTAATGCACCAATTTTACTAAACGGCTCACTAGGTGGCAGATAAAAATCGTTTGCGGTTTTATCGCCCACCACAATAGTGACTTGTTTACCTTGCTTTAATAAGCGACGCAAAGAGCGCATTAAAGGAGCCGGAAAATTAAAATACGGCGTGTATAACACCAACTCTTGCTCGGTAGTATCAAACAGCGCTTTGATTAAGCGATTAAGTTCGTTATTACGACGGCCTAAACCCAAAAACAAACGAATGCCCATTGCATGAGTATTCAATTGTTGCGCACTTTTATAGCTTGCCGATTTAAGCTCACGCATAAGTTGCTTTTGTTCAAGTTTAAAGTCAGCCATGCGTTTAAGCGGTCGTTGATCAATTCTTGGAACCGCTTCAGAGCTCAATAAGGTTGATTCGATAAAATCGACTACTGAGTCACATAACTCGCTTTGCGAGACTAAAAAGTATCGATCAAGTCGGTATCGGTCGCTATATTGCAAATACACATTATTTAAACTGGCACCGCTATATAGCAATGTGTCGTCTATAACAAAGCCTTTTAAATGCAATACCCCAAACAGTTCTTTTGCCTTTACGGGAACACCATACACTTGAACGTTTGAATTAAACTTCTCTAAGCTGTCGCAATATAAGCTTGCATTGCCCTCTGACTTTTCTGCACCAATTAAACCACGCTGTGCGCGATGAAAATCAACCAATACTTTTATTTCAAGCGAAGGGTTAGCTAACGATGCACTGTGTAGTGCGGCTAATATTTCACGACCCGCTTCATCATCTTGTAAGTAAAGTGTGGTGATATAAATTCGTTTTTTTGCGTTGGCAATTAAATCTAACAATTGCGTACGGTATTCTTGCGCATTGGTTAAGACGTTAACGTCTTTTGAAGTCAACCCAAATGCGGGTTTCTCTTGCCAAAATAACATAGTTGCCTATTCACTTAGGTCACATAATTAAGCAGTGACAAATCAAAATTAGTTAAAAGATAACAAAAAAAATCAGGCTGGTCATGAATTAACGTCGTTTTATTGGCTAACAGTCTATTTATTAGTCGAGCACTGCTTGTAAGTCATTTGCTAGTACACATTAATGAACAGCTTCCGAATTTGCGAAAAAAAATAATCTCATCTTTTATTTACTTCCTGCTTGTTTTTCTTAGAATCGGGCGCATTAAAACCGTATTAAACGTTTAGGAAAAGATCATGACTGAAGCAAAACATTGTAAGTTACTTATTTTAGGTTCGGGCCCTGCTGGCTACACAGCCGCAGTTTACGCTGCACGTGCTAATTTAAATCCTGTTTTAATTACAGGTATTCAACAAGGTGGCCAGCTAACAACCACTACTGAAGTTGAAAACTGGCCTGGCGATGCACACGGTTTAACCGGCCCTGCATTAATGGATCGTATGAAAGAGCATGCAGAACGCTTTGAAACTGAAATTGTGTTCGACCACATCAACAAAGTTGACGTATCTAAGCGCCCTTTCACACTAACCGGTGACCAAGGTACTTACACATGTGATGCTTTAATTATTGCAACCGGTGCCTCTGCGAAATATTTAGGCTTAGAGTCTGAGACTAATTTCCAAGGTCGTGGTGTTTCTGCTTGTGCAACCTGTGACGGGTTTTTCTATAAAGGCCAAAAAGTAGCGGTTGTTGGTGGTGGTAACACGGCTGTTGAAGAAGCGTTATACCTGTCTAACATTGCTGATGAAGTTCATGTTATTCACCGTCGTGACAGTTTCCGTAGTGAAAAAATTCTTGCTGACCGCCTTGCTGAAAAAGCAGCAAACGGTAATGTTGTAATGCACTTCAACCGTACACTTGATGAAGTGCTTGGTGACCAAATGGGTGTGACCGGCGTTCGCATTAAAGATGTGGCGTCAGATGCTACTGAAGAACTTGATTTAGCGGGTGTGTTTATTGCCATTGGCCATAAGCCAAACACCGATATGTTTGAAGGTCAGCTAGAAATGAAAGACGGCTACCTAGTGGTTGAATCTGGTCTTAACGGTAATGCAACTCAAACAAGTGTGCCAGGCGTATTTGCTGCCGGTGATGTGTCTGATCATATTTACCGTCAAGCTATCACCTCTGCCGGTACTGGCTGTATGGCTGCACTTGATGCAGAACGCTTTTTAGATAACCTATAAGCATACATAGCATACTTTTGGGGCTGAATTTTCAGCCCTTTTTTGTGCCCAATTATTACGCCCGAGATAATTGTACCCGCACCAACATTCACTAGGCTTATAGTTGAAATTAGTCTTATTTATACAATTAATGGCTCAGGTACGATAGGATCTAAGGGTGAGCAACAAATACCGTCAAATTATATAAGTAAAACTAGCTATAATTATCGTCAGGAATAAAAGCTTTATTCATTTAGGCATTACTAGAAACTGTAAAATCAGTTAAAATGCTTAACTTCATATCAAGTAAATTACCGAGAGTTTTCTATGAGTTTGTATACAAAATATATGGAAGAAATCCAAACCCGTAAAACGGAGCTTGGATTAAGCCCACAACCAATCGATAGCGCTGAACTAGTATCAGAAATAATTAATCAAATTAAAGATACTAATAACGAGCACCGTAAAGATTCACTGCATTTCTTTATTTTTAATACTTTACCTGGAACAACCAGTGCTGCGGGCGTTAAAGCACAGTTTCTAAAAGAAATCATTTTAGGTGAAGAGCACGTTGCAGAGATCACTCCAGAATTTGCATTCGAACTACTTTCACACATGAAAGGCGGCCCATCGATTGAAATGCTAATTGATTTAGCCTTTGCTGATGACGCAAAAATCGCAGCACAAGCTGCAGAAGTACTGAAAACTCAGGTATTCTTATACGATGCAGATATGGAGCGCATTAAAGCGGCCTACGAAGCAGGTAACCCAATTGCTAAAGAATTACTAGAGAGCTTCTCAAAAGCTGAATTCTTTACAAAATTACCTGACATCGAAGAAAAAATCGAAGTAGTAACTTACATTGCTGGTGAAGGCGACATTTCAACTGATTTACTTTCTCCAGGTAACCAAGCACACTCACGTGCTGACCGTGAATTACACGGTAAGTGCATGATCACTGAAGAAGCACAACAAGAAATTGTTGCCCTTCAAAAGAAACACCCTAACGCTAAAGTAATGCTTATTGCTGAAAAAGGCACCATGGGCGTTGGTTCATCACGTATGTCTGGTGTGAATAACGTAGCACTTTGGGCTGGTAAACAAGCAAGTCCATACGTTCCTTTCATCAACATTGCACCTGTTGTTGCAGGTACTAACGGTATTGCACCAATCTTCTTAACAACGGTTGATGTAACTGGCGGTATTGGTCTTGACCTTAAAAACTGGGTTAAAAAAGTAGATGCAGACGGCAATACAGTAACTGATGCAAATGGTGACGCTGTGCTTGAAGAAGCCTACTCTGTTGCTACTGGTACTGTGCTAACAATCAATACTAAAGAGAAGAAGCTTTATAACGGTGATAAAGAGCTTGTTGATATTTCATCAGCATTCACACCGCAAAAAGTTGAATTCATGAGAGCTGGCGGTTCTTACGCAGTTGTATTCGGTAAAAAACTACAAACGTTTGCTGCTGAAACTCTTGGCATTGAAACGCCGCTTGTTTATGCACCTTCAAAAGAAATTTCACACGAAGGCCAAGGCTTAACAGCGGTTGAAAAAATCTTTAACCGTAACGCGGTAGGTGTACTATCAGATACGCCACTTCACGCTGGCTCAAATGTTCGTGTTAAAGTGAACATCGTTGGTTCGCAAGATACAACCGGTCCAATGACTGCACAAGAATTAGAAGCAATGGCTGCTTCAACGATTTCTCCTCTTGTTGATGGTGCCTATCAATCTGGTTGTCATACAGCATCAGTATGGGATAGCAAAGCACAAGCAAACATTCCTAAACTAATGGCGTTTATGAATAAGTTTGGTTTGATCACTGCACGTGACCCGAAAGGCGTTTACCATGCAATGACTGACGTTATTCACAAAGTATTGAACGACATTACAATTGATGATCGCGCTATCATCATTGGTGGTGACTCGCATACACGTATGTCTAAAGGCGTTGCCTTTGGTGCCGATTCAGGTACTGTTGCTGTTGCACTTGCAACCGGTGAATCTGCGATGCCGATTCCTGATTCAGTTAAAGTAACGTTTAAAGGCAAAATGGCTAAGCATATGGATTTCCGCGATGTTGTACATGCAACGCAAGCGCAAATGCTTAAGCAATTTGGCGGCGAAAACGTATTCCAAGGTCGTATCATTGAAGTTCATATTGGTACCCTAATGGCTGACCAAGCTTTTACCTTCACTGACTGGACTGCAGAAATGAAAGCGAAAGCGTCAATCTGTATTTCAAATGATGAAACGTTAATTAAGTCAATTGAACTTGCTAAGTCACGTATCCAAATCATGATCAACAAAGGTATGGAAAACGAAGCACAAACGCTACAAGGTCTAATCGATTTAGCCGACAAGCGTATTGCAGGTATTCAATCTGGTGAAGAGCCAGCACTTTCTCCAGACGACAACGCTAAATACCATGCAGAAGTTGTGGTTGATTTAGACCAAATCGTTGAGCCAATGATTGCCGATCCAGACGTTAATAACGATGATGTTTCTAAGCGTTATACTCACGATGTGATCCGCCCTGTTTCTTTTTACAACGACAAGCCTGTTGATTTAGGTTTTGTTGGTTCGTGTATGGTTCACAAAGGCGATATGAAAATTATTGCTCACATGCTACGTAACCTTGAGAAGAAAAACGGTTCTATCTCATTCAAAGCGCCATTGGTTGTTGCGCCACCAACATACAACATTGTTGATGAGCTTAAAGCGGAAGGCGATTGGGATATTCTTGCTAAATACGCAGGTTTTGAATTTGACGATGCAAAACCAAAAACGGCTGCACGTACTAAGTATGAAAATATCTTATACCTAGAACGCCCTGGTTGTAACCTATGTATGGGTAACCAAGAAAAAGCAGAACCAGGTGATACTGTTATCGCAACATCAACACGTCTTTTCCAAGGCCGTGTAGTAGCCGATACATCTGAGAAAAAAGGTGAATCACTACTAGGTTCTACGCCAGTTGTAGTTCTATCTTCTGTTCTTGGTCGTTTCCCGACTATGGAAGAGTATAAGTCTGCGGTTGAAGGTATTGACCTTACATCGTTTACACCTGTTGAAGAAGCAATGACAACTAAGTTCAACGCAGGTGAAGCTGTACCAGTAAAAGTGGTTAGCTAATTCGATTAGTTTACCATTTAATTAAGCGCGTTTTTTAACGCGCTTTTTTATGCCTAAAATTTACCTAACAGCAATTTAAGCCCTGCTCAACCCTATAGAGAACACAATAATTTGTGGTTTGTGATTTTAAAGCAACAGGTTACACTTTGTCTTGACCATGCAGTTATTCAATCGGTGTTATGACTAAACAACTTTATCAACTCGCTCAAAGCCACTTTGCTTTTCCTGATCCCAGCCATGCATTAGATGATCCAGATGGTTTGCTTGCCATTGGTGGATGTTTATCGGTAACGCGGTTAAAAAATGCCTATTTATCTGGTATTTTTCCGTGGTTTAGTGAACACGAGCCAATTATGTGGTGGTCACCGAGTGAGCGCGGTATTGTTGAGCTTAATGACTTTCATGTTAGTAAAAGCTTACGAAAACATTTAAAAAAGCACCCGGTCACCGTAACTATTAACCATGCCTTTGAAGAAGTGATAGAAGCGTGCCGCGATCAACGCATTGATACTGATGGCACTTGGATAACCCCGCAAATGCAACAGGCGTACATTAATGCCCATCACAATGGCTTGGCCCATAGTTTAGAGGTATGGCGCGAGGGAGAGCTTGCAGGCGGCTTATATGGGATTATGCAAACAGGTGTTTTTTGTGGTGAATCAATGTTTCATCATCAAACAAATTGCTCCAAACTGGCTATGTGGGCGCTGGTTAATTGGCTTAAACGCCATAATGCGCATTTTATTGATTGCCAATTAGAAAATCCTTATTTAATGTCGTTAGGTGCCAGCGTGATTCCACGTGAAGAATTTTTAACTAAACTTAATAAAGCACAGTGTTACACCCCAGCTGCCAGTATGTGGCAGCCACAGGAGCTAATCGCGATATATGAATGAACAACTTCCAGCTCGTATAGGCCTAAGCCAA
The DNA here is from genome assembly GCF_013394165.1 of Pseudoalteromonas sp. Scap06. Classification (NCBI taxonomy): domain Bacteria; kingdom Pseudomonadati; phylum Pseudomonadota; class Gammaproteobacteria; order Alteromonadales; family Pseudoalteromonadaceae; genus Pseudoalteromonas; species Pseudoalteromonas sp. Scap06. Next base: position 1,439,211 of record NZ_CP041330.1, on the reverse strand, counting down.
CCATTTGAATGCAGTTACTTGCCAGATCGCCAAGAGCAACTGCTGGTGATACTCGATCCAAGTTGTTATAGCAGCAATAAGTTTGAGTCGTTATTAGGATTGGGCTTTCGTCGCAGTGGTAACCAAATTTACCGTCCGCACTGCCCTATTTGCAGCGCGTGTAGTTCTGTGCGCGTTTTAGCTGATGAGTTTATCCCTACAAAATCGCAAAAACGTAAACTTAACAAAGCAAAAAACCGCTTTGAGGTAAAATATTCTCAAGTTGAACGCGAACAATACTATCCACTTTACAGTAAATACATTAGTTTACGTCATCAAGACGGTTCTATGTATCCACCTGATAAATCACAATTTCAAAGCTTTTTGTTTTGTAGCTGGTTAACCATCACCTTTATAGAGCTTTGGGATCAAGAAAACTTAGTGGCCGTTGCTGTAACTGATTGTATGGACAACGCTATTTCGGCTATTTATACATTTTTTGACCCTGACTACGAACACTTTAGTTTAGGCACTGTAATGATATTACAGCAGCTTAAATTTGCTAAACAGCAGCGCAAACAGTTTGTTTATTTAGGCTATCAAATAGATGAATGTGACAAAATGAAGTATAAAACCCAGTTTTTACCCGCCCAAAAACAGCTCAATGACCAGTGGGTGGCTATTTAATTTACAAAAATAGCCCCTGCGCCTTTACTTATTGGCGTATTTTGGGCAAAATCTGCAGCGTTTAACTATTAAAGAGGTGTTACGCTAAACATGGCGAAAGAAGACGTAATCGAAATGCAAGGGACAGTCCTTGATACTTTACCAAATACAATGTTCCGAGTTGAGCTAGAAAATGGTCACGTAGTTGTGGCTCATATTTCAGGTAAAATGCGCAAAAACTATATCCGTATTTTAACCGGCGATAAAGTAACGGTAGAAATGACTCCTTACGATTTATCGAAAGGTCGTATCGTATTCCGTGCTCGCTAAGTAAGTGCGTAAACGAGATTTAGTTTTTGGCTAGTGAAAACTAGCTTTAAGCGTTTATTAAATGTAATTAATGGTAGTAGCCAGTAATTACATTTAATAAACAAAAAACCCAGCCTTTGCTGGGTTTTTTGTTGCCTATTTCTTTGGCAAATAAAAAAGCCTGCATAAAGCAGGCTTTTTAAATTGCTAACTTTTTTAGGTTAGGCTGGCGTTAAGTCACTCTCGTAATCAAAACGCAGTTTTTTATCTTTAACCGATACTTTTACCGTACCGCCAGAAATTAGCTCACCAAACAGTATTTCGTTAGCCAATTGCTTTTTAAGATCTTCTTGGATAACACGCGCCATAGGACGCGCGCCCATTGCTTTGTCATAGCCTTTATCAGCCAACCATTCACGTGCTTTAGAAGTAAGCTCAAGGTTAACTGACTTCTTATCCAGTTGCGCTTGTAACTCAACAACAAATTTATCAACCACTTGCAAAATAACCTCTTTCTCGAGGTGATTAAACCAAATAATGTTATCTAAGCGGTTTCTAAATTCAGGTGAAAATACTTTGTTAATTTCACCCATTGCATCGTGTGTGTGATCTTGCTCACTAAAACCAATCGACTTACGCGTGGTTTCTTGTACGCCGGCATTGGTGGTCATCACCACTACTACGTTTCTAAAGTCAGCTTTTCGGCCGTTATTATCTGTTAGCGTACCGTGATCCATAACTTGTAATAAAATGTTGTAGATATCAGGATGCGCTTTTTCAATTTCATCCAGCAATACCACTGCATGTGGGTTTTTGATCACCGCTTCTGTTAATAAGCCGCCTTGTTCAAAACCTACATAACCCGGAGGCGCACCGATTAAACGGCTCACCGCATGGCGCTCAACGTATTCAGACATATCAAAACGAATAAACTCAACACCCATGCATTTAGCTAATTGCTTGGTAACCTCTGTTTTACCTACCCCTGTTGGGCCTGCAAATAAGAACGAACCAACCGGTTTGTTCTCGTTTGCTAAACCTGAGCGCGATAAGCGAATAGCAGAAGTTAATGCATCAATGGATTGATCTTGTCCAAACACCAACATTTTTAAATTACGGTCTAAGTTTTTCAGCGTTTCTTTATCAGACGACGACACATTTTGAGGCGGAATACGCGCCATTTTAGACACAATCATCTCAATATCAGATACACCAATGGTTTTTTTACGCTTGGACGTAGGCAGTAGCCGTTGGCTTGCGCCTGCTTCATCAATAACGTCAATCGCTTTATCAGGTAAGTGACGCTCATTAATATACTTGGCACTTAGCTCAGCGGCTGCTTTTAACGCTTTTTGCGTATAACGAATACCATGGTGTGCTTCGTAACGATCTTTTAAGCCGTTAAGAATTTTAGTGGTATCTTCAACGCTAGGTTCAAGCACATCAATTTTTTGAAAGCGACGGACAAGGGCGCGATCTTTTTCAAAAATATTCTTGTACTCACCGTAAGTGGTAGAACCCATACAACGTAATTGCCCACTTGAGAGTAACGGCTTAATTAAGTTTGAGGCATCCATTACCCCACCTGAGGCAGCACCTGCACCAATAATGGTGTGAATTTCATCAATAAATAAGATTGAACCTGGTTTTGCTTGTAACTCTTTTAATAAACTTTTAAAGCGTTTTTCAAAATCGCCTCGGTATTTGGTACCGGCAAGTAACGCGCCCATATCTAAGGAGTACACAACCGCATCAGCAATGACTTCAGGCACTTGTTCGTTAACAATACGATAGGCTAAGCCCTCGGCAATAGCAGTTTTACCTACGCCGGCTTCACCAACCAGTAATGGGTTATTCTTTTTACGACGACACAGCACTTGCACTGTGCGCTCTACTTCACTATCACGGCCAACAAGCGGGTCAATATTACCCTCTTTAGCGTGTATATTAAGGTTAGTTGTAAAGCTGTCGAGCTTACTCGCTTCTTCGCTTGCTACTTCTTGCACCTCTTCATGAATATCGTCGGTATCATCGCCTAATTCGTCGTCACCTTTGGCGATACCATGAGAAATAAAGTTAACAATATCAAGTCGAGAAATATCATTCTTTTTAAGTAAGTACACGGCTTGGCTTTCTTGCTCAGAAAAAATAGCGACCAGCACATTAACGCCTGTCACTTCATTTTTGCCAGAAGATTGCACATGAAATACCGCGCGCTGTAATACTCGCTGAAAACCAAGTGTTGGTTGAGTTTCGCGCTCTTCTTCTAAATCAGGAATAACCGGTGTGGTTTCATCAATAAATTCAAGTAACTCTGTTTTTAATCCAGAAACGTCAACACCACACGCATTAAGCGCTTCTCCAGCTGATGGGTTGTCGAGTAGAGCTAATAAAAGGTGCTCTACGGTCATAAACTCATGACGACGTGTACGCGCTTCACGAAACGCAGTGTTCAAAGTTAGTTCTAAGTCTTTATTTAGCATTGGCAACCCCTTACAGAGATAATAATTTTATACCGCACTTCAAAGATGAAAGTTCACCTTTATGGTATTTATTCCTGCTCACAACTACATAGCAGTGGATGCTCGTTATCCCTTGAGTAGCGGTTAACTTGCTCAGCCTTAGTATGTGCTACGTCGGCGCTATAAACACCACATATACCCTTACCTTGCTGATGTATTTGCAGCATCACATCAGTTGCTCTATCGCTATCCATATTAAAAAACGTCATTAAGATCTCTATTACAAAATCCATCGGCGTGTAATCATCGTTGTTTAACACAACTTTATATTTTCGCGGTGGCTGCAACTTTTGCTTTTCACTATCGCGAACGGTGTCGATAACACCAGAATCTTTCATACCACTCATAATTAAATATAGTCTTGTCTTTGTAACTCAAGCAAACTTGAATAAAAAAATAAATAAAATGTTAAAAAATAACCTAAAACACTTGACTGGTTGCTTAAATAAACTACAGTCAAATGGTGATTGATTAAACCTTAGTCAGTCTAGCAAACAATACAGTTTAGGATAACTAAATTAGTCAACTTATAGAAGGATGTAGAAGTATGGCTTGTGGTAAAGTCAAATGGTTCAACAACGCCAAAGGTTTTGGTTTCATCGTAGAAGACGGTTGCGAGAACGACATTTTTGCTCATTACTCCACAATTGTAATGGACGGATACAAGACACTTAAAGCTGGTCAAGATGTTACCTTCGAATTACAACAGGGCCCTAAAGGTCTACACGCTACTAATATAGCGCCTAATGGCGATATTATAGGGTGATTGTAATTATGAGACTAAAGCGAGTGACCTGTTTAGATCCTCGCTTAATTTCTTAAAAATCCCTAACCACCCCAATATAAATTGCCTCATTGTTTGTTAATTCAACCCCACTCCTTGATTTTATTTTATCTACCCCAATAATTTCAGTATTAGAAGTTTAACTGCTGGCGTCTGGCGTGTAATCCTAGCCCTTTTTAGCCAAGCTTGTTACACTCTTTATCCTGTAAAACGTAATTACTTTAGCCTAATGGCTAGTTTGTATTTACATAAATTTTAGTTATAAAAGACACTAGTCCGTCAGGTGTGATTATTCTCACCTTGTTTAGGTTATACGAGTACCAACACCTAACAGACTACTCATTGCATGTACTAATGCTTAATTTAAAAGTATTAGGCGATGATTTCTTTGCATTGTTGAATTTGGCCAATGCGGCCTACTATCTAGGAATGATGATGACATCAAAAATTATCTATACAAAAACGGACGAAGCTCCGGCACTAGCAACTTATTCGTTGTTACCTATTATCCAAGCATACACAAATGCGGCAGGTGTTGAAGTTGAAACACGCGACATCTCATTAGCTGGTCGTGTAATTGCGAGCTTCCCGGATTACCTAACAGAAGAACAACGCATTGGTGATGCACTTGCAGAACTTGGCGAAATGGCAAAAACACCAGAAGCTAACATCATTAAATTACCGAACATTAGTGCATCAGTTCCACAACTTCGCGCTGTAATTAAAGAGCTTCAAGAAAAAGGTTATGCACTTCCAGAATACCCGGTTGAACCTAAAAACGATGAAGAGAAAGCGATTCAAGCAGCCTACGATAAAATTAAAGGCAGCGCAGTAAACCCTGTACTTCGTGAAGGTAACTCTGACCGTCGTGCACCAGGTTCAGTGAAAGAGTATGCACGTAATAACCCACATTCAATGGGCGCGTGGAGCAAAGATTCACAATCATACGTTGCAAGCATGGAAGAAGGTGACTTCTTTGGTTCCGAGCAATCACTAACTGTTGATGAAGCAACGGATGTTCGTATCGAACACGTAGCGGCTAATGGCGATATCACTGTACTTAAGCAAAGCACGCCATTACTTGCTGGTGAAGTAATTGATGCATCACGTATCAGTGCAGCAAAATTACAAGCATTCCTAGAAGCTGAAATCAATGCAGCTAAAGAAAAAGGCGTGTTATTTTCGCTTCATATGAAAGCAACCATGATGAAAGTATCTGATCCAATCATCTTTGGTCACGCTGTAAAAGTATTCTACAAAGACGTTTTTGCAAAACACGGTGCACTTTTTGAAGAGCTAGGTGTTGATGTAAATAACGGTTTAGGCGATGTGTACTCTAAAATTCAAACATTAGATGACGCTAAGCGCGAAGAAATTGAAGCAGACATTCAAGCGGTTTACGCTAACCGCCCTGCTATCGCCATGGTTGATTCTCATCGTGGTATTACAAACTTACACGTACCAAGTGATGTGATCATCGATGCTTCTATGCCTGCTGCAATTCGTTCAAGCGGTCAAATGTGGAATAAAGACGATAAATTACAAGACACAAGCTTTGTAATTCCAGATCGTTGTTACTCTGGCGTTTACCAAGCAACAATTGATTTTTGTAAACAGCACGGTGCTTTTGATCCTACAACTATGGGTAGCGTACCAAACGTTGGCCTTATGGCTCAAAAAGCGGAAGAATACGGCTCACATGACAAAACATTTGAAGCAAAAGCTGACGGTACTATTCGTGTTGTTGACACAAACGGCAACACCCTACTTGAGCACAGTGTTGAGCAAGGCGATATCTGGCGTATGTGTCAGGTTAAAGATGCACCAATTCAAGATTGGGTTAAACTTGCAGTAAACCGCGCTCGCGCAACTGGTAATCCGGCTATTTTCTGGTTAGATGCAGAACGTGCACACGATGCTGAGCTAATCAAAAAAGTGAACAAATACTTGCCAGATCATGATACTGCTGGCCTAGATATTCAAATTTTATCGCCAATGGATGCAACCTTATTCTCACTAGCACGCATCAAAGAAGGTAAAGATACGATTTCTGTAACAGGTAACGTATTACGTGATTACCTAACAGATTTATTCCCAATTTTAGAATTGGGTACTAGTGCTAAAATGCTTTCAATTGTGCCACTGATGAATGGCGGTGGTTTATTTGAAACAGGTGCCGGTGGTTCTGCTCCTAAGCACGTTCAACAGTTTGAAAAAGAAAACCACTTACGTTGGGATTCTTTAGGTGAGTTCTTAGCACTTGCTGCGTCACTTGAACACCTAAGCACAACAACAGGTAACAACAAGGCACAAGTACTTGCTGATACGCTTGATAAAGCAACGGGCACATTCCTAGCTGAAAACAAGTCACCTTCACGCAAAGTTAAAGAGATTGATAACCGTGGTTCTCATTTCTTCTTATCTTTATTCTGGGCTCAAGAACTTGCTAAGCAAAATGAAGATAGCGAGCTTAAAGCGCAATTTACACAAATTGCTAGCGACCTTGAAACCAACAAAGAGCAAATTGTTAACGAGCTAAACGATGCACAGGGTCCTGCAATGAACATTGGCGGTTACTTCCAGCCAAATGACGATGCAGCCTTCAAAGCAATGCGTCCAAGCACGACATTTAACGAGATTTTATCTAAACTAGTATAAATCGATTAAATGAATGAAAAGGCGCTCACAGAGCGCCTTTTTTGTGCCTAAGAAAAAGGCCGCTAATGCGGCCTTTTCAATTCAACTTTAAACGTTTATTTTGTGTATGCGCGTGGCATGTTCGACTCTGTTGTATAGCGCTCACGCAGTTTATCTTGGCGAGATTCAGTACTAACCTCAACACCATTGATAAACATTTTATTCACGTGGCTGCTCAGCTCAAACGGGTCGTTACTCCACATAACAACATCAGCGGCTTTACCTACTTCTAGGCTACCCGCGTTAATACCAAATACATCAGCCACATTCGAAGTCATGGCCTTTAATGCGCCTTGTTGGCTCATACCGTAAGACACTGCGTTACCGGCATCGTAGCGAAGCTGGTAAACATTGTGACTTGCGTCACCACCCACAGTTAGTAGCACTTTAACACCGGCTTTTTCTAGTATGCCGGCATTATTCAAGCTCGCATGCAACGAATCAAAGCTACCTGGTAAGTTATCCATTGCACTAATGATCACAGGAATGCCTGCTTTAGCGATGCGATCTTTAACTACAACGGCATCTTGAGCGCCATTAAGGACAATGTTTACGCCAAACTGCTGTTTCACTTTTATTAGTTCAACAATATCTGATGCACGCGACACACTAATTAGTAATGGTATATCGCCTTTTAGTACTTTAGCCATTACCGTGTCTTCAGCACTTGGCTTAGCGTCGTCTTTTTTAGCGTCTTTACTTGCTTTGGTTTGATGCTCATCTAATTTTTTAATAAGCGTTTGCAAGGTAAATGCACGAGAACCTTTACTACGCTCACCTAAATGAACCACTAGTGCAGCTTGCTTTTTATCTACGCTTTCAAAGCTACCACTTAAATCAACAACACTTGCTAGGCCTGCAAATATGCTGTCACCACCGTATGGGGTGATCAAATCGCGAGTGATACCGCCTTTACGTGCATAAGGAATTAAGCTTGAACGAGGATTGAATGCTAAGCTTGCATCAAAATCGATACCTGCTTTGTCTTCTCCTGCATCGCGAGAACCGGCAACTGCACCTACTTCAACTAAGCCAAGCTGATTTACACTGGCGATAAAACCAGCCGTCACTATTTGACCTTTAGCATCAATAACTTTGTCAGCTTTAACATCGCTAGGGTTAATGGCAGTGATTTTGCCTTCATTCATTACAATGCTAGCTCCTTCTAATACACCTTGTTCTGAAGATGTATGCAAAGTTGCATTAATGATTGCTAATGACTTGGCGCTCACGGCACCCGATGCTAGTAGCCCTGCAGCAACCAGAGAAAGCGAAAACGAACGTGATAATTTTTTCATTCTGGGTGCTCCTTATTGTTGACCTAACATAAAATCACTTTGTGCTTGGAATGCGCTATCGTTTCTATCGTAAACTTTTGCACCATCAACAAACACTTGCTCTGCTTTTGCATAAACACTAAACGGGCTTTGATTCCAAATAACAACATCAGCTTGTTTACCTGTTTCAAGTGAACCTGTTTTATCTTCAATGCCTAATGATTTAGCGGCGTTAGACGTGATCCATTTAATCGCGTGTTGCTCAGAAATATCAAACCCATTTTGGTTTGCACTGTACATTACTTTTGCGGCTTCTTGGTTTAAGCGTTGAATCGTCGTATCAGAATCTGAGTGCACAACAGCACATGAGTTTTTAACTGCATCAACAATAGCTACGTTCTCTTGCACCATATCGTAGGCTTCCATTTTAAAGCCCCACCAGTCTGGCCAAAGTGCTGCACACGAGCCATTTTCAGCTAATAAATCAGCAATTTTATAGGCTTCAATTCCGTGGTGGAATGTGCCGGCATGGTAATTAAACTCTTTAGAAAGGTCGATCATCATCGCCATTTCTTCTGCTTTGTAGCAGTGATTGTGAATACGAACTTCACCTTCTAAAACACCACGTAATGTATCGTATTTAATATCACGATGTGGAGCTTCTGGGTTTTTACCCGCAGCGTAATCAGCATCGTATTTATCCCACTCACGCTTATATTCTTGAGCGCCAATCCATGCTGTGCGATATCCTGCCATATTACCCATACGTGTCATCGGTAATACGCCTTTACGACCGTAAACACGTTTAGGATTTTCACCACATGCCATTTTTAAACCGTATGGCGCATCAGGAAATTTCATTCCTTGCATGGTGTGAGCCGGTACATTTTTAAGGGTAACGCCACGTCCACCGAATAAATTAGCCGAACCCGGTAAAATTTGTAATGACGTAATACCGCCTTCACGTGCGCGATTAAAACCTGGATCTTGTGGCCAAATTGAATGCTCAACCCATACTTCTGCAGTATTTGGACTGGTCATTTCGTTACCATCTTGATGAGACTCAACCGATGGATTTGGATAAGCACCTAAATGTGAATGAACGTCAATAATGCCTGGTGTTACCCATTTACCTTGTGCGTCGATGGTGGTATCTGCATCAGCGGTTAAATCTTTACCAATTTGCTGCACTTTACCGTCGACAATTAATACATCAGCTTCATCTAAACGCTCACCCGTCCCTGTTAATACAGTCGCATTGGTGATTAACGTGCTTGATGTCGCTACCGGTTGGTAAGTACTTGGGTATGGGTTTTTATTAATGGTTACTTTGTCATCTTGTGGGCCGCTTTCTTGGCAACCAACAAGTGCTGCTGCTAAACCAACAGCTAACAATGAGGGAGCAAATTTTTGCATGTTTTTAGGTTCTCCTGTTTTTTTACTACTTTAGCGAAAGCAAACGCATAAAGCTAAAAAAACAGGTGAAAAGGCGGTTATTTAAGGTGAATTTCTGTAATTATTTTTTTATATAATTGTTATAAAGCTTATCCAGAGCTCCTTCGGTGGTGAGCGATGGATCTTTACTTATAAAGTGTTTAACCGTTCGTGTTACAAAATCCGAATTTTGCTTATGTAATTTTGAAAAATCTTTAATCAATGTATTACCATCTTTTGCGGCTGTAACTTTATCATGACGATGTCTGTATTGACTCAATGCCTTATTAAAATCACCTTGATAGTCTTCCACTAAAATTTTATAAAAGTCACTTTTTTGTACTTTTAATACAGTAATGCAATAGTTAAGCGCTTCTTTGAAATCGGTAAATACAGTGCCTTCAACATCAAACTCTTTAGTTTTTTCACGCACTGTGACACGTGCTTCCTCAGTGGCATAACTAAAGCCCGTAAAGGCTAGTCGCTCAGCCGCTTCTTTACCTAGCTTCATACCTGCTTGAATACTATGCGCAAATTCATCACTCATATCAGCGAGTTCGTTTTCTTCCCACATGTTGTAAACACGCAGAGGTTTTGCATACTTATTAGATAATTTCTTTTTAAGTTTGCTAAATCGCTCATCAATGGTCATTAATCGCTCATTGTGAAGTAATGCATGGCATTCGTAACAGGCTGCAATGGCAACAAAGTCAGCTTCTTCACCTAGATCAATAATACTTTGTAGCATATGCAATGGCGGGCAATGATCGCGCTCTGTTGCCTCACAGCCGCAATAAAAACATTGGTTAAAATGCTGTTGCTCACACGCATAAGCTTGCTGGTAGTAACTTGCTAACGTTTTATTCACAATTGCGCTCCAAAAATATAAAATGCCACAAATTTAGGGCGCGATAATAACAGCCTGAAAAAATATTTCAGTAGGAAAACGCTAAAGTGTGTCAAAAATAAATTACTTAACCTGAACTCTGGTTAAGAGATTTACTAAAATATTGAATTATATTAATAATTTGGTTTGTTTTCTCCAGCCAGAAATTTACAGTGAAAACAAGGCGAATTTTCGCGTCAATAGCGAGCCTATTGCAAGTAAATTCAACGCAGTTAGCGCTGAAAATAGCTGCTTGAGATAGATTTATTATCCATAATTCAGGTTACTTATGAACAACTTTTCATACACCTACAAAATTGCACAATTTATATACACATCTTCTTACAGCTTACCCCATTCAGTTAACAACATTTCGGCTACATTAAGCAATACTTAAGTTGCATATAAACAAAGAGGCAAATACTATGATTTCTTTCAAAGCAACTCTATATTCAACTGTATTATTGGGCGCAGCAACATTAACAGCTCCTGTAATGGCGGCCACTTTTGTTGCCGCTGATTCATCACCCGGTACCCAAGCTTGCATGGCCGTTGCATCTAACAAAAGACTGACACTGCTCAGAACAATGAAAGATCTACGTATAGATAAACATGTAATTAGCAAAAAATTACTCTGTAATGATTTATCAGTGGGTGACTTTGTAACGCTGTATGATTTAAATAAATCAGCACGCTTTTTAAATATTGAAGCATCTACTAGTACGTCAATAAGAGATTTAGCAAAAGCAAACAAACCGCTTGTGGTTATTATGGCGGGGTCTAAATAATATTACAGGTTTTAAATGCGTTTAATTTACTCGAGTCAAACACGTTAAGCAGGGCTTAGTACCTGCTTAACGTATATTTATTATTAAATAAGCGCTGCCAACAAACCAAATAAGCCACCAAACACCCCACCCCATACAACGAGCCAACCTAAGTGTTCGCGGATCATGGTTTGAATTATTTCTTTCACCATTTTAGGGGTGAGTTCATCTAAGCGTTCATCCACTAACTTAAGCACCGTATTATGCAAACTTTCCGCGTTATTACCTTGGGTTAACATATCGCTTAATAGTGTTTTAAAATCGTCGGTGTCGCTTATTTGCACCAGTGATGATTGCATTTTTTCAATAAACTTTTCTCGCATTGGCTCAACGGCTTCAGTGCCGCCAAACATTGCAAGCATGCTACCAAATTGTGATTGCTCAATAACCACTAACAAATTATCGAATGCGGGATTTAAATCCACCTTATAAATAACTGACTCAAAGTCTATCGTTGGTTGAGCCTTGCTTAGAAGCTTGTCTATTTTATGCTCAGAAAAGAACTCCGTAAGTATTAAGTTTCTTATAGCCACTTTAAAACTTTCAAACTTAAGTGCAATCACACCCGAACCATATAAAAACGGCACTTTTTCAAACAGCATATGAATAGCGAGTAAGTTTGTAACTGCACCGGAGAGTGCAAATAAGCCCACAGAAAGTACAATGGTTTGTTCAAATACAAAACCAATAACAACACAACACGCTGCTAATAAGTTAGTGATAAAACTTTTATTCATTTTTATTCCATTTCAGTGATTTGTATCAGAAATTGATAGTATTAATTTTACACCGATTAATTTGTTTATTTAATCCCTTTTTGCCATAGTTTATTTATAGGTTTAAAAGGTGACTATTGTTATGTGGAAAACAATCAATCAAGAGATCAGCCAGGCTATCCATTATGATTTTAAACACACCCATAAACGTCAGTTGCAAAACACATCCACCGATAAGTTGTTTCATTTAAGCGATGGCAAGCACAATTACTTAGTTAAAGTTGGGCAAAAACATGAGCTAGAGCGCTTTGAGGCTCAAGCTCAAGGCTTAAAACAGCTTACTCAAAACAGTGTATTTATGGTGCCAGACTGTATTATAACTGGGGCCAATATAGAATACGCCTTCATTGTATTAGAATGGCTTACATTTGACGAGCTTCCCCACACTCATTGGTCAACTATGGGGGAGCATCTTGCCATGTTACATCAAAAACACCAGCAAGCGATGTTTGGTTTTGATACCGACAATTATTTAAGCTCAACGCTTCAGCCTAATCAGTGGCATAAAAAATGGGATGTATTTTTTGCAGAAGAACGTATTGGTTGGCAATTACAACTATTAGCTGAAAAAGACATTGTACTTTCAGACCCCGAACAACTAATAAATTTAGTAAAAGAGACACTGCATAATCATCATGTTTTACCCTCATTATTACATGGCGATTTTTGGCGTGGTAACCTGGGCTTTGTAAATAACATTCCGACCTTGTTTGACCCCGCCTGCTATTACGGTGATCGGGAAGTCGATATTGCTATGAGCGAGCTCTATGCTCCCCTTCCAGAGGATTTTTATGATACCTACAAGCACCACTACCCTTTAGCACAGGGTTATGAGCAACGTAAGCTTGTTTATCAGCTTTACCCTGTTTTAAACAACGCTAACATTTTTGCGGGTCATTATCTAAATCAGGCTAAAGAGCACGTTGATAAACTAATAAACTTACTAGACTAAACTCGTAAACTAAAATAAATGCAGTAAACAAGATATAAGCACTATATTTAGTGTAAGCCCGTTGTGTGCTACCCACGTAAAAAAACTTAGTTTTTATGAGGTGTTATTATGAAAGACTTTTTATCACAACGCATCGCCTGTCCACATTGTGGACACCATATTCATTTAGATCTCGATGCCAGTATGGGCGATCAAGACTACTATGAAGAATGTAGTGCCTGTTGTAACCTTATACACTTGAACATGCATATAGACTATGCACGTAACAAGTTAGAGTTACATGTGGACAGCGATGACGAACAAATATTTTAGCTATGTTGGCGCATGTAGTTTTCAACGGTGTTTATAATTGTGTAGGTTTGCTGGTCGACTTCAATATTAAACTCATCACCCACAACGGCTTCACCTAAATTAGTTATATCGAGTGTTTCTGGTATTAGATGCAACCAAAAGCCAAACTCATCAATATTACCCACCGTTAAACTTGCACCATTAACAGATACAAATCCTTTGTATAACACATATTTTTGCCATTTTTGTGGCAGGCTGAGCTGTATTTTGTAGTTGTTTTCTAACTTCACTATTTGCGCAATTTTTGCGGTGCAATGAATATGTCCAGATACAATATGCCCACCCAACTCAGTACCAAATGACACTGAACGCTCGTAATTAACTAAACTACCCAATTCCAGTTGCCCAAGATTAGTTAGCTGCAGAGTTTCGTCAATAACATCAAAATGCACTTGAGCAACCACATCGTGATTACTTAGCTCTACTTTTACCACAGTCAAACAGCAACCATTTATAGCGATGCTGGCACCTAAGTCTAAATGCTTCACGTATTGCTCATTGACAGAAACTACCAGACGCAATACGCCCTGTGCATGGGTTTTAGAAACTACCGTTGCTTGAGTTTGAATAATACCGGTAAACATAAAAATCGCTTCTATTTCTTACAAAGTACTAGTTTAACGTATCAAAAGACAAAATCATTCACTTAATAGCACTTATTCATGGTTATTTTCACCACCAAGATGAATTAAATACAAACACCGACCACCAGCATAGCTTGGCTGATCACAATAGATTACAATGCGACTATGTTTTTCTGAATAGCTGTTTTTTATGACTTTTTGTAGTTGGGAAGCCAAACGTTTACTTTCTCTTGCCGTTCCCGTTTTTTTAGCACAAGTAACTTTAGTACTAATGTCTGTGGTTGACACCATTATGGCCGGACAAGTGAGCCCTACCGATTTAGCTGCACTATCAATTGCAACGGGGATATGGAACCCAATTTTATTAGCAATACAAGGGGTTTTATTAGCATTAACGGGCGTTATTGCCCAATTCGCTGGTGCTAAAGATCGTAACGGCATCAGCCATTATTTTCAGCAAGCCCTTTATTTAACACTCCTTTTAAGTATTGCTGGTTTTAGTGCGGCGCAGCTTGCCAATACTGTTATTTTACAGCTAAACACCACCCCAGCAATTGCTGGACTTGCCTTTGACTACATTCATTTTGTTAAGTGGGGTGTGTTTGGCTTTTTAATTTTTACCGTTTATAGAAATATGACCGAAGGCATGGGGATGACCAAGCCTGCATTTTATATTAGCCTACTAGGGCTTGCGGTAAACATTCCACTCAATTATATTTTTATCAATGGCTTATTTGGCCTACCAGCTTTTGGCGGAGCCGGTTGTGGTATCGCTACCGCACTCGTATTTACTGTTATGGCCATTGCGCAGGTGACTTATTGCCAGCTCAGCAAAAAAGTAGACGCCAAAGGCTTATTAGCGGGCTTTGAAAAACCTAACTTTAAAACCATAGGTATTATTACCAAACTCGGTATTCCTATATCACTAGCCACTTTTTTTGAAGTAACATTGTTTGCCTGTATACCTTTATTTATTGCGCACTTAGGTGCGGTGGCTGTGTCTGGCCATCAAATTGCAGCCAGTGTCACGGCACTATTATTTATGATGCCTCTTAGCCTCTCAATTGCAATTAGCATACGAATTGGTAATTTATTTGGGCAAAATCATTTAGACCAATTAAAAGTAGCCGTGTCTACAAGTTATATTTTAGCGGCAATTATCGCCCTATTTATCGCTTTTATTACTTTTATAGGTCGCGATGTGATTAGCCAGCTTTATAGCGATAGCCCTGCGGTACTCGCACTTGCTTCATCAATTATGATTTTAGCCTGTATTTATCAACTTCCTGATGCATTACAAGTAGCTGCAAATGGTATATTGAGAGGGTTAAAGCATACCGCGCCTATTTCTTATATTACTTTTATCTCTTATTGGTTAATCGGCTTTAGTTTAGGCTACGTATTAGCAAGAACAGACTTAATAGTGCCAGCAATGGGCCCGCATGGTTTTTGGATAGGCATTATCGTTGGATTATCAGTTGCAGCTGTACTACTGATGCTGACAGTGCATAGGCGATTTAAACGTGAACCATTTATTCTCTCTTAAACAATCTATAAATAACACACTGCCACTTAGTTGGTTACTGGCAGTGTGTTGTGTATTTCTTTTTGGCTGCTCAGAGCAGCCCAGTGAGGCAAATAAAACTTATTTGTCTCGCTTAAGTAGTACCTTTCAAGTTCCCGAGCCAAAGAGAAATCCACTGCAACAACTCACGTTAGTCGCGCCTAAAAATACCTTTCAGCCCGCAATTAAAATTGGTATAACTGAACTTGCTGGTATTAGCCAATGTAAACTGAACGTTTTAATAAGTGAGCATAATAATCAGTTAGGTAAAACGGCCACCGCCGCTAGTCAATTGAAGTACCAAATAGATTTTATTCAAAGCGCGCAAAACTGTTTAAATAGCTTGGATAAACAAAGCAAGATTTACAACAAAATTGCTGCGGCAAAAACTCAAAAACAAGCTCAGCTCACTCAGTTTTTCAACAATATGTTATTTAGTGAACCCGAGCTCAACAGCAGTTGGCAATTAACCGGCCAAGAGCTCAGCACTCAACCAGCTGGGTTTAGCGACACAGTTGAGGGGCTTAAAAAGCTAACTACCATAAAACAGCTAATAGAAAACCAAAATAGTATGGCAATAAACAGTGATGATATTTTGTCAGCGCTTGAGCCGCTTAACAAATACGAGTTTAACCAACAACTTATTCATGCCGCGCGTGAACAAATTAGCTTAAATCATGCGGCCACCCAGTTTGTAAATACTTTAACGCTAGAAGATATATGCCCAAAGGGTAAAAACAAGCAGCAAGCTAAAATTGTCAGTAATATATTCAATAAATATTATTTAAAACAAATTCAGCCTTATCAAGCGCAGCTTAGTGGTTATTTAGAAACATTGCAGCCGCTGTATGTGCAGCTGTGGTTTAATCAAGCAGTAAGCAGTGAAGAGATAAATGCTCTTCTTGACCCAAACGCTAAAAACTTACTCGCTCAGCTAAAATCGTCAGCAAAAGAGCATGTTATATGGTGGCAAAAATTTTATAAAACGTGTGAAATCAGTCCAATATGAATAAAAAAACGGCAAATAAACTCAAATAGCATAAACATGCTTGATTCACTCCCCATCACGCTATATATTAGCGACCGTTGTTAAGCAATTAACAACTCTTAAATACATGCAATACGACTGTAGCTCAGTTGGGCGAGATTGGACCGAAGCGAAGCTTCGCAGCCGAACGAGGTGGAGGCAGGACGCCGACAGGATGAAGCTTCATGGACGAATTAAATAGTATGTAGACTTATAGTACGACTGTAGCTCAGTTGGTTAGAGCACTACCTTGACATGGTAGGGGTCGGTGGTTCGAATCCACTCAGTCGTACCAAAATTAGTAAAATGTATTTAAAGTACGTTGAAGGAAATAGCACTACCTACTCTTGATCACCCGGTCCAGAGGTCGGTGGTTCGAATCCACTCAGTCGTACCAAAATTAGTAAATAATGTATTTAAAGTACGTTGAAGGAAAGAGCACTACCTACTCTTGATCACCCGATCCAGAGGTCGGTGGTTCGAATCCACTCAGTCGTACCAAAATTAGTAAATAATGTATTTAAAGTACGTTGAAGGAAATAGCACTACCCACTCTTGATCACCTGGTCCAGAGGTCGGTGGTTCGAATCCACTCAGTCGTACCAAATATACTTCACCCCTAAAAGTATATTTAATTTAAGAATTTAAAATTGTACGACTGTAGCTCAGTTGGTTAGAGCACTACCTTGACATGGTAGGGGTCGGTGGTTCGAATCCACTCAGTCGTACCAATTCAAAAAACATCTCAAGAAAAAGCACTACCTACTCTTAATCACCCGCTCCAAGGTCGGTGGTTCGAATCCACTCAGTCGTACCAATCTCCATATCTACACTATCAAAAAAGAAAAAGCACTACCTACTCTTGATCACCTGGTCCAGAGGTCAGTGGTTCGAATCCACTCAGTCGTACCAATTCAAAAAAAGAACGTAGGTCGGTTAAGTGGCGAAGCCACGCCACCCGACATTGGTGACCCCCGACCCCAAACATCACCCAACATAAAGCAAAACCTGCACCGATATTGATTAATATCCAACATCGTCGGATGACGCCTTCGAATTATCCAACATTGTCGGATGACGCCTCTGGCTTATCCAACCTACGTTAATTATTGGGGACGTATGGGAAACACCCACATATAAGGTATTAATTATTCCCCACACCAATTGCGGCTGTACATTCCTGATGCGACCGCTTTATGAAAGCTTGAATGAGGCCAATCAATAACCCGTTCAACCAAACCATGTTTAAGCGGGTTAAAATGCACATAATTTACGTGGTGCCAATAATCACGTTCATCAACAATAGTATGCTCCCAAAAGCGGCGTTGCCAAATCCCTCGTTCATTTTTATTAACGCGTGCGAGTGATAAATGTTCGTTTTTAGGCAAGCCTTTAGAAAAACGTTTTTTAATTTCGCGCCAACGTCCAGAGTAATAACTATCACCTTTGGGTAAGGTTAACACTGCATGCATATGATCAGGCAACACTACCCACGCATCAATATAAAATGGTTTATGCATTTTTACCCAGCGCACAGCCTCACGCAATAAATCAATATGCTCAACCAGTAATGATTTTTTACGATCCTGCAAATTAACCGTAAAAAAATACGTTCCTCCTGGTTGATAATTTCGACGATATCTCACAAAAAATCTCCTTATAATAAACGACTAAACATCGTCGGATGACGCCTCCGGCTTATCCAACCTACGTTAATTGTTGGGAACGTAGGTCGGTTAAGTGGCAAAGCCACGCCACCCGACATTGGGTAATCCCCCAATATCAAAAACACTCCAAAAAAGCGCACTCGATCTACACTTGCTTAATAAATATCAAGTAACATCCATTTAATCACCCTGCAAAGTTAGAATTTATTGCTTGATAATTCATACTATGTTAACAAATAGACTATCTTATAAATTAATATATCAAAAGCACGCTAAGGAAGGATTTAACTATGAAGTTTGTTACGCTCATTTTACTAGCCTTACTTGGTTTTTCAGTTGAAGAAGCTCATGCAAAAACTGTGGTAAAAGTAGGTGGCTATGAGTTCCCTCCTTATATAGAAATTGTTGATGGGCGTGCTTCTGGTCTTACCGTTGAATTAATAAGCGAGCTAAATAAAATACAGCCTTCTTATCATTTTGAATTAGTACTAACCACACCCATTCGTCGCTTTAAAGATTACCAAAATGGCCTATTCGATTCGATTTTTTTTGAGAACCCAGATTGGGGATGGCTACAGGGAAACAATGTAATTAGTAACTCCCCTGTTGTAGCCATAGATACAGAAGTATTTATTGCTTTAAAGCAATTTGCCAAGTCTCAAGCCTGGTTTGATAACTTAGCAGATAAAACCTTGGTGGGTATTTTAGGCTACCATTATCCGTTAGCTAATTACGAAAGTAGCCCCTCAGTTCTTGAAAACGAATATAAAATGACTTTATTAAGCAGCCATAAAAGAAGTATTGAATTAGTATTAAAAAAACGCAGCGATAGCGCTATTGTTACTCGTTCTTACCTAAATCAATACTTTAGCAAGTATCCAAAAAGCAAGCGTTTGCTACTTGTGTCTGAGAGAGTGGCACAAACCTATAATCATCAGTTATTACTTCGCCCAAACCACACGCTAGATATAAGCACCTTGTATAAATGGGTAAAGCAAGCACTCACGCAAGGCAATATTGCAGCTAGGCTAAAGCAACTTGGGCTTCAACATTCACCTCTAATTACACCTTTACTGCAGACTAGCCAAACAAATACTGCTAATTAATGGCAGTAACTAGAAAACTTACTATTCTCATCATTTGTCGCAAACTCAACTAAAGTCATCAGTAAATCACTGTGCTTATGAGTAAACCCAGTATTAGCAAGACGTTTTTCTAAATAGGCGGTAAAGTTCTTTCTCTGCTGATGTTGGCTTTGTAGCTTAATTAATAGTTCTGACTGTTTTTGGTTAATTAATCGTGTCTCGTATATCGGGTCTTCATCCGGCCAATTCTCAACTGGAGAACCCTTTTGTTGAAATACAAAATCACTCAACGAGCGTTCTATTTCATTATAATCATGCCCACCTAGCAGTTTTTCTATCTCTTTTAGTAAACTTGAGTACAAAACCCGAGGAAACAGCTTGTAAAAGTCATGATTTTTGAAAGACTCACCAGAGGGCGTTTGTTGCCAATTTTCAAAGCTTGCTCGTAAAGCATGCACCAATATACGACCAACATAATGGCTTTTTTGAAACGAGACGCCTTGTGATTCTAATCTCGATAAAACATGGTTTAATCGTTGCTTTAAACTGCGTACTTCTAATTGAAGTTCGCTTTTTTGAGCCTCTAGTAATTGTATTTCGTCAGCACTTGTTGTTATTTTTTGTTCTAATTTATTTATTTTGACTTGCGCACCATGAAACAAATTACGTGTATCTTTGAGCTCTGCCAATACACTGGCATTTTGTAATTTTATAGGCGAACTATCATCACCTGTATAGGTTATGGTTTGTTTACTGTTTATTAATGCTTCGTTTAACGCCTGCTCTAATTTACTGTCTATTACTTGGCCAGACTTACTACCTTTTAGCAAGTTGGTTAAAGTTAAAGAAATATGTTTTTGATACCAATTTTGGATGTGCTCACACTGCACATCAGATAAATTAGCAAACGGATTATCTTCACTTATTGGCTTATTAGCCATAAAAGTTCCCTCTAGTAAAAACACCTATAATTATCATACCAATTGCATTAAATTAGTGTTCTATTATGGCGCCTGAAAATAACGTAATAACAAGACGAAAGCTATAACATATAGTTATTCTATATAAATAACTTTACGCAGTAAGTGTGCCATTTAATACGATAGAATGATCATTTTTAAAAATCGGTATTGTGTCATATTTAAGTTAAGTTACTTATTTTTGTATATTAATAGCTATCGCTTTTTAAGGCTATACTTATATTGTTTGAATACTGAGAACATTTAAGTTGTTTATTCCAGATAACCCACTAAACTTAAGTGCACATATAAAAATGCATTATCCTTATGAGAATATTTTTAGTCGTTGCCTTACTTTTATCCTTCTTTACTTACGCAGATCCTGCGCCTGTAACCTACAATGTTGACGATAAAAATATTACTCTTCCAGGTAAAAAATATAAAAGTGGTTATGGCTATAATCTAAATGCTGATACCGTACTTCGTTTAGTTACACTCAACTGGCCTCCTTATATAGACGATAACCTATGCAATAAAGGCTGGCTTTACCAGCTTACAGTTAGCATGCTGGTTAAGCGTGGTTATGGCGTTCATATTGAGTTTTACCCTTGGGCGCGTGCAGTTCGTGAAGCAGAGCTAGGCAAAGCCGATATATTATTCCCTGAGTACTATATTGCCGACGACGTCATATCTGAAAATATTTTAACCAAAACACGCAATCAGTTATTAGCGCTATCAGAACCTATTCCAGGTGGCGATTTATCGTTTGTTGCACTTAAAGATCACACCATTGACTACGATGGCAGTATTAACTCTGTAAAAAATCGGGTTATGGGCGTAGTTCGCTCATATAAAAATAGTGACGAACTCGATGAACTGATTAGCCAAGGCAAAGTAAAAACCATTGTTGCAAACAGTGAGTATCAACTCATTCACTTGCTTTTAAACGGTCGCGTCGAGCTTATTGTTGCCGATTTAGAAGTACTTAAAGCCAGCGTTTACAAGTCACCTTTATCAAATAGAGATAAAAAAGTGATGCTAAATGCACTCGTTGCATTATCACCAAGTATTGAGTACAAAAATCTGCATTTTTCAGTAAGTAAAGATACATCTAATTGGCAATCTATTTTAGCTGACATCAACGATGAAATTGCCATTATGCGTAAAAACAATACTTTTGAACGTTTTATCGCTCATAAAAAACAACAATGCTATAACTTAGGGTAATTAACGATTTATTTTAAACTACATGGTAACTATAAAGCTGATGCTCTCAAAGCCATCAGCTATTAAACAATGTTTAAAAATCAAATGGCGCTCTTACCCAGCCTTCCATTAACACACGGGCACTGCGGCTCATACTTGCTTTGCTAACCTGCCATTGGCCATCTGTCAAAATCGCCTCTGCACCCACTTTTAATGTGCCCGAAGGATGTCCAAAGTTAACTTCATTAATAGCTCCACCACCAGCGGCTACATTAACTAAGGTGCCTTTTATCGCGGCTGCTGTGCCAATAGCAACGGCTGCTGTACCCATCATTGCATGATGTAACTTGCCCATCGACATCGCGCGAACCAATATACTTATGTCGCTGGCATTTATGTGCTTACCACTTGAGGCTGTATAGTCTTTTGCTGGAGCAACAAATGCCACTTTAGGTGTGTGTTGACGTGCTTGTGCTTCATTAATATTATTAATTAAGCCCATTTTCACTGCACCATGGGCACGAATGCTTTCTAACATAGTTAACGCCGCATTATCGCTATTAATATCACCTTGCAACTCTGTACCGGTGTAACCAATATCCGCTGCATTTATAAAAATAGTCGGAATACCAGCATTGATCATGGTTGCTTTTAACGTGCCTACGCCTGGAACTTCTAAATCATCAACCACATTACCTGTCGGGAATAACGCACCATCACCATCAGCAGGGTCAATAAATTCCAGCTTTACTTCAGCAGCAGGAAAGGTAACACCATCTAACTCAAAGTCACCGGTTTCTTGTACTTCACCATTGGTCATGGGTACATGCACTAAAATGCTTTTTTTAATGTTTGCCTGCCATACACGCACAATAGCAATGCCATTATCAGGCACTCTACCTTTATCGACTAAACCATTGCTGATGGCAAACGCGCCTACAGCAGAGGTTAAATTACCGCAGTTACCGCTCCAATCTACAAACGCTTTATCAATCGCGACTTGACCAAATAAGTAATCAACATCGTGATCGGGTTGCTCACTTTTACTTAAAATAACGGTTTTACTGGTGCTTGAGGTTGCGCCACCCATACCATCAGTTTGTTTACCATAAGGATCGGGGCTACCAATAACGCGCAATAATAAGCTATCGCGCGCCTCACCTGCCACTTGGGCAGGTGCAGGTAAGTCAGTTAAATTAAAAAACACGCCTTTACTGGTGCCGCCGCGCATGTAAGTCGCTGGCACTTTAATTTGTGGTTTAAACATAAAAATGCGTCCTTATGATGCTTGCGTGGCTTCTAAAAAGTCTTGCGCAAAGCGTTGTAACACACCACCCGCAGCATATATAGAGAGCTCTTCTTGCGTATCTAATCGGCATTTCATTGGCACAGTGACTACTTCACCATTTTTACGGGTAATCACTAATTCTAAAGTTGCCCCTGGTGCTGGTTCGCCCTTAACATCATAGCTTTCGCTACCATCTAGGCTAAGTGTTTTGCGGGTTGTACCTGCAGCAAACTCCAGTGGTAGCACACCCATACCAATAAGGTTAGTACGGTGAATACGCTCAAACCCTTCAGCTGCAATAACCTGAACACCAGCAAGCCTAACACCTTTTGCCGCCCAATCGCGCGACGAACCTTGGCCATAGTCAGCACCGGCAACAATTATAAGCGGTTGCTTACGTTGCATGTAGGTTTCGATGGCTTCCCACATACGCGTGTTTTCACCTTCTGGCTCTATGCGCGCGTACGATCCTTGCTTCACTTCACCGTTTTCATCCAATACCATTTCATTCAATAGTTTAGGGTTTGCAAACGTGGCTCGTTGTGCGGTTAAGTGATCGCCTCGGTGCGTTGCGTACGAGTTAAAATCTTCTTCTGGCACGTTCATTTTAGTTAAGTATTCACCTGCAGCGCTGCTTGCCATAATCGCATTAGAGGGTGATAAATGATCGGTGGTAATGTTATCGCCAAGTACCGCTAATGCACGCATACCACTCATACTGCGCTCGCCTGCTAATGCACCTTCCCAATAAGGAGGGCGACGAATATACGTACTTTCAGGGCGCCAATCGTATAATGGGTCGTTATCTTCGCCGTAATCAACGGTTAAGTTAAACATTGGCTCGTATACTTTTCTAAACTGCTCAGGCTTAACACTTTGCTTGATCACTGCATCTATTTCTTCATCAGATGGCCATAAATCTTTTAAGGTTACATCGTTACCTTGCTGATCTTTACCGAGGATATCTTTTTCTATATCAAAACGGATGGTACCGGCAATTGCATAAGCAACCACAAGCGGTGGAGACGCTAAAAATGCTTGCTTAGCATACGGATGAATACGACCATCAAAGTTACGATTACCCGAAAGCACCGCTGTTGCGTATAAATCGCGATCAATTACTTCTTGTTGAATTTTAGGATCTAGTGCACCACTCATCCCGTTACAGGTGGTACAGGCAAAACCAACAATACCAAAACCAAGTTGCTCTAGCTCTGGTAATAAGTTTGCATCTTCAAGGTACGATTGCACTGCTTTAGAACCCGGTGCCAATGAGGTTTTAACCCAAGGTTTACGCATTAAACCTTTTGCATTGGCGTTACGCGCCAATAAACCTGCAGCAATTACATTACGTGGGTTACTGGTATTAGTACAACTAGTAATAGCGGCAATAATACACGCGCCATCTGGCATTAAGCCTTCTTCGTTTTCAACAACGCCCGAAATACCTTCTTTAGCTAAGTCGCTAGTAGATACACGACGGTGCGGATTTGAAGGCCCTGCAATGTTGCGCCCTACGCTCGATAAATCAAATTTAAGCACACGGTCGTAATGTGCTGTTTTTAAGCTGTCGCTCCATAGCCCTGCTGTTTTAGCGTAGTTTTCTACTAGTGCAATTTGCTCTTCGTCGCGACCTGTTAAACGTAAGTAATCAATAGTTTTATCGTCAATGTAGAACATAGCCGCGGTTGCGCCAAATTCTGGGGTCATGTTCGAAATAGTCGCTCTATCACCAAGGGTTAGTGCATCAGCACCCTCACCGTAAAACTCGAGGTAAGTCGATACCACACGTTGCTCGCGTAAAAATTCGGTAATAGCCAATACAATATCGGTTGCAGTAATGCCCGGTTGGCGTTTACCGGTAAGCTCTACGCCAACAATATCGGGTAAACGAATGTACGATGCGCGCCCAAGCATTACACTTTCGGCTTCAAGGCCGCCCACACCAACAGCAATAACACCTAATGCATCAACATGCGGTGTATGGCTGTCGGTACCTACTAGCGTGTCTGGGAATGCAATACCATCACGATTTTGAATAACCGGCGACATTTTTTCAAGGTTAATTTGATGCATGATGCCATTGCCCGGCGGGATCACATCAATATTTTTAAACGCAGTTTTTGTCCAGTTTATAAAATGAAAACGATCATCGTTACGTCTATCTTCAATCGCGCGGTTTTTCTCAAATGCTTCAGGGTCAAAGCCTGCATGCTCTACCGCTAACGAGTGATCGACAATTAATTGTGTTGGCACAACCGGATTTACTTTTGCAGGATCGCCGCCTTTTGCAGCAATAGCGTCGCGCAGACCCGCTAAATCAACTAAAGCGGTTTGCCCTAAAATATCGTGACATACAACGCGTGCCGGATACCATGGGAAATCTAGGTCTTGCTTGCGCTCAATAATTTGGCTAAGCGCATCGGTTAGCATATCGGGTTCACAACGGCGTACTAAGTTTTCGGCAAATACCCGCGAACTGTAAGGCAGTGTGGCGTAAGCACCTGGTTTAATGGCATCTACTGCGGCCTGGGTATCGTAGTAATCTACATTTGAGCCTGGTAATGGCTTACGGTATTGAGTGTTATTAATAATGGTCATAATAAATTCGCTAATTTGGTGACGGGGTTAATCAAGACAGGCTTTAGATTTGAAGGTATATTGTTTGCATAATTTGCTAAAGCCGTAAAAGGTGAGTTGGTAACTCACCTTTTGTATGGACTATATGTTTATCTTGATTCAATTGGCGTGTAGCTGCGCGCATCTGGCCCTGTGTAATCGGCACTTGGGCGAATTATACGGTTATTTGCACGTTGCTCTTTTACGTGTGCTGTCCAACCGGTTACTCGGCTCATTACAAAGATAGGCGTGAACAACTTAGTAGGAATACCCATAAAGTGGTACGCCGATGCATGGAAGAAATCGGCATTACAGAATAACTTCTTCTCACGCCACATTACTTCTTCACAGCGAACTGATACTGGGTAAAGCACATCGTCACCCACTTCTGCGGCTAATTTTTCAGACCATTTTTTAATAATTACATTACGCGGATCCGACTCACGGTAAATAGCGTGACCAAAGCCCATAATTTTATCTTTACGCTCAAGCATGCCCATTAGCGCGTCTTCAGCTTGATCAGCACTAGTAAAACTTTCAATCATATCCATTGCGGCTTCGTTTGCACCACCATGCAGTGGGCCACGTAAGGTACCAATTGCACCAGTAACACATGAGTGAATATCAGAAAGCGTTGATGCACACACACGACCGGTAAAGGTAGATGCATTAAACTCATGCTCTGCGTACAAAATTAGTGAAACATTCATCACTTGTGCAAATAACTCGCTTGGTGCTTTATCATGTAATAGCGTTAAAAAGTGTGCGCCTACTGAGTCATCATCAGTTTGTGTTTCAATACGAACACCGTCATGAGTAAAACGATACCAGTAACAAATAATACTTGGGAAAATTGCCACCATGCGGTCAATCGCATCGTTTGCTTCGCTAAAATCATTTTCCATTTCAAGGTTACCTAGCATAGAACAACCGGTACGCATTACATCCATTGGGTGTGCGTCTTTAGGAATGTTCTCAAGCACTGTTTTTAGTGCTTCAGGTAAACCGCGTAAGCTTTTAAGTTTAGCTTTGTACTCTGCCAGCTCTGTTGTGGTTGGTAACTCGCCGCGAGAAAGTAAAAACGACACTTCTTCAAACTGCGCTTTTTCAGCCAGTTCGCTAATGTCGTAACCACAGTAAGTTAAACCTGAGCCTGTTTGCCCTACTGTACATAATGCTGTTTGTCCTGCTACTTGGCCACGTAAGCCTGCGCCACCTAATGCTTTATCTACCATGATTTGTCTCCTGTTGGATTTTTATTATTTGTCAGATTTTGCTGAAAAAAGGTTATCTAGCGTGTTTTCGTACGAGTGATAATCTAAAAAGTCATAAAGCTCTGCACGCGTTTGCATGTTTTCAATTTGGCTTTGTTGCGACCCTTCATTCAAAATAGCCGAGTAAACATTGAGTGCCGCTTTATTCATAGCTCTAAATGCACTTAGTGGGTAAAGCACCATTTCTACACCCACATCGCTCAACTGCTCTTTGGTATAAATTGGGGTTTGGCCAAACTCGGTAATGTTGGCTAAAATCGGCACATTAATCGCTTTGCTAAATGCGTGGTAATCAGCAAGGTCGTGAACGGCTTCTGCAAAAATGGCATCGGCTCCCGCCTCAACACAGGCAGCTGCACGGTCTATTGCTGCATTTAAGCCTTCTTTTTGAAATGCATCAGTACGCGCCATAATGTAAAAATCGCTATCAGTTTTGGCATCTACTGCGGCTTTAATGCGGTCAACCATTTCAGCTTGGGTAACTATTTCTTTATTAGGACGGTGACCACAACGCTTTTGTGCTACTTGGTCTTCAATATGAAAGCCTGCTGCACCCGCTTTGGTCATTTCTTTAACGGTACGGGCAATATTAAATGCTCCGCCCCAGCCTGTATCGGCATCAACTAATAATGGTAAATCGCTAGCACCGGTAATACGGCGAATATCTTCAAGCACATTATCAAGGCTAGTCATGCCTAAATCTGGCATACCAAATGAGGCATTAGCCACACCTGCACCCGATAAGTAAATAGCCTGATGGCCCATTTTTTCAGCCATCATTGCGGTATACGCGTTAATAGTACCCACAACTTGTAACGGGTGGTTATTTGCAATTGCCTGTTTAAATTTTAATCCTGCTGACATTACCTTCTCCTAACTTTGAACGGGGCTGCTCTTTGGCAGCTTAGTATTTTTTAATAATGTTACATCTGTATTAGGGTCTATTGACCTTTCAAAATTTAATCCGCAAAGATCAACAGAATCTAGTTAGCCATTTCATTTTGAGTAGCTTGTACTGATTGATATCCATCAAATTTTGTTTGTATATTTGCTTGGGAAGCACTGATATGGCGCTTCATTAGCATTTCGGCCAGCTCCCCATCATGATTTTCTATGGCGTTCATAATCGCTAAATGTTCGTCAAACGCTTTCGATACGCGTGGCCCAACCATGCCCATTTGCACACGGTACATTCTTATTAACTGGTATAGGTCGTGGCATAACAAATGAATTAAGTGAGCGTTTTTACTGCCTTTGATTATGCGATAATGAAAGTCTAAGTCGCCTGCTTCTTGATAGTACGACTCACCCTCTTTAACACGCTGAGTATGCAAATGCTGATTCAGTAATTGTTTCAAACCTTGAACTTCATCTGGTTCCATATTGTCGGCAGCTAACCTACATGCAAGTCCTTCAAGGGCACTGCGCACTTGATACACCTCAATTAAACGCTCTGCGGTTAATGCCACAACACGACAACCTATATTGGCTTTGCGCTCGACTAAGTAACAACTTTCTAAACGGTTTAATGCCTCTCTGAGGGTTGCACGGCTTACACCATAACGCTTTGCAAGCTCTGGCTCTGATATTTTACTGCCTTGTGCAATGCTGCCTTCTACAATTTCGCGGCGCATATCTACAAACACTTTATCGGAAGCGGTTGTAACTGCAGTGTCGTTTAAAAAGTGCTGTGTCATAAAGTATTTTTATATTGTCGACAATTTATGGGTTAACTATGTGCTTATTAGCTAACAGTGTCAACCCTAAAAGCACTAAGAATGAGTAAAAAACCATCAAATTGTCGACAGCATTAGCTAAAAGTATAATAATTTTTAGTATTAAATGCGTTTTTCATAATAAGGTGTCGACACTTTCAAAGTGCTACTATTTCGGCTTTAACACTGAAAAAAATCGTCAAAAATGCTATTATCCGGCTTTAAATTTTATTGTATGAGCCAAATCGTGGACGCTAACACTTATATTCCAGAGCAATTTATTGATGACGTAAAAACTTATCTGCCTGAGCACCTTACCTTAGATGATTTTTTAAATGCCTGTCGTCGACCTTTACGTAAGTCTGTTCGCGTTAATACATTAAAAATGAGTGTTGAAGAATTTAAACGCCACGCAGCTCAAAAAAATTGGCAACTCACTGCCATACCCTGGTGCGATGAAGGTTTTTGGCTAGTGCGCCCAAACGATGAAGAGCAAAATTTAGCGCTAGGTAATACCGACTTACACTTAAGCGGCGCAATGTACGTACAAGAAGCAAGCTCAATGTTGCCGCCAATGGCACTAAAGCACAGCCTGCAAACTAGTAGCACAGTACTCGATATGGCCTCTGCGCCGGGTTCTAAAACATCACAACTAGCTGCACTAATGAACAATCAAGGTGTATTGGTTGCAAATGAGCTGTCGTCATCGCGCTTAAAAGTACTTAGTGCCACGCTAAAGCGCATGGGTGTTGGTAATTGTGCGTTATCGCATTTTGATGGCGTGGTATTTGGTAATTATATGTTTGAATGCTTTGATAGTATTTTGCTTGATGCGCCCTGCTCGGGTGAAGGCACAGTTCGTAAAGACAGCGATGCACTAAAAAATTGGTCTATCGAATCAAACATTACCATTGCCCAAGTACAAAAAGAGCTGATTAAAAGTGCATTTTATGCACTTAAACCTGGCGGCACGCTGGTGTATTCAACCTGTACATTAACC
This sequence comes from Pseudoalteromonas sp. Scap06, assembly GCF_013394165.1. Classification (NCBI taxonomy): domain Bacteria; kingdom Pseudomonadati; phylum Pseudomonadota; class Gammaproteobacteria; order Alteromonadales; family Pseudoalteromonadaceae; genus Pseudoalteromonas; species Pseudoalteromonas sp. Scap06. The sequence goes on along the minus strand of NZ_CP041330.1, from coordinate 1,409,763 downwards.
CCACTCGAAAACCAGCAAGTGTGTGATGCATTGCTAGAAGAATTTGGCGAATACATCGCGCCAGAGCCTTTAAATGACCTTTTCCCTGGCGCCGAAAAAGCCACTACAGACGAGGGTTACTTACATGTTTGGCCGCAAACCTTCGACAGTGAAGGCTTTTTTATTGCTAAATTTAAAAAACACAGCAGCTGCGAAAACCAAAATCTAAAAGTTAAAAAAGGCGCATTCCCCTTTACTGATTTTGATAGTAAACAGCAAAGTGCGTTTATGAGCTCTCTCAAAAAGCAATTTGGTTTAACGAGTCTACCAGGCACTTTAATGCAACGCGACAAAGAGCTTTGGCTGTTCCCAGATGAATTTGAAGCAATACAAAACAAAATAAAATACGCGCGGTTAGGTATTCAGATAGGCGCTATTCATAAAAATGGCGTGCGCCTCGCCCATGAATTTGCCACCGTATTTGGTAAGCAATGTAAAAGCAATGTACTGGAACTAAACAATCAGCAGGCCAGTGATTACTTTAATGGCAAAGACATTCGTTTGGATGAAGTTGTTAAGGCAACTGGCGAAGTGATCCTAACCTTATGTGGTTGCCCTATTGGTTTAGGAAAATGGCAAAAAAATAAGGTTAAAAACTCACTACCTAGAGATTTGGTGCAAAACACGCAGTTAATAAACTGGGAGTAAACTCTAACTTAAGTGTGCATAACAATTGTAACCCACTGTAATTATTACAGTATAAAAAATGAGCAAAAATGTGTATTTTTGAAGCTTTTGACTATACTTAAATAACTTTCTTCTTCTCCCTAAGAATCTGAAAGTGTCTTTAGTTAGCGCAGGGCTCACATATGAGCCCCTCTATAACCCAGAGTTCCTTATAGCTCTGGGTCTTTTTTTGTCTTTAAAACAGGTTTTAGGTTTTAGGTTTTAGGTTTTAGGTTTTAGGTTTTAGGTTTTAGGTTTTAGGTTTTAGGTTTTAGGTTTTAGGTTTTAGGTTTTAGGTTTTAGGTTTTAGGTTTTAGGTTTTAGGTTTTAGCAATGAGACGCTACGCTTTGGGAAGTGGTGAAAAAAAATTAATCACTTAGGTTAGTGGCTTTATTTTCTCATTTATTTCTCATTCCCTTCTCTCAGTTCAATTAGATCTTTAAGAAAATTATACACAAAGAGGGCTAAGAGACGCTGCGCTTTAGAGGAAGTGATAAAAACAGAAAGCTTTCATTAATAAGGGGCTTAATCGTTAATGTTTCCTCATTTACTCCTCATTCGCTTCTCTCAGTGCAATTAGATCATTAAAGAATTTATGCACAGAGAGGGCTAAGAGACGCTGCGCTTTAGAGGAAGTGATAAAAACAGAAAGCTTTCATTAATAAGGGTCTTAATCGTTAATGTTTTCTCATTTACTCCTCATTCGCTTCTCTCAGTGCAATAAGATTTTCAGGAAATTATGTACAAAGAAAACTAAGAAGTGCTGTGATTACAGAAGTTAAACTTCATGTTTTGGTAGTCGGGTTTCGAGGATAAGCCTAAAACCTACCACCTAATCCCTAGCCCCTTTATTTTTTTAACCACAGTATTTATTAAACATCCAACTGCCTCTAACCGCCTCAAAATGAGTTCCAAATTGAAGCGATAAACACACAATTGGTAAACGGTTCATTTCTTTAGCCATGCTAAAAATTTTATTAAATTTATAACCATATTTAGAGGCTAATTTAAGCTCGTTCACATAAAGGGCTTTGTAGATGGGGGGTAGTTCATTCCAGTGCATTAACACAATTTGAATAATACCTAAGTGAACATCTAACTTATATGGGCCAACTTTTTTAGCTTGCTGAATATAATTATATACCCGCTCGGTAGGCCCCTCTTGATAGCTGACAACTTGCGCCAAGCTTATCCAGGTTAGTGCCCAAGTTTGCCTTAACTCAACCGACTTTAACAACGCTTGCTCAGCTTGTTGATATGTTTGCTGAGTATGTTCGGTTTGCTCAATTGATGTTGTATCAATACCGGCTAAACCTAGCATTTTTATATGGGCTAAAAAGTGCCAATAATGAGGATGCTCAGGGTCCATATTAGTAGCCAAGGTAATCGCATTTTCTGCTGCCTGAAGCGATGAGCCAGACAAAGCGCCACCGGACTCTTGCACAATATTTAGGGCATTAAAGTACCACGCATTTGCGCGCATACTTTGCATACTTGTATAAGCAATAACAAGTACTATCATGGCTAAAATAACAGCAGGCACTACCTTGAACATGTTTAATTTAGTCATTAAATAAACACTCGGTTAGTTGCAGCGGGTTAGTTACAAAAAGCGTTGTGGCCTGCTCTTCACCTAATAATTGCGCTACTGTTTTTCTAGCTTGGCTTAAAATAGGCGGTCGACGTTTTACTGAATGAGCATCAGAGGCAACATAGTTTACTAACCCATCTTTTAACATTTGTAACGCTATAGTTTGTGCGCTTTCTCCCCACTCACCTTCAATACTCGATGCCGTTAACTGAAAGTCGCAGCCTAACTGCTTTAAGTGTTCAATGTAATAAAGGTTTGACTGAATATCGCGATTACGCTCTGGGTGCGGAATAATAACGCGTATATTTTGTTTGGCGAGCCACTGAATAAACTTATCGTAGCCTTGCGGCATATGTGAATGCGGTAACTCTAATAACAGCACATTTTTGCCTACTATTTCACCAATAAAAGGCAATTTATTAGCCATCACCATTGCCATAAGTTCTACGTCTAAACGTACTTCAGCAGCGGCAGCTAATTTTACATTAATCCCTTCATTTTTTGCATTTTGTTGTAAGTTTGCCAAATTATCATTAATAACAGAAATCGAATTATTAAAGCGGCCTACATGTATATGCGGCGTTGCTACCATATGCGTAATACCATCGTTTTCAGCCAATTTTAAAAGCGCTAAAGACTCTGTTAAATCTTTAGCGCCATCATCAATACTCGGCAAAATATGCGTATGAATATCAATCATAAACTAACTTAGTTACGCTTGTGGCTTTTCAGGTTGCTGTGAGTAATCGTAATAATCATAGTAGCCATGGCTATGCTCATCTTTAGATTTACTCATATCGACCTTATTAAGTACCACACCGGCAACGTGCGCTTTTACTTCAAATAAACGTTCAAGGCCCGCTGTAATTGGTTTAATACGGGTAATATCAGATTTAACAACATAAACTACCGAATCTACACTTTGCGCAATTACCAATGCATCGCTCACAGCTTGTGTAGGCGGTGTATCAACAATAATATGGTCGTACTGCGCTTTTAAATCGCTCAGTAACTCAGCAAAGCGTGGATTTGATAATAGCTCAAGTGGATTCGACGGTATTTGTCCGCTCGGCATAATTGTAACACCCGATTGCGTATCAACATGAACACACTCCGCTAATTGTTCAGTGCCTATCATTAAATTACTTAAACCTGGGTGAAATACCGGTATATCAAATCGTTTAGCTAACGTTGGTTTACGTAAATCTGCATCAATTAATAATACCTTACCCATTTGTGCCAACGACATCGCTAAATTAGCAGAGGTGGTCGTTTTACCCTCTCCTGGTGAAGTAGAGGTAACAGCAATAACTTGATGCGCTCGGTCAAGATGAGTTAACAACAAACTAGTGCGGAAGGTGCGTACCGATTCGGCAAAACGACGATAGGTATCCTCTAAATAAGCATGGATCGGAAAATAGCTCTTTTTAGGTACCGCAACATGCGGTAATAACCCTAACATACGTTGAGCGAGTTTATTTTCTACATCATTTTTATTTTTAACTGTGTCGTTTAAGGCATCAAAAACAAAAGTCATTACTACTGCAAAACCAAAACTAGCAACAAAGGCTAAAATAACAATTAGCTTTTTGTTAGGTTTGCTTGGGTCTTTTGGAGCATAAGCACGGTCTGTAAAACGAGCTGCAGCTGAGCTAAAGTCACTAGTTACTTCGGTTTCTTTAGAGCGTGACAAAAAGGTATTAAAAATATTACGGTTTGTCTCAACTTCACGCTTTAGTTGGTTATATTGGGTTTCTTTACGGGTAATATCTTGATATTCAGCACGAATTTTAGCTAAATCGCGCTCAAGCGCATTTACAGTTCGCGTTGTTCTATTTAGCTCTTTTTCAATACCGGTAATTAAGCCTTTAATTTGCTTGTTAAGGTTAGTTTTAACTGTAGCAAGTTCAGATTTAGCTGAAATCATTTTTGGGTGTTTAGGGCCGTAAATCTCACCAAGCTCACTTACTTTTCGCTCAACCAATACAACTTCGCGTTTAACATCTTGTACAACACGGTGTGATGTAATTTCGGGCATGCTACCAAGTAGCTCTATGTTATCGTTGCCATATTCGTTAATTACACGGTTAATGCTTTCAAGATTATTTTTAGTCGCACGAGCATCAACTAACTGCTTTGAAATTTGCTCAAGCTCTTGAGTAACAAGCCCAGCAATACCCTCTATATCAACCAGCTTTTGCGCTTCTCGGTAAGCTTGTAAACGCACTTCAGAGCTATCTAGTTGTATACGCAATTCAGATAAACGCGTGTTTAACCAGCTAGATGCCTGCTGGGTTATTCCCATTTTAGCGCGCATTTGGCTTTCTATGTAAACTTCACCGACCGTATTTGCCACTAAAGCTGCTAACTTAGGGTCGCTCGACTCAAAACTTACACGCACTAATTGCGTTTTCATTATAGGAGAGACACTCAAACGCGATTTGAATGCAGCAAGCAGACCTAGCATTTCTCGCTCTGCTTGCTCTTCTTCGCTAAGAACAGAGCCTTCTTTTTTATTTAAAAAAGGTAACAGCTGCTTAACCATACCTTTTAACTCACCTGTAAGCGAAGGTTTAGCAATAAAGTCAGTGTGTTCTTTTAAATTAAGCTTAGTAATTACCTCACGAGCAATGCTGTTTGACTTAATTACTTCAAACTGGGTTAAGTAATATTCTTTTTTTGTAGAGTCTAAGCCATATATTTCATCAAAGCTTACAGCCTTGGTTTGCTCCGACTCAATTAATAAAGTAGCTGTGGCTACATACTTAGGCACCAAAGTTAAAGCAACCATTATAGTTAGTAATGTAACTACAATAGCAAAACCTAAAATTTTCCATTTACTTTGCTTAATAACATTAAGATAAGCACCTAAATCAATAACTTCCTCGTTGTTGCTAGTTTTTTCAGAGTGTGTATTCATTTTGTTATTACTGCCTTAAACCGCTTAAAACAAGCGTTGCTCTATTTTTATGGTGTCACCCGCTGCAATTTGGCTATTTAAACTACCTTTTTGTTGCTGCTGTTTGGTTTGCTCTTTAAAAATAAATATTTTATCAACTGAGGCGCGCTCGGTTAATCCACCGGCAAGAGCTATCGCTTGGTTTACCGTCATAGCTGGCTGGTAAGGGTAACCACCTGGCTTTTTAACTTCACCATGTATGTAAAAAGGGCGGTATTCTACCACTTGCGCGTACACATTAGGGTTAACTAAATAATCAGGCTGTAAACCACTAATTATTGTTTGTTCAACTTGCGAAACGCTTAACCCAACAAGCTTAACCTTTCCTAAAAACGGGTAGTTAATCTCACCGCTATTACCAAGCAGTGAGGTTACGTCTAAATCAGGCTGACCAAACACTTTAATTTCTATTTTGTCGCCTGCGCCTAATATGTAGTTTTGCGAGTCACTCGCAAAACTACCAAAGCTGAATAATAATATTAGGCAAACTAAAATTTTAACCTTCATTCATTACCCTTTAATGCAAATGTAAAGTTAAGGCCAACAATAACACGGTCAAATTCAATATCAGCTTGAGTTGAATTACGATCAATAAAATCAACATACCCGGTTACCACGCCAAAGCTATTGGCTAAATAATTTAAGCCTAAGCGAACATTTTTAACTTTGTCTTTACGGTTAAAGTTACCTGAGTACTGTTGTTCAACGTAATTAGCGCTTACTACCGAGCTTAAATATTCTCTCCAGTCATGTTGCCAGGTTGCACCGTAAACACTTTCGCGAATGTAATCGCCTGAAAGTAGTGGATCTTTAGCCGCGCGGCTAGTAACTAGTTGCAAGGTTGAATAAGTCAATGGCTTCCAAACTGCAGCCGCTTCCCAACTTAAGCCACTAAAGTTATCACGCAAGTTCGACTCAAAGTCTTTATTTTGGTAACCCACTTTAAACGAACCAGTAGTAACCGCTGTTGCTTCCCACTCCATACCTAATAATACTTTAACGTCATTTGAATCACGGGAAATACCGTTTGAATCAATTACATCGTACTGGTAGTTTTCTTGCTTAACCTCTAAAAAGGCACGGGTACCAGCTTGGGTATTATAGTAACCAGTAACTGAGAGCATTGGTTTGTCGTAATCACGAAATTGGGATATGGCCGTAAAGTTTTGGTAATTTTTATTATAATAACCTGCGGTTATAGCAAGCATTGCTTTAGAGCTTTGTGCGCCATACTCATAGCGAGCCGTTAGGTTTTGTTGTTGATAATTTACAAGCTCATCTAACGCACTGCCCTGCCCTTCAGTTAATCCGCCACCACGAGGCTCATATAACCAATCGGCGTCACCAGTTATATCTAATCGGTGTTGGCTAGTAAACTCTTTATGCACACCAGCACCTAGATTAACTTGAGTAAAATTATCTGTAGTGTCTTTATTATGAAACGACGTGCTTGATGCTATATCAAATTTATAACTATCCGGGCCATTTTCAATTAATGCGTTTAAACTGGGCGCTATATTCCATATTAAACGTGTTTGTGTGGCCGACGGCGTCATAAAAAAGTTGTCGTTACTACTTACACCAAGCTGCAGCATTGGCGTAATTTCTGCGCCATCTTTAGTCATTACACTGCCAGGCTGTAGTTCTACTGCCGATAAGGGTGCAGAAACCCCTAACGCAACAAGTAAAGCGGTAATTGTATTAGTACGCATTTTCACTTTTAAATCCCTTAAAAATTGTCATAAAAATTATTTTCACATCAAACCATAAAGACCAATGTTTAATGTAATGTAAGTCGTATTCAACTCGCTTGGCCATTTTATCCAAAGTATCGGTTTCGCCGCGCCAACCATTAATTTGTGCCCAACCGGTAATACCCGGTTTAGTTTTATGCCTAAACATATAAAATTCTACTTTTTGGCGGTACTCTTCATTGTGCGCCACCGCATGAGGCCGAGGGCCAACAATAGACATGTCGCCTTTTAAAACATTTATAAACTGTGGTAGTTCATCAAGGCTAGTACGGCGTAAAAAGCCACCTAACGGTGTTATGCGAGCATCGTTTTTTGTTGCCTGAGTGACCACATCGCTGTTTTCGGTCACTGTCATAGAGCGAAACTTCCACACTTTTATTTTTTGCCCATCTAAACCGTAGCGGTCTTGCTTAAAAATAATAGGCCCCTTAGATGTCAGCTTGATGGCGGCTGCAATCGCTAATAAAACCGGGGTAATTAAGGTAACAATAATAGCTGAAACCACTATATCTTCTGTGCGTTTTATAAACTCATGGGCGCCAATACATGGTGCTTCAAACACACTTAGTGTGTCTACATCACCCACATGTTCAATACGGGCGTGTATTAAGTTTGAGAGTAAAAAATCGGGCACTACGTGCACATCTACCGTGGTATTACCTAGCTGCAATAAAATATCAGCTATGCGTTTTTGCGCTTTCATAGGCAGTGCAATATAAAGTATATCTATTTCACCATTGCGAGCAGCATCAACAGCGCTTTGTATTGTTCCTTCAACACCTTGATGTTCCAGTTGTTCAAATAGGCGTTCAGGATTTCTATCGTCGTAAAAACCTTTAAAGTTAAAGCCTAACTCATCGTGTTTAACAATCTCAGCATGCAAATAAGCGGCCGATTCGGTTGCGCCAATAATGGCAACATTACGTTGAGATAAGCCTAATTTACGGCGACTACGTTTATATAAGTACACTCCCAAGCGCCAAATATATAAATACGTAACACTTAGCGTAAACCAAATAGCTATTCCCACTCGAGAGAGCGACTCGCTAAACTTAAATAAAAAGGAAACAACCAGTAAAAATGCGAATGCAATAAGCACACTGCCCCATGCACACAACACCATATGTTTAAATTTGCCAGCGCGCCAAGAGCGATAGGTAGAAAAGAGCTCAGCACTATATAAATAGCTGAGCGCAACCGTAAGCGCAGAAGCGGCATAAATAGGAGTGAGCTTAAAATTGTAAAGTAGGGCTGCGCACTGAAACGCTAAAAACAATGCAAATATATCAAATAATCGGTAAAAATTGGCATCAGAGGAACCTGAAGGTTTAAAAGTCCTTGGAGATGTCATTTCGCTTAATTCCTTATAGCTAATTCAGTGTGAGTAGCACCTCACAAAATCCACGGGGATGATATAGTATTAGCTAATTTTGTTCAATTGCTGATTACGACAAAAGTACTAAAATTCATGTTTATGTCTTTTAGCTAACTATTGCTTTGCCAATATATGTATTAAAGAGAATACACACACTTTACTTAGGCTTAATTAAATAAGCCCTTAAACCAACTCCAAACTCCAAACGAGTATCCTTCAAAAATATCAATACCCAATGCCGATTTAATCAAATATAAAACCAGCAATGTAAGTAAAATAGTAAACGTAACTGCCAAACTTAAGATAATAGCTTGAGTAAACCTCGCTATTTTTTGCTCTTTTACACTTAGTTCACGCCTATTTCGACCCGCCAAAAAAACATAGTAATATCGGTATTTAAAAAGTTTAACTACACCTCTGCAGTCAACAGCGTGGTTACCCCACTGCCTAGCGCCAATGGCTATCTTTAAATGGGCTAATTGTTCATCGGTAAAGGTCGTTTGAATGCTTTTAGGCATTCGCTCTAGCAAGCTTCTAATAGCAGGATCATTCTGTAGGTTTGACAAAAAAGCCTCAAATAAAGCGTGAATAATACATTTTCAGTTATTTTAAACAACTACCCTATAATAAAAAGCCAATTATAAATAATTGGCTTTTTATTTGCCCAAAATACTTTTTATTTAAGCGTACTAGAGCGATAGCTATTGTTGTTTAACCAGCTTGGCAATTCAACCGTTGGTACAGTTCCATTTTGGTTAATATTAGTTTGGTGATAAGAATGTTGGTTCCAGATACGTGTTGCATTTTTCCAAGGCTTGCTACTATCAGCAGCACCATACACAGTTACACCATTGTTAATGTTATACCTTTCATCCGTGTTATTTGATACAACTACCAGCTCTGCATTATCATCGCCCTCTAGATCAACCACAATTGGGTATTCCCAAAGTGACGCTGTAGAGTTTGCGACAGTTGATAACACCTCGCCATTAAGGCCATTTAGCACTCTTACTTTATAGTGGTCTTGTATAATAACTTCATCGATACCATCACCATTAAAGTCATAGGCACTCACACCTAATTTACCGCTCCATTCATCATCATTAGCAACAGTCCAAACTAAATCACCATTTGTGTTATACATATCAACTGCTGTGTAACCTGCGTAAACAATTCCTAATGAGTCGGCACCGAGGAATGTTGATACAGCTTGTACCCCACCGCCAAAGTTATTAGGGTTAGTTATTTGCCACTTAACATTACCATTATGCTCTAATACAGCTAAAACACTGGTTTCAAGGTTAGTGCTTGGGTTACTAGTTACTATTTCAGGATCTAAATCATCATCTAAATTGGCAACTGAATTAAACCATACAGCTCCTGGCTCTCCATATTGCCATAATTGAGCACCATAAGAATCATACAAGCCACCACCAGCAAAAACTTCTTGACTGCTATTATTATCAGCGTCAAAAGTTATTGAAGCAGCCGACCAATTAGTTGTGTAGAGCAAACCGGTTTCGTAACTTAATACATTATTACCTGTTACAATTTCAACTACTCCATCGTTATTAATATCACTTAAAGTAACTGCACCTAGAGGCTTACCTGACTTGGTCAGCTCCTTCTTAACAAAACCTAAATTATTAACAACCTGGACAACCTCTGATGAGAAATCATTTAAAACAATTTCAACAACACCATCACCATCTAAATCAGCCGCTGCAATTGAATTACGCGAGTCACTGAAGACTCCTCCATTCTCGTAGGACCATAACTCTGAACCATCGACACCACTTAATGCACGCACTAAACCTGGAGCATTTACGCTTCTCTTAAATGCCACCACTATAACATCAGCAATATCGTTGCTATCAATGACACGATCGCCATTATCGTCATTCAATTGAGCAACTGCTGGCGTGGAAATTACTTGATTATATTCAGGCATAAAGTCACTAGAATTCCAGTGCCATTTCTCCGCCATCTCAAATGGAGTAGCAATCTCGGCTAAATCAGGTAAATTACCGTTAAACTCGCCGGCTAGTAACGCCATTGAACCATAAAAGCTTTGGCCAATAACAGGCATTTTGGCTGTACCATAAACACCTCTAATGTCAGCGTAAGGAGCTAATACAACTCCTTGCCAGCGATTACCTTTAATATTGAGTTTTTCTGCATTAGTAAAGTTAAATACTGTTTTAGTTGCATGATTGCGCAAACGCCAAAAACTTTTGCCTTTAACATTAATATTGTCGTCGCCTGTAATATTAAAAATTACAGTTGCATCAGCAGGAATGCCCCACACTTTAAAAGTGTGAGCTTTAGCAAATTGGCGCGCATCTAAATTAAATACTTGCGTGTCTGAGCGACCGTCGCCTTCTAAGTAAAGGCCACCCCATTTACTTTGTACTGTTCCAGTAGTATCAAGCTTACCTAACTCAGCGCTTAAATCTTTGTAATATTGCTCTTGTTCATCAAAGTCGAACGGCATGGCCGATTCGTTTTGATTAGACATTATTTTAGAGTTTCGCTCCATGCCCCATTGAACACTCCAACTAACATCAGTTCCACCACCGGCTACCATGCTACCAACAAATTGGCGCCCTATTTTATAATCGATACTTGATTCACTGATTAAGTAGTATTCATTTGGATTAGACGGGCGTAAAAAGCCTACGCTATATGCTTTTATATCGATTTTACCAGCTGCTATAGCGCCGTCAGCGCGGCCAACGTTCGATTTAAAATCGTCAAAAACAAATGCTGAAAAGTTATTAGCTACGCCTAAGTCTGCAGCCAGTGTTGAAGAGCTGGCTAAAGCAAGTGCGATCACTGCACTTAATTTTTTAGTTTTTAGTAGTGAGTTAGTCATTTTTTCCCTCAAAATGAAAAAGTGCATTAAAGGCACCAAATTTAAGTCATTTGTTTAACGAAATTTAATTCATCAAGCTCTTGGTGAGCATTATATACACAAACAAAATCAAAAGGAATAAAAAACACTACAAAAGTACTAATTATGTAACTCCAAAGAAAGAACAAAAGTTAAAATCAATAACTTACAGAAATTAAAATTTAAAAAAAAGCAAACATTGATATTTAATAACTAATAAATGTAAATATAAGGTTAACAGACTTGCATGCAGGATGAATGCGCCAAGAGAAAATACTTCACTCTTTTTAAAGGATAGAGGTGGGAATAAAACTACTGCTGTTAAACTCCCAACTAAATTAATTTGATAAACCTATAAGTTTTGGCGCCTGAGATTTTATGAATCTAAAAACAAAAACTAAAAAGAAAATAGCTATTAAAGTATTCACATAAGGAAGTAAATCAAACAAATGCCAAGTATTAGGGATGATCCTAACCTCGATCTTATGTAAAAACCTAAAAACAATTAAATGAAGCGGAAATATCACTATTGAAGAAATTGCCAGCCATTGGTAGGTGGGTCTAGGTTTGAGTTTTTTACTAATCAAAAATAATATAAATATTCCTAAACAAGCAATTAGAGGGAACAAAATAGGGAAAACACCAAACTTTAACTCTCTTATATCTACACGGCCATTTAATAGCGCTAAATAATAAAAAATTGGAATGGTAAATAACAAAATTAAGTAAATTTTAAATTCATTGTTAAACATTGCATAACTTAAAAAGTTAACCCTTTTAACTAGAACACCTAATTGATAAAAAAACATACCAACAACAGCAGAATCTATCGACCAAAACCATCTTTCCGAAATAAGCTCATTGAATAACAACATTATTACAAGCATTCCTGAAGTGATTACGAAATTATATATTGGCTTCAATGCAGAAAAAAATATAATCTGTGCTAATGAAATAATGATTAAACAGGGAAAAAACCAAAGAACACCATTAATATGAAAACTATCAGCCTTAGATGTCACTAAACGATTTAAAGGGTCAAACCATTCCATTTTACTTGCTTGGCCATCACTAAAAATGTTCAGTGGTAACCAAAATAAATAGGAAATAAGAAAAAAGAAAGTAAAAGGTAATATTAGGCGCTGGAATAGTTTAACTAATGACAGTTTAACCTCTCGTTTGGATGATGCCAAATACCCTGATAAAAAAAAGAATAAAGGCATATGAAATGAGTATATTAAAGTATAAAAATCCCCATTTAACCAAGCTGCATGACCAAGTACAACTAGCGTAATTCCTATTGCTTTCATGTTATCAATGTAGTTTATACGTGCCATAATTTAAAGAACTTGTCTTGAATCAAAAGATATGCAAACTTTGAGTTTGTTACTAAATAACGTTTCCACATTCTACCTGGCTCTTGTAATACCCTATATAACCACTCTAATCCGGCCTTTTGCATCCACTGTGGTGCACGCTTTACTTTACCTGCTACAACATCGAACGTACCGCCAACACCCATTACAAAGTCAACACCAAGCTTGTCTTGCCACTTATTAATAAAATTTTCTTTTTTAGGCGAGGTTATAGCAACAAATAATAACTTAGCGCCCGATTCGCGTATTTTAGTGACCACGGCTTCTTCATCATCCCCCTCTTTATTTCCAAAGAAATAACCATCATGATAACCAGCAATATTTAAATTAGGGTTTTGTGCTTTGACTTTACTTACTGTTTTGCTAACTACCTCATCGGTAGCACCGAGTAAAAATACAGGAAAGTCACGCTTGGCACTCATAGCTAATAATTCATGAAAAAGGTCAACACCCGCTACACGCTCTGGGATATCGTGGCCTAAAAAGCGCGCACCAAACACTACACCCATACCATCAATATTAATTACCTCACACGCTTTAACCGACTCAGCTAAAACAGGATCTTTTTGCATATTAACTATTTTGGCTACATTAACCACAACATGCTGTAAAAATTGCTTTTGCTCAATTCTGTTTTCAATAAAAGACACCGTCTCTTGCATGGTGGCAATATCCATTGGTGCTTTTAAAAATTCAATACGTTTCATTGTTGAGTCCGTTTTTAAAGTTGTTTAATAACTGCATTTTTAGCGTTTTTCGATTTTTGTCGATTAAAATAAGCAAACGAGTAATATACCCATGCTTGTGTCCAACGCACATAGTCAACTTTATTGGTAAAGTACTTATTTTTTTGATAAATAAAACGCTGCTTTTTAGGCATATATAAAGTTTGAATAGCACGGTTAATTATTTTTTCGGCCATCGCAAAGTCATCTGGGGTTTTACCTACTTTTAATAGTGTAAAAACAGCTTGCGATACACTGTGCATATCGAGTGGATAGCGATTATTATTGTAATATTTTGCGGTGCCATCTTGCTCAAACAAATGTGCTTTATAATAGGTAAAGCCTTGTGCAATTGCCGATTCAAACTCATCGGTTTGTAATTCATCACTCAGTAAGCGCAATGCCTCTAGGTTATAACCGGTATGAAAGCCATCAATAAACTGATGATGATGGCGAGCACCATATACCCATGAGCCATCAAGTCCCTGTTCGCTTACCGACTGCCTTGCAGCATTTAAAGCAAGCTGTTTGTAATGTTGGTTGTTAGTCAGCACGGCAACTTTTGCAACCCATGCAGCGCCCCAAAGACTGGCATTATGTACAAATGCAGTCTCACCCGGTATGTAACCAAAAAACTGCCTACCATCACATTCTTTATATAATGTTTTTACAATAAAATGTGCACTATCAATTGCAGGTTCTGAGTATTTTTTGTCTTTAGTGATTTCACTTAACGCATATAAAGCTTGAGCAACATAAATAGTAGTAATTACGTTTGGCTTACCTTTAGGTACAAAAAAAGCACGAGCATTCCAATCAAAGTGATAACCCCAACAACAATGCTGCCAAATAGATTTATCACTTTGCTGGGTCAATAACCAATCAGCTAGCTTTATCGCTTCATTTAAATAAGTTTGCTCATTGGTTGCATTATAGTCTTCCAATAAACCTAAAATAAATAAACCAATACCCTTTGGGTTGCGCTTTTTGGGCACCCCACATATTGGCCGTAAGTTAATTGCTAAACGTTTATGCAATTGAATCCAAGCAAGGCCTACAATGCCTTGTTTAAATCGGGGAATTAATTCAAATAATCTACTATTGAGTCCATCAAATGGATCTTGCCCAGCATAACTTCCTATTTTTGCCTTATTAAGTAATAGCTTTTTGCAATAGTTACTATCTAACATTACTAAATTGCTCCCAGCTCTTTATAAATACATTTTAGCTTTGGAATAATTACTGAAGGGCTAAAGTTATTTAAAAATTTTTCCTTTGCAGCATTTTCCATTCTTTTTGTTTCTATAGGGAACTCAATTAACCTATTCATTGCTATCTTTAAGGCTTCAACATCACCGGGGTCAATAAGTAAGCCATCAATGTTATTTGTAATAGCATCTGGAATCCCACCTGCAGTAGAGGCAATAACAGGTATGTTACATGACATTGCTTCTAGCACTCCCATTGGGAAACCTTCATTATAACTTGGTAAAACATATGCATCTGCTTTCTTTAAAGTATTCATCTTTGTATCGCCAGCAACCCAACCAAGTAGGTCAACATACTCACTAATTTCAAGTTCGTTAACCATAGTTTGATACTTTTTAATTTCACCATCTCCTCCAAGTAATAGCCTCGAGTTTGGATGGTCTTTAACGACATATTTAAAAGCATGTATTAAGTCAGATACACCCTTACGCTCACCTAAACGGCCTAAAAATACAAAATTAAAGTTATTAGTTTTTTCTTTTTCTAATTCTAATTTAGGCACTGCGTTATAAACTACTATCCCTTTTTTTGGATCATCAAGTATAGTATCAAGCCAGTCTAGCCACTGAGTAGATAAAACAATAACTTTATCTACAGAGTTAAAAGTTGACCTTATTTGTGCTTTTTTAGATTCACAGCATTCATTTTTGTAAAAATCTCTAAACTCAGCACCATGTAAGTGCAAAATTACTTTTGTATTAAAATACTTAATCAGCTTTATTAGCTTTGATTTTCTAGCATAACTCCCTCTAGAAGCCATATGAATATGCACTACCCCAACATCATAAATTATTAATTTAGCAACTAACTTAATAATGCAAAGTAAGTAATTAAATAGTTGGCCTGCCATGCCAAAACCTGTATTTGTTGAATGGCTTGCTAAAAGCTCTGAATTTGTGTCATTAAAAAAGCCTTCACTGTCGTAAACATTTAATACAGTGGCAATACCACCTTGACCGTTTTTATCTGTGGCTATTGTTAAATTTATTGTTTTTTTCACGTTAAAACTCTCTTATAGCCTGCTTTACTTTGCCGTTTTTAGTCCTTGGAATCGCATCAACTGTTTTTACACTAACTTTAATAGACGCACCCAATCTTTCTTTTGTGTTTAATATTAATTTATCTTCTTGATCTTTTTTAAATAATGTTTTATCTACTACGACCCAAACATCAATACTCAGATCTTTTTTCTGTACAAATTGTGCACCCAATAACCCTTCAACACCTTTTGGTATATGATTTAATATATGCACATTTTGCCGATCTTCAGCAACTAGGTAATCTCCTGTTCTACCCTCTATAGAATCAACAAGTGGAAATACTCGGCCACAGGGGCAATGTTTTTCCTCTGACAATATAACGTGATCACCCGTTTTATAACGTATTAAAGGATAAAGGGAGTTATTAAAATTAGTCCCGACAATTTCAGCCCTATCACGACCATCCTCTGTTTTACCAGCTGGCAATAATTCAACATGAGCGTAATCTGTTAATATGTGATAACGACTGTACTCACAACTTGCAATAGCAGCTACACGTTCAAATAATCCATACCAATCAAACACCGTACATTTAAATCGCGTTTCAATGAGGTGTTTATCTTCCTTAGTTAGTGATTCAGATGAAGTAACAACCGACTTTATTTCACCTGGGTAATATTCATTATTAATTTCTAAATACTTAGCTAACGTAACAATAGATGAAGGGTAGGCCTGAATAACTTGTACACCAAAATCAACCATTGCATTGATATATGAATGTAAATTTTTAGGCGCCATATGAAACGATGAAAGCACAATCATATTTTCAAAATAAGAATAACGCCAAAATGGCGCCTGTTTTTGTTCGAGCGGTACTATCATATCACCACGGATCCATGCTCGTTTATCGCCTTTTTCAAAACCTGCCCAAGTAAGCCCTCGGTTAACAAAAGCTTGCTCGGTTATAACTGACTTCATACTCTGCGGGATAACTAGTGGCGCACCTGTTGTACCACTTGTTGCACCATTAATTACAGCGCCTTTTTTTTGAGGCGATAAAAACTGGTCTTTATGGTTGTTAACTGTTGGTTTATCGATATAGGGGTAATTGTTTATATCAGGACCAGTTCCCTTATAATAATCAATAGCATCATTTGCACTTGTAACTACAGCACTGAGCGCTTTATGACTATACTGTTTTAATAACTCATAGTTAAACTCGTGAGTTTGTAGTTTTTGAGTCAGCCTTTCGCAGTTTGTATTTTCCCTAAGTTTTTTACGTATAAATGCGCGACTACTTAATAAAATATTTTGAACGAATATAGGGCTTTTTGTATATGCCTTACTAGTAAACATCAATACTATTCCTTTAAATATCAGGTTTAATTGCTAGAGATCGCAAAATACAATTAAATTACATAAGATTAAACATGACTGTCTACTTGACAAAGTCTTGTTTTATTTTTTACCATATATGGAGCTACATCATCTAAATAACTCTCGTTTTTTAATATGTCATAATTCAATTCGTCTATATTCCCGATAATTTTTGCAGGAACTCCACCAACTATGCATCCATTAGGTACACTTTTTGTAACTACAGAATTTGGAGCGACTATTACTTTGTTACCAATTATTACTGGTCCTACGATTACAGAGCCTGGACCAAGAAAAACATCATCTCCAATACTAGGAACACGCTTATAAGGTCCCTTACCAACGACTTTGCAACCAATACCAATCCTGCAACGTTCTCCTATTCTGGCGTTATCAATAATTACTACCCCAATACCTTTAACCACAAGAAAAGAACCTTTCCCGATATCCGCACTAGCAGGTAATTTAGAATTATAAAACAGGAAAATCATTAACTGTATAAGCTTTGGTAATAAAGGGACTTTTCTTAAATAAAGCCACCTGGAGACTCTATATAACAGTATTGCATTGGGCATTATTTAACCTCATCATTTTAAATTGTATAAATTTCTAAAAAATTTTGCTTTAAATATCTCTTATCTTTATATTTCCACTTTAGCTAACAATGACATCCTGTATTTTATACTGAGCTATATTTTGGTCTTACTTTCTATTGCTCTGGAAAGGTACATTACGCTAAATAAAAATAACAAAGCTGGCGTTTTAGTCGTTAATGCATTGTTGGTCACTGATACTAAAATAAATACAATTAAGGCAACATTTAATTTTATATTACTTCTTGTCATCAATTTTGATGGTATGCTATAGCAAGTGAAAACAAGTAAAAACGTGCCAATAAGTCCAAAATTAACAACCCAACCAATGATATAATTTTCAATCACATTTATTCCAATGTAGAAATCAATATTTTGCTTAAATGCAGACGATGCTCCAAATACCCATTCAATAGGGGTTAATTCATCTAACAAAATATATACGTTAAAACGTGCTTCAGCACTCTTATCAATATGCAACTTACTGAGGATTCGAGCACCAATTGGAGTTAAAGTAATTATTAATGTTGTAAAAATGAACGCAAAAAAAGCGAGCGCTTGGATTATAGCAAAACGCATTTTTGATGTATGAAACCCTGATTTTATAAATCTAGGTATCTTTGGCATAATTAAAAACAACATTCCGAAAATGAATATAGCAGTGGCAGCTCGCCCTCCAAAAGCAAATAAAGCTAAAGTTACAACGGTAAAATAGATTAAATAAGGAATTCGAGTATAACTCATTAGTATAGGGGCTAACGCAGCTGTGATTAATGCATTATTGAGAGGGAAACCCAAGAGTGCAGTTGACCGAAAAAAGCTAAAGCTTGCAAACTCAACACTAACCATTGTTTTGCCTATCGTAAATTCCAGTATAGCAATCATGGCATTAAAAAATAAAAGATAAGCAAGTAAGCTTAATAGTTTACCTTTATGATGTGTGCTTAACTGACATAATAAATAAACAGCTAAAAGTGGTGAGATCATGGTATTGACCAAATAAGCTATACCTGACATACCCGAGGTATATAAACCATAAAATATTACAAGAATTATACTCAGTAAGCTAATTAGCCATGCTGAACTTAGCTCTTTAAGATTAATTATAGGTGTTTGAATTCCTTTTCTGAGCGTAAAGATAGCAAAGGTTAGCATTAATATATATGTTGAAATATGTATTTTAACTAACGGATTTCCGCCTTCTGATACGTATTTTATACCTACGTTCTCTAGTAAATAGCCGCCAAAAATAAAAGCAGTAAAAAAAGTTAACACCATTACTTTGTAAATATTTTCATTTTTCATTAACTTATTACCCATGCCTTGCATTTTTTATAATTTAGTAAGGCAAGTACAGATGAAAATATAATAACGCCAGTAATCATATCAAGAGCAATATTGACTATGGGCATATTAATTATCACAAAGTGATGAACTCGTAATTCTTGCAGGAATATGGCCATACACACAGTTGAAAGTATAATTTTATATACCTGCAACGGTACAGCGTATTTATATCCTTTTTTTAGCGATAGCCATAGGCTCATAACCAATGCGATAATATTAGCAATTAAAAAAGCACTCGCCGCCCCTATCAAACCAAAAGGAGGAATCAAAGTAACTAATAATGAAAGGTTTAATATTAATGAAAAAACACTGATTTTGGGCAGGTATTTAGTGTTTAAAGAGAACTGTAAACCATGGTCTATATAATGAGCCTTCAAATTTAAAACAAACACCCCCGCACATAAAATATAAATAACAGTAGAACCTTGTGATAAATATTCTTCACTAAGCAATAGGTGCGTTATCGGCTCAGCTAAAATGCAAAACCCAACTAGAGCAGGCATTGCAATTAAACATAATAAAATTAAATATTCACCATGCGCTTTGTACAAAGCAGCTTTATCGTTTATTTTTTTGGTTAATTCAGGATAGCTTGGCAAAGCAACAACCATAAAAATAAGTGCGCCTATTCCTAATAAAATGTTTGATATAGCGGCGTATATACCTGTTTGTGCTAAATCTAATGAGTCGGCAATAAAGTAGCGATCCAATCGGCTTGATATTGCTGCAACTAAACCACTGGCCATAAGTGGCAAACCATAAGAGAAAATAGCCTTAGCATCTGCAGTTTTAAGTTTATTAAAACTAATTTTAAGCGGTTTAAAAACAACTAAACCTGCAGCTATGTAGCTCAAAGCAAGGGCTGATAACGCAGAAAGGATATTAGGAGAGTAAGCTAGCAAGCTGCCTGTAATTGCTATAGCCATAATAGATTGAGTAAGTACGGCAATTCTATATTGATTTAAACGCTCCATTATACGAGCTAATTCAAGATAGAACTGATAGAGAGCTTTAGTTAAAAAAACTAAAAAGGTAGCTAAAAACGTAGATAAGGTTAATAAACCTGTTAAATATAACCCCAAACTAACTAATACCAAGGCTGGCAATGTGCAGCAAAAAATAATCGAGTTGGCAATCGCTGCAAAATGTTCATGTTCCTCTGTTTTTTTACTTGGAAGTAAACGCAGCATGCTAGCGTTAATCCACTGGGCAGCTACTGCTCTTACAACTTCGACGGTTAGCAGCATTAATGCCAGCATCCCATATTCAGCTGTAGTCAACAACTTAGTATGTATGCTAATTAACGTAAAAATACTAATTGCAGCAAATATTTGTACTGGGGCGTACTTAAGCAATGAACCAAACATTATTCAACTTCGTCTATAGTTTTAGAGTAGAGGTCGAGGTACTGTTCAAAAACACATGCAATATTAAATTTCGTTTCAAGTGTACTTTTAGATTTATTCACATCATGATTCTTAATTAAATTGTTCACACTTTCTGACGTCAATGTATTAGTAAAGTATTGAACCCCTATTCCTTCAAAAAAAAGCCTTTCATCTTCAAGTATTCCAACCTTAGTTGTAATTAGAGGTAAACCAACAGCTAACATTTCTAGAGGCACTAAGCCGAATGTCTCTTCACCAGAAGTAAATACACCTAAGTCAGCATTAGTATACTGCTGTATGATCTGAGCTTTATTTAACTTACCAAAAAAAGTCACATTATTCTCTAACCCTAGAGAAACAACCTGTTTTTTAATCCGTTGCGTATATTCTTTATCTGTAGCAGGTCCAATGATAGCTAACGAAGAGTCGAAGCCATCACTAACTAACTTGGCTAATAAAGCAACGGAGTCTTCAACCTTTTTCCTTGGCGTTAATAACGCACACGTAACCAGTTTTACTTCTTTTCGGTTATGTTTGGCGTAATTAGCTTCAAAGTATTCTTGATTTATAGGGTTATGGACTACTTCAGATTTAAACCCATCTGCAATAATTGCACTTTGCAACTGTTTACCAACAACAACAACATTATCATTTCGCCTTGCAGTAATTGAAGGAATAATTTTTTCATATAAAAAATCATTAACTAAACCCACATTACGGCGGGCTATTTTTTTATAACTATGAACGGTGACAAGTGTTTTACCTTCGTAGCAACTACCTACCAATAAACTCCAAAGGTGGGTGTGAACTAAGTCAGGGTTTAAGATCTTTAATAATTTTCGTACATGCCAATTTTGCCAAATAATGCCAGGGATTTTAAATTTTGATTGCTTGCTTGATGCAGGCAACCAGATAAAATCAACGTTATCCGATAAATGAATAACATCCCCTGTGAAAGGGGTTTTACTTTGCGGGTCAAGACCGATAATGGTAAACCTATAGTTAGCGTCATCATGGTTAACCATATATTCTGCAAGCATCTGGCATACGCTATCTACGCCGCCACAATTATTACTACCCCAGTCGTAAGTAGAGAGGGGCATAATTAAAGCAATATGTTTTTTAGGCATTATTGATATTTTATTAATACACATTAAAAAATCTTTATAAATAGTACAAAATTAAAGAATACCGCGAGTATCAATAACAACTTTTGATGCAAACTCTGTTTTGTCTGCAGCTTTAAATTGTTTATGATCAACTAATACTACAACGACATTTGCTTGCTCTAGTGCGCTTTCAAGTGATACTAAGCTAACATTTTTATCTGCTAGGTTAGCTGGAAGTTCTGCAATGTTTGGCTCTACCGCAAGTATTTCACCTATATTTTTTGCTGCTAACTCTTCAACAATATTTAATGCCGGGCTCTCACGAAGATCGTCGATATCGGCTTTAAATGAAAGGCCTAGGCATGCAATAACTGGACGTTTAAATTCATCAGCGGCTTTTGCTACTTTTTCAATTACGTAGAATGGTTTTGCGTCGTTAGTTAAGCGTGCTTGTTTAATTATTTTTGCTTCGTCTGGGCAACTTGCAACAATAAACCAAGGATCAACCGCAATACAGTGGCCGCCAACACCTGGGCCTGGGTTTAAAATATTTACACGCGGGTGACGATTAGCAAGCTTAATAAGCTCCCACACATTAATTTTTAATTTGTCACAAATTACCGATAATTCATTGGCAAAGGCAATGTTTACATCGCGAAATGAGTTTTCGGTTAACTTAGCCATTTCAGCAGTACGAGCATTGGTAATAATACACTCGCCGCGCACGAAAGTTTCGTATAACTTAACAGCTTTTTCACTACATGCTTTACTCATACCGCCTATTACACGGTCGTTTGACACTAGCTCTTGTAATACATAACCAGGTAATACACGCTCAGGGCAATGAGCAACATTGATGTCGGCGGCATCACCTTTATCTTGTGGGAACGTTAAATCAGGGCGCGCTTCACTTAACCAAGCGGCTAGTTGCTCCGTTGCCCCTACAGGTGAGGTGCTTTCTAAAATAACTAAGTTACCTTTTTCAAGCACTGGGGCAATCATTTTTGCAGCCGATTCAATATAGCTTAAGTCTGCACTGTGGTTACCACTTTCGCTGTGAATAAATGGTGTAGGTACAGCTACCATAAACGCATCGGCTTTTTCTGGCGTTGTAGTCGCTCTTAAGTTACCAGTAGATACTACGCCACGAACTATTATGTCGAGATCAGGCTCTACTATGTGTATTTCACCGGCATTAATGGTATTAACTGCTTTTTCGCTTACGTCTAAACCAATTACTTTCATACCGCGCGATGCAATAACCGCCGCAGTTGGTAAACCTATGTAGCCTAAACCAACAACTGAAACTGTTTTAATTGTCATTACTAAATCCTTGAAAAAGTTTTAAACTTTATTTTAATCTTTAAAATGTTGCTTAATTTTAGCCACAATACGCTCACACGCTTTACCATCACCATAAGGGTTATGTGCACGGCTCATTGACTGATATTCTTGATCGTTAGTGAGTAAGTTATTAACTTCATTCACTATGCGAGCTTTATCTGTGCCTACTAGTTTAACTGTACCTGCTTCTACCGCTTCTGGGCGTTCTGTGGTGTCACGCATAACAAGTACAGGTTTGCCTAGGCTTGGCGCTTCTTCTTGAACACCACCTGAGTCGGTTACGATTATGTGAGCTTGATTCATTAAGTACACAAATGGTAGGTAGTCTTGCGGCTCGATTAAATGCACATTATCAACATTTTTTAATATGCGATTTACTGGTTCGCGTACATTAGGATTTAAATGCATTGGGTATAAAATTTGTGTATCTGGGTGTGCAGTTGCAATTTCGACCAGTGCCTCACAAATTCGCTCAAAACCGCCACCAAAGCTCTCACGGCGGTGCCCTGTAACTAAAATAAGCTTTTTAGTTTCATCGAGTTCTGGAAATTTAGCTTTTAGAGTTGAAATTAAAGCGCTGTCGGTTTTTACTTTATCAACCACTTGTAATAATGCGTCAATAACGGTGTTACCAGTAATTACGATATCGTCAGCACTTACCGCTTCATTGAGTAAGTTTTGCTGCGATGTTTGCGTTGGTGCAAAATGCAGCTTTGTAATAGCACCAGTAAGCTTGCGGTTACCCTCTTCAGGCCATGGCGAACTTAAATTACCTGTACGTAACCCTGCTTCTACATGCCCCACTGGAATTTGCTGATAAAAAGCCGCTAAACTTGCAGATAAAGTAGTGCTGGTATCGCCATGAACAAGCACTAAATCTGGTTTAAATTCTTCAAGAATAGGTTTTAGCCCTAACAAGATATTTGTTGTTACATCGTATAAACTTTGACCCGGCTTCATAATGTTCAAGTCGTACTCGGGTACAATCTCAAAAAGGTCTAAAACTTGGTCAAGCATTTCGCGATGCTGAGCAGTAACACACACTTTTGCGTCAATACCTTCTGCGGCATTGAGTGCTTTAACTAGCGGTGCCATTTTTATTGCTTCAGGTCTCGTACCAAAAATACTTAATACTTTAATAGCCATGATTTCCCTTTAATTTTTTACTAACCGGTTTTGTATAGCTTTATGCATTTGCCATTAATTGCTTAACACGTTTTGTAAATTCTTCACCCATTAGGTTTGATTGCATTGCATACTCTACATTTGCAAGCATATAACCTAGTTTTGAGCCACAGTCGTGCGACTTACCTTTTAAATGGTACGCTTCAATTGTTTCAAGGTGACGTAACTGCAGTAATGCATCTGTTAATTGAATTTCGCCGCCAGCACCTGGTGGCGTATATTCAAGCAAATCCCAAATAGCAGGTGATACAACATAACGTCCTGTTATGGCTAAATTACTTGGCGCTTCGTCATTATTTGGTTTTTCAACCATGTTGGTAATGGCTGCATTTTCGCCTGGGGCAATATTTTTACCCGCTAAATCAACTACACCATAGTTGTGCACTTCTTGATGTGGGACGGGCTCAACCATAATTTGGTTATGCTGGGTGCGCTCAAATCGGCCGATCATTTGCGTTAAGTTATCAACCTTTAGGCTCGACTTATATTGATCGATAATGACGTCAGGCAACAAAATAGCGAATGGGTTATTACCAATGATTGGGCGAGTTTCAAGTATTGCGTGGCCCAAGCCTAACGGCGCTGATTGACGAACCGAAATAATGCTGACATCTCGCGGAATTATTGAACGAATTTCTTCTAGCAAGCTACGTTTTACGCGGGCCTCTAGGGTCGCTTCTAGCTCAAAGCTAGTATCAAAGTGATTTTCTATTGCGTTTTTGGAGGCATGGGTAACCAGAACAACTTCTTTAATACCGGCTTTAACTGCTTCGTTTACAACATACTGGATGAGAGGTTTATCGACTAGCGGAAGCATTTCCTTTGGCATTGCTTTGGTCGCTGGCAGCATGCGCGTACCCAAACCTGCAACAGGCAAGACTGCTTTTAATACTTTCACTTCAATTCCTTTTATCGTTTTTTTATTTTCGTAGAAACTTATTGATGCCGTTGCTAAATTTAAGCATGTGTTTTAAGTGCTACTGTCCATATGGGCGGGTATTATACACACCAGATAAATTCGCTCAATACAAAAAGCAGCCTTTTAGATTGTTTTAAGTTAACAGATTGTTAACTTAAGGGTGGGTGCACTTTTTATAACCTATCATTTTAGTTTCAATGGGAATATAATTACCGCGTTAATTTTTTAGGGATGGGCTTTGTGCGGGTAGGAATTTGCATCATTATATTAGTGTCTTTTTTTGCTTGTGCACAAGACATGCTTTTACATTTGCGTAATAGCGATATAATTACCCGTGCCAAACAGTTTTATGGTGATGCTGGCCACCAAAGAATAAAAAACTGGCTGAGTTTTATAGATGACTCTGCCGACAAAAGCGAATGGCAAAAAATTCATTTAGTTAATGACTTTTTTAATAAGCATATAAAGTACAAAACCGATGACGAGCTTTGGCAAAAAAAAGATTATTGGGCCACGCCACTAGAAAGCTTGGGGGTGGGTATGGGTGACTGTGAAGATTATGTTATTGCAAAGTATTTTACTTTAATAGCCTTAGGAATCCCTGAAGATAAAATACGCTTTATGTATGTACGCCAGCGTACGGTTAATCAACCTCACATGGTACTTATATACTTTGAACAACCTAATCAAATACCGCTAGTGCTTGATAATTTCAATACAAAATTGGTACCTGCTAGTAACCGTGGCGATTTAAAACCTATATATAGTTTTAATGGCCAAGGTTTATGGTTAGCCAAGTCGAAAGGGTTAGGTAATAAAGTTAAAAATAGTCGTGGTGTTTCTGCTTGGAACACCATGCTTGAGCGAATTGAACAAGGTGAGCTTGCGCCTGCCAACGATAACAATAAAGGAACTAGTAGTTATGTCTCGACTCTTTAAATATGGATTGAGTTTAAAGACTCAAGTATATGGCTTGATAATTTTAATTTCGATAATTTCGTTTTGTGTACGCGTTATTACCGACGTTGATACAACCCGTAATTACTTACAAACGCAAATGGCTAGCCACGCGCAAGATACCGCTACCAGTTTAGGCCTTTCTATCTCTCCTTATTTAGAAGACGACAGCCTAATGATTGCCGAGACGATGGCAACCGCTATTTTTGACTCTGGTTATTATAGCCAAATTAAGTTTACTGATGTGCAAAACAACATCGTTTTTGAATTACAAAATCCTAAACGCGTTGAATCAGTTCCTAGCTGGTTTATAGGTGCTGTTGAACTAAGTGCACCAACTATGCATTCTGAAATTAACAATGGCTGGATGATGGCCGGCACCCTTGATGTAACCAGCCATACTGGGCAATCGTATTTAACCTTGTGGCAGCACACCTTGCGCAGCTTATATAGTTCGTTTTTACTATTAGCAGCGTCACTGGCAATTGCATTTTTAATATTACGTGCGGTATTTAAGCCACTACAAGCAGTAGAAAACCAAGCTATGCTAGTAACACGAAA
Source organism: Pseudoalteromonas sp. Scap06 (assembly GCF_013394165.1). Classification (NCBI taxonomy): domain Bacteria; kingdom Pseudomonadati; phylum Pseudomonadota; class Gammaproteobacteria; order Alteromonadales; family Pseudoalteromonadaceae; genus Pseudoalteromonas; species Pseudoalteromonas sp. Scap06. Next base: position 1,383,355 of record NZ_CP041330.1, on the reverse strand, counting down.
GCGTTTTACCTTAAATAAAGAAATACCGGTTGCTCGAGAACTGCGCACTGTTACACAAGCCATTAATAACATGGTTTTAAACCTACAAAGTACGTTTGACTCACTAACAAAACAAACTCAAGCACTTACCGAAGAGGTATACATAGACTCGTTAACAGGGTTAGGTAACCGCAAGTCGTTTGAGAACCACTTTAATTCAGTTGTTAATAATATTACTGACGATACACCCATTACTGCAATGATGCTTACCCTGCCCTCGTTAAATAATATTAACCAAGTTGTAAGCTATCAAGATGGCGATCAGCATGTGCTTGATGCTGCAAAAATACTTAAACAGCTTGCTAATGAGTTACCAAATTCATCTTTATTTAGGCTCAACGGGGGAACGTTCGTTTTATTGGCCCCGTATGATGTTTTATTTTTAAGTAAAGCTCGCTTAGATGTGAGTGATAAGTTAAGTCAAAAAGAAAATAGCTCACACATTAATGGTTACGCTAATTTAGCCATAGTTGGGATTGATCAAGGCGCTGCCTTGGGTGAAGTGTTGTCGTTACTTGATACTAGTTGCACTATTGGCGAAGATGCTACATTAGACAATACCGATAAAGAGTCATTATTTAGTGTTAACCAATGGCGTACTTTAATTAAGTCGATTATTAATGCGGGTGAAGTGAGCTTTTCAGTGCAGCCCGTAAAGCAAGCTAATAAAACTGATTCTCAATGTTATTTTGAAGTATTTGCCCACTTTATTCATGAGGGTGAAAAAGTAAATAATGGCCACTTATTCGCCATGGCTGAAAAGTTAAATTTAACCGAAGAACTCGATAAAAAAATTATACGAAGCTTTGTAGATATAAAAGAACATTACCCTAATGATGTATTTGCACTTAATATTAGCAAGGCATCGTTGTACTCAACTGACTTTATACAATGGCTCACCCTTTATTCGCACACTAAACCCGTTATTAAAACAAATCTTGTATTCGAACTACATGAAATTGGTTTGCTCTATAATGTGCACGTAGCTTCGTTACACATAGATGCAATTAAAGAGCTGGGTATTAATGTATGTATTGAACACTTTGGTACTAGCTTAACGTCGTTCAGGTATTTACAAGGTCTTGATATTGAGTATGTAAAAATTGATGGTAGTTATATTCAAGATTTAGTAACTAACCCACAAAGCCAATTTTATATTCAAACAGTTAATAATATTTGTCATGGCTTTGGTATTAAAGTTTTAGCCTGTTTAATTGAAAAGACTGAAACGTTAGAGATACTCGAATCATTGGGATGTGACGGGGTACAAGGTAATTTAATACTGTCACCATCAAAAATTATTAAATCTAATGAAAATGGCGTAAATAAAGAGTTTACTTTTTGCGCCGATGCGCTAAAATTTTGCAATTAAAGCTCAACCTAGGGACGAGAAATGAAAAAATTACTTTTAGCTGGCTTAGTAGCTAGCGCAACAGCTCTTACTGCTCTTCCAACCCATGCACAAACGGATAACGATGCTGTGGTTCAAGAAGTGAGCATAAATAACATAATTGATATTCTTAATAACGTTACTGCAGATACTTCACCAGAGCAATTACGCGAAGATTTAGTAGAAGCTATTAAACGTATTTGTAAAAACAAAGAAAAAGTTGAATTAGAAGAGAAATTACTAAATGCTGCGTGTAGCGCTGCAGACATTGATGCGATGGTTGCAGCTGTTGTTGCCCAATTTGGTGCAGACAATCCGTTAATTTCTGACTTTTTAGCTGCACTTACGGCTGCAGGTTTAGACTCTGATGCAATTACACTTGCTGCAATTACTGCAGGTGTTGATGCAACCACCGCTTCTGAAGCGACCGCTGCAGGCCCTGGTGTAGGTCAACCTGCTCCGCCAGTAGGCAGTTTACCAACATTACCAACACCTCCAGGCTCTGGTGGTACAGGTGGTGATAACGGTATATCTGAAGTCGGTAACTAGTTTTTACCATAAGTATATTTAAACGCAGCCTATTGGCTGCGTTTTTACTTTGTTTGAGTTTATTTTGAATCGTTTTATATTTTTTTTAATTTGTTTGATCCTATTTTTACTTCCTCTTCCTTTAGGTAGTTACCGACCTTGGGCAATTTTAGCTATTGGCATTTTAACTAGCTTTACCTTTATTACCCATCTTACCCACAGTGTGTTAAATAACAACCAAGCGCTATTTCCGCCTCGCTATTCTTGGCCACTATTTTTTACTCTAAGTGCAGTTATTTTAGTTTGTGGTATACAGCTGTTTGGCGTGAGTGTTGATGCATTTCAAACCAAACAAATGTTATTAAAAACCTGTTTTTTAATTATGCTGAGCTGGTTAATATTTAACTACTGCAATAGTGCAGAGCGAATTAAAAAGTTAATTTATGCTGTTATTTGTGCCGGTGTATTTCAGGCGTTGTACGCTAGTTATTTAAACTTATCTCCCGATATTGTTAGTCCTTTATTTGGTTACAAACATACAGATCGTGCAATTGGTACTTTTACCTATTCTAACTTTTTAGCTAATTACTTAGCTTTATGTTTATGTTTAGGCATTGGTGTTTTAATCAGTGAACTAAAACGCTCTAACAGCGGTTATCAGCCCACTGTAAAACAAACACTACGCGCTTGGGCCGAAATATTATTGAGTTCTAAAATAATTTTACGCATTTCGTTAATTATTATTATTGTGGCGCTTATTTTAACTCGCAGCCGTATGGGTAACTCGGCCTTTTTTATCGCTTTAATAATAGTAAGCTTACTAGCGCTGTTTGTTTATAAGCAAAAGCCTAAAGCATTTAAATTGCTGATTGTGAGCTTTTTTATTATCGATTTAATTATTATTGGTGCTATTTTCGATGTAGAAAAAGTAAAACAACGTATTAGCGAAACCAGCTTGCAATCAGAAACACGAGATGAAGTTGTACGTGACTCAATTCCACTGATTTTAGATAACCCATTATTGGGCTCTGGTGGCGGTACTTTTTATACTGCGTTTCCTGCGTATCAATCTGAGCCCTACTCTGGCTACTACGACAACGCGCATAACGATTATGTACAATTTGCAGTTGAGCTAGGTATTCCTGCCACAGCGTTATTAGGACTGCTAGTGCTTTATTGTTTGTGGTTATGTATTAATACTATGCGAACGCGTAAGACGGCGCTTTATCAGGGGGGGGCGTTTGGTTGTGCTACGGCCATAGTAGCCATGATGCTACATTCGTCGGTTGATTACTCCTTACAAGCCGGCGCAAACTCAATGCTGTTTATAGTGGTGTTATGTTTAGCGATATTAACCAATAAGTTACCGGCACCAAAGCGGATTAAAAAACGACGAAGTTAACGGGCTGCGGGGGTCAGGTTACGGGCCTAATACCCTCATACTTTAAACATGCGCGAGGTAAACTCCCGCCTACGAATAAGGGTAACATAGCTGTTTATTGTAGGCGGGGCTTTATGCCGCGCAAAGAAATTATTAACAAAGAGAGTTAAGAGACGCTGCGCTTTTGGATATTTACCCCGTAACTCGTCGCTCATCGCCCGTCGCCCGTCGCTAACGACATTATAAAATGACGCGACATGAAGCCGCTGCTACAAGTTGGCAATAATATCGACCTAATTCTTGTATTAAATCACTGCTCTTCTAAATCAAATTCGGTGGTGTGGCCGTCGCCGTGGATTAGCTGATACCTGGCTAAATTACCCGCTTCAAGCGTAACCAAACTAATGGCAGAATCGCTTACTAAGTACTTTTGCCCTTTGCCTTTAGTTTGGTGTTTGTCTACTTCCATATGCCAGCGTTTGGTAAAAAAGTTAAGTGGGCTTTTGGGACCGTATAAAATAGAGTCGAGCTTGTCGAGTATATTTATTAGCTTGCGCGGAAACTCATTTTTAATGCCACTGGCTGTCAGTTGCCAAATTCTGTTGGGATGATCGCCAAAACGCTTTTGCACTGAAAAACAAAACGAATAGTGTACATCGCCCGATAAAATCAGCGTTTCGTTTGGGGTGTCGGTGCGCCTAAAGGTGTTGAGTAACTTTTTGGCTGAGCCTTCGTGGGCCATCCAGTTTTCTACATCAACCATCAGTGGTTGCCCACACATATTAAACACCGCTTGAATTGCCTCTATCGATTTAACCCCAAACACGGGAGCAGGCGATACAATAATGACTTGGTCATGGCTTAATAGGCTTTCTTCAAGCTCTGTGAGACGTTCCCAATCAAGTAAACCTGAAGGTTCGTTAAAGTTTTGCTCATTACGCCAACGATGCGTACGAGTATCGAGCACCACCACTTTAGGAATGGTCATTAGCTCGTAATGCCAATGGTTAAAATCGTTAAGGTGCTTATCAAACGCTTTAAATTGCCATTGCATATCGCCGGCTAAACAGTCGTTAAAAGGGCCAAGTAACGATCCGGTTTTTTGCAGTGCGTCGTTGCCCATTCCTTGAAACAGCCAATAGCTCGCTAAGCCATTATTTACAATACGCTTGCTGCTGCGGTTTTGATTAATGGCTTGCTCCCACCCTGCGGTGAGGTTCCAATCGTCGGTTACATCATGGTCATCAAACATCATTAAGGTAGATACATTGGCAAACAATCGATCTACCTCTGCTAAACCTTGTGCATAGTCGATTAATGCGGTTTTTTCTGCATTAAATAGCGCTTGATTTTTTCCGTTACCACCTGAGTAACTTAAGTTATTTAGGTCAATGTATTGCCATGCTTGGCTACTAAAATTGAGTAAATACAGTGCTACGAACTCTTCAAAATGAATCAGATGATTATACGCTTTTACACTAGAAAAATGCGGTTCGTCCTTTTTTAACCAATAGCCAATACCTAGTTTTGAGCGGTTTTTCCATGAGGTAGTTGGCAACAAGTAATGGCGACCATACAACTGTTCTGCAATGTCAGCGGGTAAATCTAAATCAAGTGGCTGCTCTTTATAAATACCCAAGTGCTTAATTAGCTGATGTATCGCTAATAACATGGGGCCAGCTACATCGTCAGCATAAATTTGATCGCCCGAAAGCAATAATAACTGTGCCCCCTGCTGTTCATTACTTCGCTGAACGGCTTGCCAATGGCTTGAACTTACTAGGCTGTCTTTTGCAGGATGATGCGCATTGCGGCACGAGCCATGTAATATTTGCGTTAGTTTTTTGGGGATCACAAATTCAGGTAATGGCTGATTGTTAAAGCTAAATGCTGATAAATCAACAGGGGTGTCATCAAAAAATAGTTGGTATGATAATAATGTATCGCGCGGGAACTGACTGTTTATAGGTTTAATTACCACAAACTGTAAGAATAAATATTCACCTAGCCTTATGGTGTCTTGTTCGCTATAGCACTCGAAGCCAATTAGCTCTACACGGCAATTTACTGGCTTTGAAGTAGCAAACTGAATACAAACTGAAGCTTTTTCTGCTCGGCGCACCATGGGCCCCATAATTATCAGCGGGTGTTGCACCGAGAGAATCGTCATGAGGTTAGCCTTTAGCTGCTAATTTAAATAAAGAGTAAAAGTTATCAGTAGTGGCTTTTGCCAACTCGTTAAAGCTAATGCCTTTGAGTTCACTAATGTAATAAGCCACGTCTTCAACATACGCTGGCTGATTAGTTTTACCACGATATGGTACTGGCGCTAAGTAAGGCGAGTCGGTTTCAATAAGCAGTCGATCGAGAGGAATTTGCTTTACTACCTCTTTAAGCTCTACCGCATTTTTAAAGGTCACAATGCCTGAAATAGAGATATAAAAGCCCATATCAATGGCTTTTTTGGCCATATCCCAATCTTCGGTGAAACAGTGAAGTACCCCACCGCAATTTTCTGCTTTGTGCTCACGCATTAAATTAATGGTATCGGCACGGGCATCACGGGTATGAATAATAAGTGGCTTTTGTAATTCATTAGCTACCTCAATATGGCCAACAAAACTCGCTTGTTGCACTGCATGAGTGTCTTTTGCATAGTAATAATCAAGCCCAGTTTCACCTATGGCTACTACTTTGTCGTGTGAGGCTAAGTCAATTAATTGCTGTTTGTTGAGTGCGTCTTTTTGATCGAGTGGATGCACGCCACATGACGCAGACACGTCATCGTAATGCTTAATTTGCTCTAGCATATCGGGAAACTGATCAAGTGTGACGCTGACACATAAAAAATGTTCTACTTTTTTAGCGCGGGCGTTATCAAGTACTTGGTCTAGGTTTAAATCGAGTTTATCAAAATCAAGACGGTCTAAATGGCAATGAGAATCTACAATCAAAATAAGGCCTGTTTTTACTACATGGTATAAGTTGGATTGCCGGAGTTTAACATAGTCCCCAGCAGTTTTTCGATCTTCGCGTTTAGATTGGTTTTGTCATCTAAAAAGCTAATACCGATCCCCGGTGGATTTGAGCTCTGAGCGCCTTGTGGAGTGACCCACGTAACCTTTCCGGTTACCACGTCATCTTCTAGCGCGTCAGGCAAGGTAACGCGTAAGGCAAGTGAATACCCAGGTTCATAACGCATATTGGTGCGTACAAATAACCCACCTTTTTTTAAAAAAGGCATGTAACAGCGATATAGTTCATCAAGGTCGTCTATATCTACTAATAGCTCTTGCATATCTAGTCCTTTTTATTGGTTACGTAATGTATACGCTAGTCGTGATACCGCAAGCGGTAAATTTAACCCAAGTATTTGTATGTTATTCTGTAAAAAATCATTCAGTGCTTGCTGAGCAACTTGATAAGAGTCAAAACTCATGCCATTTAAAAGCTGTTGTTTGAGCTGCTCACTTAAAAATAAAGTAAAAATACGAACAAGCTCGGGCTGTTTATTTATTATATCGACTAACGCATTGAAATTATGGCTTTGTTTAAACTCAGTTGCAAATTTATAAAGCGTATCAATATTTTCTAGCTGATTTTGCTGTTGCCACTGCTTTACTTGCAATGGTTGGCTATAAAATAACGACAACCAGGTATAGTTAGGCACATCCAAACTACTTAACCATTGTTGTGCTAATTGGTTATTAGTTACTTTAACCTCGGTTTTAGCACAACGGCTTAAAATAGTCGCTGGTAACTGCGCCACTTGGCTGGTTGTCAGGATTAAAAACCGACTATTACTTGGCTCTTCAAGGGTTTTTAATAACGCATTAGCGGCTGCGGTGGTCATTTTTTCGCAGTTTTGAATAATCGCTACTTTATTGCCATTTTGCGCAGCTGACTGGTGCATAAAATCGCTTATGCCGCGAATATCATCAACACCTATGCTTTGCCCTTCTACTCGGGTAATGCGTTTGTCTGGGTGTGTACCCGCTAAGTTTAATGAACAACTTTTACATTGCCCACAAGGTCTTAGTACGCTAGTGGGGCTACTTAACTGTACTTGCGTATTTTGGCATAGCAAACTGTTTGCGAGTTGCTCACTTAGTTCAAATTTGCCAACCCCAATGGGCCCACAAAACAGTTGCGCATGATGAAAACGTTGCGCTTTATAGCTTTGAGTTAAGCGTTGCTCTACCTCATTAAGCCACGGCAATGCCATATTATTTTAACCCTGAAAAAAACGTGCGTAGTACATTGGTAATATCACGGTGAACTTTATCAATACTTTGGTTGGCATCAACTGTTTTTATGCTGTCGTCATCATTTGCAAGCTCAATGTAACGCATACGGGTGCGCTGAAAAAACTCAATGGCTTCTTGCTCAATTCTATCTAGCTCACCACGGCCTTTTGCACGTTCAAGGCCAATAACAGGGTCTATATCTAAGTAAATAGTTAAATCGGGTTTTAAACCTTTTAACACCATAGACGATAACGACGCTAACGTGTTTGCACTAATTCCTCGCCCACCGCCTTGATACGCCTGTGACGATAAATCGTGACGATCAGCCAATACCCACTGGCCTTGTTCAAGCGCTGGGTTGATCACATTATGCATTAGTTGTGAACGCGCGGCATACATAATTAGCAGCTCAGTTTCAAAAGCTATTTCTTCTTGGTGTTCTGCTTTTACTAAAGTACGTAACGATTCAGCCAGTGGTGTTCCACCGGGTTCGCGCACATTGATAAAATCAACATGGTGATGATTTAAAAAGTCTTGGCACAGGGCAATGGCGGTAGATTTACCCGCGCCCTCTAGGCCTTCTATAACTATAAATTTTGGTTTCATAAACACTAATTCTTTTTATTTAAAATATACTGGTTAACCGCCGCATTATGTTGTTTTAATGTGGTTGAAAACTGATGGCTACCATCGCCTTTGGCTACAAAGTAAACATACTCGCTTTTGGGCGGGTTTACCGCCGCTAAAATGGCTTCTTTGGAGGGCATGGCAATCGGTGTGGGCGGTAATCCGTTAATACGATAGGTATTATACGGGGTGTAATTTCTTAAGTCTTTACGTTTAATATCGCCGTCAAAATCTTCGCCTAGTCCATATATTACGGTAGGATCGGTCTGTAAGCGCATATTGGTATTTAAGCGGTTAATAAACGCCGAAGCAATTAACGGGCGTTCGCTGGCAAGCGCGGTTTCTTTTTCGATAATAGAAGCCATTATCAGGGCCTCATAGGCGGTATTGTAAGGTAAATCACTTGCCCGTTGCTGCCATGCATCTGCCAGTGTTTGCTGCATTTTTTGCGCTGCACGCTTTAATAAACTACTCGCGCTGTCGTTACTATGATAATGATAGGTATCGGGAAACAACCATCCTTCAAGGTGAGTTTGCTTGCCGATTATTTGCTCGCCAAGCTGTTCGAGTTTTAAATCGTTTTGTAAATGTGGAGCAATTTTTACCGTATTTAATACATCTCTAAGTGCTTGACCTTCAATAATGGTAAAGCTAAAACTAATTTGCTCACCTTGGTTTATTTTTTTTATGTTGTTTATTACGCTATCTACGCTCAACTCATACAAACCCGCTTTTAAATCGGTCAAGGTTGGGTCGAGTTTAGCTAATATTTGAAACCGCCAGCAATCTTCAAGCCACTGCTGCTGTTGCCACTGACGACATAACTTATTAAAACCGGTGCCTTTTTCAACTTTAAATTGGGTGTTAGTGGCTACCTTTAATGGCGTTTGAATGGTTGCTTGTAATTGCTGGTAGCCAATCACAGAGCTAAAAAAAGCCAGTAGTAATACTGATAATATAACTTTTAACACTAAGCCTCCTTGGCTAGTAACTCGTTTAGTAATGATTGGCTGTGCACAATATCAAAACAGTGCTCGCCTATACTTTTTACGGGCACAATTTTCATTAAGCTGTTACATAAAAATACGGCGTCTGCTTGGGTAAGGTCATCAACGCTGACAGTTTTAAATTCAACGGTTAATTTATCACATAAAGATTGCAGAAAAACACCTTTAATACCGCATTCATCGAGCCTTGGGCTAAATACTTTATTATTTTTTATTGCAAAAATATTAGCCGCTGAAGTTTCAATTACATTGTTGTTGTAATCAAGGACTAACGCATCATCGCTGTGCTGAGTTTGTAGGGCATTTTTGATCAGTACTTGTTCAAGCCTATTTAAAGTTTTAAGTCCAGCTAAATGAGGTTGAACGGCCAGCTTAATCGGGCTAATAGCTAAACTAATGCCTGCATCTGTTAAACTGTTATAATGATCTGGATAAGGTAAAACACTCACAATAATATTTAAATTACATTCGCTTGGTGGCGCATAGCCTCGCCCGCCCTCGCCGCGTGTTACCACAATTTTAACAACCGCTTGCGCCTGTGATGCTACTTGCTGAGTAATGTGCGACTCTAGTGCATTAAATTCAAGTGCAGGAAAGCCCAAACGCTGCGCACATTCAATTAAACGTGCTTTATGATAAGCCCAATGCTCAACTTGTCCATCAGTAACCATTGCAGTGGTAAAAAAGCCATCGCCATAATTTAAGCCCCTATCACGGGTGCTTATATTACTGGTTTCACTTGCTGTTATTATTGTTTGCATATTTTTTTACACATAAAAAAACCCAGTTAAACAACTGGGTTCTTATTGTCGTTCGTTGTTAAAAAAGATTATACCTTTTTAAACAGTAACGAGCCATTAGTACCACCAAACCCAAATGAGTTACACAAAGCGTAATCAAGTTTAGCATCACGTGCTGTATGCGGTACGTAATCTAAATCACAGCCTTCATCTGGGTTATCTAAGTTAATCGTTGGCGTCACTTTTTGCTCGGTCAACGATAAAATAGATACTATCGACTCAACAGAGCCCGCCGCTCCAAGTAAGTGACCCATCATAGATTTAGATGAACTTACCATTACATCTTTAGCTGAATCACCAAAAATAGTTTTAACCGCTGACGTTTCTGCTTTGTCGCCCGCATGAGTAGACGTACCATGTGCATTGATGTAGCCAACTTGCTCTGCATTTACTTGCGCATCATTTAATGCGTTTTCCATAGCCAGAGCTGCACCTGCGCCATCTTCTGGTGGTGAGGTCATGTGGTACGCATCACCACTCATACCAAAACCAACAAGTTCTGCATAAATTTTAGCGCCACGTGCCTTCGCGTGTTCGTATTCTTCAACAACCACCACACCGGCACCATCAGAAAGTACAAAACCATCACGGTCTTTATCCCACGGGCGAGACGCTGCTTGTGGATCGTCATTACGCGTTGAAAGCGCACGTGCGGCGTTAAAGCCACCCATTCCAATTGGTGTACAGGCTTTTTCTGCGCCACCGGCAACCATTGCATCGGCATCGCCGTAGGCAATCATACGAGCGGCATGGCCAATGTTGTGCAGGCCTGTAGTACATGCCGTTACAATTGAAATATTAGGACCACGTAAGCCGTGCATTATAGATAAATGACCCGAGATCATATTAATAATGGTAGACGGTACATAAAACGGCGATAACTTACGTGGGCCGCTGTTTAATAATTTTATGTGGTTTTCTTCAATGAGAGTTAAGCCACCAATGCCTGAACCCACCGCTACACCTATGCGTGTTGCGTTTTGTTCAGTGACTTCGAGGCCAGAATCTTGAAAAGCTTGAACACCCGCTGCAATGCCATACTGGATAAATAAATCCATTTTTTTAGCATCTTTTGGTGACATATAAGCCGATGCATCAAAACCATTGATTAAACCAGCGAAGTGAGTACCAAATTTTGATGTATCAAAGTGGGTAATATTTTGAATACCACTTTTAGCATCTAATAAGCCTTGCCAGGTTGATTGAACATCATTGCCTAGCGGCGTCAACATTCCTAAGCCAGTTACGACGACACGACGTTTAGCCACGGTTTGCCTCCAATAAGGAATTATTATTATACCAATTAACTTAGCTCAGTTTATTTCAGCGTTAACGCTGTTGCTAGTTATGTTATTAGTATGGGGGATGATCATACCCAAGCTACCTCAAAGTGCGAGTCTCAAACCAATAACCAACGCTGAGCAATAACAATTTAATTGCTGATGATGAGTGAGGGTTTGGAATTGAATCATGTACTTTGAGGTGGTTTGGATATAAAGATTAAAGGCAGCGAATGCTGCCCTTAATTTGCGATTAATTACTCAGCGTGAGCTGTAACGTAATCGATTGCAGATTGTACTGTAGTGATCTTTTCAGCTTCTTCATCTGGGATCTCAGTGTCGAACTCTTCTTCAAGAGCCATTACTAATTCAACAGTATCAAGAGAGTCTGCACCTAGGTCATCAACGAATGAAGCTTCGTTTTTAACTTCTTCTTCTTTAACACCTAGCTGTTCGATGATAATTTTCTTTACGCGTTCTTGGATATCGCTCATTCTTCTTTCCTTTATTAAAAACGCCAATGCGTTATTTTCAGATTGCGGCGTAGTTTACGTCCGATAATTCTCTGATTCAATCTTTTGACCATAAATAATTTGCTGGTCAAACCTCTTGAGTGTTTATTTTATCTTTTATCGCTTATTTTCACAGCGATTTCAAGTATGTTTAAAGCAAGTTTGCGAAAAATTCAATATTTTTTAGCAAACCCGCATGCAATTTATAGTTTATTTAATTCGCATTGCGAACTTAAACCATGTACATCGCACCATTTACATGCAAAGTTTCACCTGATACATACGCAGCGGCGTCAGATGCTAAATAACATACTGCAGCTGCAATCTCATCTGGCTGACCTAAACGACCCGCAGGTACGTTTGCAAGCGTTGCTGCTTTTTGCTCATCTGTCAAATCATCGGTCATGTCTGTTTGAATAAAACCAGGTGCAACCACATTTACAGTAATACCACGAGAGGCTACCTCACGCGCTAGTGACTTAGAAAAGCCGATAACACCCGCTTTAGCGGCCGCATAGTTAGCTTGACCCGCATTACCCATAGTACCCACTACAGAGCCGATATTGATGATACGGCCGTTCTTTTTCTTCATCATTGGGCGAAGTACAGCCTTAGATAAACGGAAGATAGAGCTTAAGTTGGTATCGATAATATCGTCCCACTCATTTTCTTTCATGCGCATTAATAAATTATCGCGCGTAATACCGGCATTATTTACTAATACATCAATATCACCTAAATCGGCTTTAATTGCCGCTAATGTCGCCTCAATCGATGCAGGATCCGTTACGTTTAACGCATAGCCCTTACCGTTATCACCTAAGTAGTCACTAATTTTAGCCGCACCCGACTCACTTGTTGCTGTGCCCGCTACTTTTGCACCTTGTGCTACTAATGTGTTTGCAATGGCCTTACCAATACCACGGCTAGCGCCAGTGATCAGGACAACTTTGCCCTCTAAAGAAAATAAATTACTCATTTTATATACTCTTATTTAGCTGAATCGATTGATGCAAGGTCGTTAACTGAACCACACACCATCGCTTTATCAATACGTTTTGCAAGCCCGGTTAGTACTTTACCAGGACCAAATTCATAACTTTGCGTTACACCTTGTGCAACCAGTGCTTGTACCGTTTCGGTCCAACGTACTGGGCTATATAGCTGACGCACTAATGCCTCTTTAATTGCATCTGCTGAACCTTCAGCTTTTACATCAACATTATTAATTACATCACACTTAGGTGTATTAAATGTTAAAGCGGCTAAATCGGCGGCTAATTTTTCTGCGGCTGGTTTCATTAGTTCACAATGCGACGGTACGCTTACCGATAATGGCAGTGCACGTTTTGCTCCGGCTTCTTTACAAGCAACAGAGGCTCTATCAACTGCATCTTTATGACCGGCAATAACCACTTGCCCTGGCGAGTTATAGTTTACTGGAGAAACCACTTCACCTTGTGCCGCTGCTGCACAAGCGGCTTTAATTTCATCGTCGCCTAAACCAATAATTGCGGCCATAGAACCTACACCAGCAGGTACGGCCTCTTGCATGTATAAACCGCGGTTTTCAACCAATTTTACGGCTTCGCTTAAACTGATCACATCGCTACATACTAAAGCTGAGTACTCACCCAGGCTGTGACCTGCCATAACGACGTCTGCATCTGGATTTGCAGCTAACCAATGACGATAAATAGCAACGCTTGCAGTTAATAGTGCAGGCTGAGTACGGTGTGTTTGATTTAGTTTTTCTTCTGGACCGTTAAGTACAAGGTCTGCTAGGTCGTAACCAAGTGCGCTTGAAGCTTCTGCAAATGTAGCTTTTACTATGTCAGAACTCGCTAGTAGCTCTTGTAACATACCCACAGTTTGCGAGCCTTGACCTGGAAAAAGAAGTGCAATTTTTTGTGCCATAATTTGCTCTTATAATTAAACAAAATAAATAATGTGTAACACGGCACGTTAACTGTTATTCAACCGCCGTGTCTTTAGAATGTGTTTTTTCGAAAATAGCAGCTATTTTATCTGGAAGTTGACGTTCTACTTCTTTCACTGCTTCGTCGATTGCGGCATGAAATGCTTTAGCTGAGGCATTTCCATGGCTTTTAACAACAATACCGCGCAATCCTACCAGAGAAGCGCCGTTATACTGGTCGGGGTTCACTCTTTTATAGAGTTTTTTTATGATTGGCGCCAACATAAACGCCATACACTTGTAAACGACGTGCTTTTCGAGGGCACGGGTAAACTTTTTCATGATAAGTTTAGCAATGCCTTCACAGGTTTTAAGTGCAACATTACCAACAAAGCCTTCACAGACAATAACATCGGCTTTGCCAGAAAAAATATCGCTGCCTTCACTGTAACCAATATAATTAATCAGCTCGCTTTGTTGCATTAATTGTGCGGCTTGCTTAATTTCTTCATGGCCTTTTATATCTTCAGCACCAATATTTAATAAACTCACTTTAGGGTTATCGCAGCCAAGTGCTTGGCCTGCAACCACAGAGCCCATAATGCCGAACTGATACAGCATTTGCGCATCACAATGCACATTAGCGCCTAAGTCGAGTAAGTAAACGGGATTTTTACGTTCAGTAGGTACAGCAGAGATAAGTGCGGGACGTTTCACCCCTGGAAGCATTTTTAATACGTAATGCGCCATAAAAAATAGCGCTCCTGTATTGCCAGAGCTAACACAGGCTTGCGCTTCACCCGATTTAACTAAATCAAGGGCAACTCGCATGGAAGAATCTTTTTTTGAGCGAACAGCAACAGCGGGTTCGCAGGCATTGGTAACAACATCGTTACAATGGCGAATAATTAATCTGGGATGAGAAAGTGAATCGAGTGATTCTAGTTGTTTAGCTATTACTTGCTCGTTGCCACATAAAATGAGTTTTAAGTTGGCATTAGCATTTACCGCACGAACGGCTGCGGGGATAGATGAACGGGGGCCATAATCGCCCCCCATCATATCTAACGCTATGGTTAGATTAGTCAGCATATAAGCAATCTCTTAGTTAGAAATTACTTGAACGCCTTTGTAGTAACCATCTGCAGTCACATGGTGACGACGATGAGTCTCACCAGATGTTTGGTCTACAGTTAAAGTTGGACCACTGATCGCATCGTGTGAACGGCGCATGCCGCGTCTTGCACGAGACTTTTTGCTTTTTTGTACAGCCATAGTCTTCTCCTAAGAATCTTTCTTAAGTTGTTTCAAAATATCAAATGGATTTGGTTTATCATCTTCCGCCTTTAAAACACCAAAGCTGGCAGGCTCTGCTGTATAACTGCATGAAGCTTCGTTGTGGGTAGGCACTAATGGCACTGCTAAAATAAGTTCGTCTTCGATTAACTCAAATACGTCTATTTCACCATTTTCATCAAGTGCTACTTCGTCGTAGCTTTCTGGAAGATCATCTGACTCTGCATCCAAACCGACTGGCGAATACACAAAGTCTTGATCCAAATCCAACCCTAAATCACCATTACAACGTTGACAAGTGACAGTTACGTGTGTGGACAAATTGCCACTAATCACAACTAAACCTTGCTCATCGTTTTTGCAATGAATTTTTACCGCTATTTCACCTACTTCTTCCTGGATAACCCCTCGTAAACGAGGAAGTTTCTCAAGCGGTACAACGCCGTCATACTTTAAACGATGCTGAGCTGCTTTGCCCGGATGAAGGGTGATGGGAATTTTCACCTTTTGCATAGGGGCTGCATCATATAGATAGTTAGTAAGTTAGTCAAAGTAAAAAACCAATTTTACGTTGTTTTTCACGTGTTTTACTCACGGATCTGATTTATCCTAACTCAATCTGATTTACGCTAGGAAAACATGCCATGAAGCACTCCCTTATATTAGCCTCAAGCTCGCCATTTAGGCAGTCTTTATTACAAAAATTTAATCTGCCGTTTGAAACGTTTTCGCCCGATGTTGACGAAACGCCGCATAAAAACGAAACACCAACCATGCTTGTTAAGCGCCTCAGCGAATTAAAAGCCGCTGCAGCCGTCGATCATTTTGACCAAGGCCTCGCAATTGGCTCCGATCAGGTTGCTGTATTTGATGGTCAAATATTAGGTAAGCCGCACAATAAAGAAAACGCAATAAAGCAATTGAGCTTATTTAGCGGGCAAACAGTCACTTTTTTAACGGGCTTGTGTGTGTTCGATATTCATACTAAGCAATGCAAAACCATTGTTGAGCCATTCAATGTAACCTTTAAAACGTTAACAACGGCGCAAATAAGTGCTTATTGCGATGCAGAGCAACCTTATAACTGTGCAGGAAGTTTTAAAAGTGAAGGCTTGGGTATTTGTTTATTTGAAAGACTCAGTGGTGATGATCCAAACAGCTTAATTGGTTTACCACTGATTAAACTCAGCCAATTATTGGCTGAGTTTGGTGTTGATGTATTAGCAGCGCAAATGCCTAGCGCAAATTAACTGATTAACCGAGTAATATATTTTGCAACTGCTGATAGTTGTCAACGGTTGCAATCGGGGTTAATTCGTTTAATTGCGCAGCGTTGTGCACGCCCATGGTTACCCCTATTCTATCCATGCCAGCGGCTTTTGCCATTGCCATATCTATTTGGGTGTCGCCTATCATTAGCGCTTCATCAACACTTACCCCTAGCTCTTCAAGCAATTGATAAAGCATATCGGGAGCAGGCTTTGATTTAGCGTCGTCACTGGTTCGCGTAGCACTAAAAAAGTGACTCAGTTCACTTTCACCTAATAAACGATCTAACCCTACTCGGCTTTTTCCTGTAGCCACGGCCAAAATTACACCTTGGCTTTTTAACGCAGTAAGTACCTGTGCAACATGATCAAACACCGGTGTTGGGGTGGTATCAAGTGCATATTGCTGTTTATATCCTGCAATAAGCGCTTCGTGATGCTCTCGGTGGTCAGGAAACAAGGTTGCGATTGCGTTTTCAAGCGATAAACCAATAATATTTTTACTGGCGGTATCACTTGGCGGCTCAATATTAAGCGATTGGGCACTTTTGCGAATGCAATTAACGATTTTGCTAATTGAATCCATAATGGTGCCATCCCAATCAAAAATCACCAGTTTATATTTTTTAATCGGCGTTACATTCACGCTTTTGCTGCTCTAAGTTTAACTAAACAGCTTGATAGTGCTTTATCAAGCGGTGCTTCTACTCGCATAGTGGTTTCGTTTTTCGGATGATAGAAGCTTAAATCATGGGCGTGTAAAAATAAGCGGTTTAAACCACGTTTACGCATTGACTCGTCAAATCCTTGGTCGCCGTATTTGTCATCACAGGCAATGGCATGACCTTGGCACTGAGTGTGCACACGAATTTGGTGAGTACGACCAGTTACAGGGGATGCTTGTACTAATGAACAATCGTTATAACGCTCAAGCACTTTAAAACGGGTATGCGACGGTTTGCCTTCCGTGTTATCAACACGTACTACGCGCTCACCCGATTTAAGGGTATTTTTACGCAAACCTTCCGTTACATTTTTCGTTTTCGAGTCCCATTGGCCTTCTACCAATGCCCAGTAATTTTTTTCCATGGTTTTTTCGCGTAATTGCTCATGCAAAGCGGTCAGCACTGAGCGACGCTTAGCAATAAGTAAACAACCTGAGGTATCGCGGTCTAACCGATGCACAAGCTCAAGGCTACGCTCTTCTGGGCGTAAAACGCGTAATGCTTCAATAAGCCCGTAGCTTAAGCCACTACCGCCATGAACAGCCATGCCTGAGGGCTTATTAATAACAATCAGGTATTTATCTTCAAATAATATATCGTCTTCGAGGCGCGTTACTTTATCGAGTTTTGACGGTACAAACTCTTCACGCTCTGACACTCTAATTGGCGGTATACGAATAACGTCGTCTAGCTGCAATTTATAAACAGGCTTAATACGTTTTTTATTTACACGCACCTCACCCTTACGAAGAATTTTGTAAACTGCGCTTTTAGGCACCCCTTTTAAATGGGTAATAAGAAAGTTATCAATACGCTGACCTAAGTGGTCTTCGTTGATAGTGACAAAAGTTACTTGTAAGCCGGTTTTTTCTGACATTGCCTAATCACTGATTTAAGTAAAATAATTTAGTTGCTAACACGGTTATAATAGTGGGATAATCAGCAGCGCAAATATTTAGTATTTGCAAATAACAACGGTGCTTTTTAACACAACAAAACATTCGTGATGCACATTCTGGGTAACCGATCATACAGATCCGAGTTAAGTTTTCCAAAGCTTTTATACATACCCAGTTAACACGTGCGCACAACTAACGGCAATGCGCGTAATATATTGCAGGTTAAGTTTGAACATGAATTGATTTTTAATGTGATAGTAAAAGCAATGAACAGATAATTTGTCTGATAGTGACGGCGTAAAAACACGCCGTTCAGAATTCGCTCAAATATTGTAGTAGTAACGTACAGCAGCTTATTTAGAACTAAAAAAATCTAATAAATAAGCGTTCATTAACATCGGTAGCGATTTTTGCTCATAAAATAGATAACGGTAGTTTTAAAAACGAAACTATGGTTTGAACCTAAAGAGCCCTACGCACCTAATATGAATGCATTTAATAAGATTGATATGACAGGCCAACTTCTGGATAAAACGTGTATTGAGCTAAATAGCCGACACATTTGAATCCTTTTAGAATTTAATAGCGTGATAACACCCTATTGTTTGCCGGCATTTAAAATACTGCGTACCAAAATACAGAGCCGTTCCGTTAAAGACCCAGTCGTGAGGCTGCACATTCTAAAAATAGGAACACCTGAACAGGCGAGAAAAACATCGTCATGTCAGCGACATAAACTAGTAGAGTAACATTATGAAACGTATGCTAATCAATGCAACGCAGCAAGAAGAAATGCGCGTAGCACTGGTTGACGGCCAGCGCCTATATGATTTAGATATAGAAAGCCCAGGTCACGAACAGAAAAAAGCCAATATTTATAAAGGCAAAATCACACGCATTGAACCATCTTTAGAAGCAGCATTTGTTGACTACGGTGCTGATCGTCATGGTTTCCTTCCATTAAAAGAAATTGCTCGTACTTACTTCCCGCAAGGTTACACCTTCCATGGTCGTCCGAATATTCGCGACGTGATCAAAGAAGGTCAAGAAGTAATCGTACAAGTTGATAAAGAAGAGCGCGGCCAAAAAGGTGCAGCATTAACTACCTTTATCAGTGTTGCCGGCAGCTACTTAGTGCTTATGCCTAACAACCCTCGTGCTGGCGGTATTTCTCGCCGTATCGAAGGTGATGAGCGTACTGAACTTAAAGAGTCGCTAAGCCGTTTAGAACTACCTAAAGGTATGGGCTTAATTGTACGTACTGCGGGTGTTGGTAAATCGTTTGAAGAACTAAACTACGATTTAAAAGCATTATTAGTCCACTGGGAAGCCATTCAACAAGCGGCAGACAGTGCTAAAGCGCCATTCTTAATTCACCAAGAAAGTAACGTTATTTTCCGCGCTATTCGCGATTATTTACGTCGTGACATTGGCGAAATTTTAATTGATAAACCACGTGTTTTTGAAGAAGCTAAAGCGCACATTGAGCGTTTTCGTCCTGACTTTATGAGCCGCGTTAAGCTTTATCAAGGTGACACACCATTATTTACGCATTACCAAATTGAAAGCCAAATTGAGTCTGCGTTCCAACGTGAAGTGCGTTTACCGTCAGGCGGTTCAATTGTTATTGACCCTACTGAAGCACTTACCTCTATTGATATCAACTCGTCTAAAGCAACAAAAGGCGGTGATATTGAAGAAACAGCACTTAACACCAACCTAGAAGCAGCGGATGAAATTGCACGTCAACTTCGTTTACGTGACTTGGGTGGTTTAATTGTTATCGACTTTATTGATATGACACCTCCACGTCATCAACGTGAAGTAGAAAACCGCTTAAAAGATGCTGCTCGCCCAGATCGTGCTCGTGTACAAATTGGCAAAATTTCGCGCTTTGGTTTACTTGAAATGTCGCGTCAGCGCTTACGCCCTTCACTAGGTGAAGCAAGCCAAGGTGTTTGTCCACGTTGTAGTGGTCAAGGTACTATTCGTTCAAACGAGTCAATTGCACTATCAATTTTACGCTTGATTGAAGAAGAAGCGATTAAAGACAACACTGCACAAGTAAACGCACAAGTGCCTGTTGCCGTTGCCGCTTATTTATTAAATGAGCAGCGTCGTAGCGTTCACCGCATTGAAAAGCATCATAAATGTGATGTAGTGATTATTCCTAATCAACACATGGAAACACCACATTACGAAGTTATGCGTTTACGTAAAGACGAAACACTTGAAACAGTAAGTTATGAGCAAGTTGTTGCGCCTGAGCCTGAAGCATTTGAAATGTCTAAATCGCCTGCAGCACCTGTACGTGAAGAGCCGAAGCTTAAAGGTGTCGTTATGCCTTCTAGCCCTGCTCCACAAGCAGCAGCAAAAGCAGCGCCGGTAGTAGAAGCAAAAGCTGAAATTGGCTTATTTACTGCACTTGGTAAATGGATTAAGTCGTTATTTGCAAGCGAAAGTGAACAAACAACACAAGAGTCTACAGATAAAAAATCTCAAGAGCGTACCAATAACAACCGTGGTAATGATAATCGTCGTCGTAACAACCAACGTCGTCGCAATAATAACCCACGTAATAAACCACGCAACGAACGTAATACAGAGTCTGAAACTAAAAATGACTCAGCACCTGTAAGCGATACGCAAGAAAAGAATGAAAACCGCAATAAGCGCCGTCGTAATTCAAATACGCGTAAACGTCCTGAGCATAAAACAGAAGATAAAACGCAAGTAAAAGCAGAGGCAACTCAAAAAGCGGATACTGCGCCTAAATCTGATAAGAATGCTGAGCCAAAAGAGCAAAAGCCTAAGGTACGTCGTCAACGTCGTAATTTACGCAAAAAAGTTCGCGTACAAGACGAAAGTGCTGAGCAAGTTCAAACAATAGAACAAGCTGTTGAGCAACCTGTGGGGAAAGAAGAAAAGCCACAAGTGAAAGAGCAAGCACCTGTTGTTGAAAAGCAAACGCCTGTTGTTGAAAAAGCACCTGCACCTGCTAAAGAACAAGCAGAAGCTGTTGTTGATTCAAACGATAACGCAGTAACACAAGATGAAGAACAAGAGCAAACACGCACTCGTTCACGTCGTTCACCACGTCATCTTCGTGCATCAGGTCAGCGTCGTCGTCGCCCTGAAGGTGAAAACGCGCAAGAAAAGTCTTCTGATGAAGCGCCTGCGTTTGTACCCGTTGCTGATCAAGCTGCAGCTGAATATGAAGCAGAGCTAAAAGCAAAGGCACACAAAACGGCTGTTGATGCCTCTGATGCAGTCGAGCAAAATATTGTTGAAGAAGAATTAGCGAAAACTGAAGAACCAGTAAAAGCGGAAGAGCCGGTGAAAGCTGAAGAACCAGTGAAAGCTGAAGAACCAGTGAAAGCTGAAGAGCCAGTTAAAACTGAAGAGCCAGTTAAAACTGAAGAACCAGTGAAAGCTGAAGAACCAGTGAAAGCTGAAGAGCCAGTTAAAACTGAAGAACCAGTGAAAACTGAAGAGCCAGTGAAAACTGAAGAACCAGTGAAATCTGAAGAGCCAGTACAAACTGAAGAAGTCGCTGTTGAAGCAGAAACTGCACCGGTTAGTGCTACTGAAACACCTGTAGAAGCTAAAGAAGCGCCTGTAGTTGAAAGTCAGCCTGTGACAGTGTCGCAAGCGAGCTCTACTAATGTTAACGCTAAAACAGTGATTACAGCTGGACATGCAAGTGCGCCAATGGCACAGCCAACACCTGTAGCTGATAGCGAAATCAAGCATACATCAGTTGCAATGGCACATGACAAACGTGAGTTAATCCCTGACAGTGGCCTTCGCCCTGGCTCGGTAAAACCTGCAGGTCGTGCTAGCTCAGCAATGACTAAAACACTTAATGCTGAATAAGCACTAAGTTTAGCTCAAAGCATAAAAAAACCGCGTTAATTGATTTTAACGCGGTTTTTTATTGCCTGATATTTATGTAACTGGCAACGGGGTTCGGGCTGCGAGGAGCGGGTTAAGGTTAAAACATTTGAAGCTTCGCTTCACACGTGAGCAAGCTCTACGTCTACCAGTTATCTGCTAATACCTGTTTTATCTTCTCATTTAATCCTCATTCTCTTCTCTCCGTGCAATTAGATCTTAAGAAAATTATGCACAAAGAGAGCTAAGAGACGCTGCGCTTTTAGAGGGTAAAGTTACAATCGAAGGTTAACGGGCTGTGGGGATCGGGTTACGAGCCAGGGCCCGAAACCCATAGCTCACAGCTCGCCGTGAGTTTAATCTTGCTCTTGTTCCATGAAACGTTGCAGTTGGTCTTTAAGGTTTGGCGGAATGCCTTTTATTACCAGTGTATCTGTTGCTTCGTTGTATGTTACACGTTCACCTAAATGTTTACGCTCAAAGCTAATACTCACACCGCCACCTAAGCCTGAAAACTTAACCATACTTGTTACTGTTTTCTTATCAACTGGAAATGACTCTTCTAGGTCATAGCTTTGCTCTTTACAAAAGCTCTCAAACGGGTTGTCGTCGCCTTTGGTCAGCGTTGCTGAAAGCTCACTTACATTAGCCTCTTCGCCTGTGGTGACACAGTCGTTACAATAATCAAATACTTGTTTACGTAAATCGTCTTTTTCAGACTTATTAAATTCTTGCTCTGATAAGTAGTCTTCTACCGCGCTTAGCATTACTTGGCTTTGTTGCTTAGGATCAATGCCCTCTTCACAACCTAAGAAATCTAAAAAGAAGTCAGCCACTTTTCGCCCTGCACGACCTTTAATAAACGAAATATAACGATTGTCGTCTGCTTGGGTATCCCATGCGGTTAAATCAATGCGAGCAGCCAATTGCATACGCGAAATATCTAAATGGCGCGATGCGGCTAAATCAAGCTCTGAAGTCATGGAGTAGTGCTCTTTAATGTTGATCATGGCAATCAACATATAATCAGTAGCCACGTACTGATAATGACAAAATACTAAGTAGCCAGTTTCATTAAAGGCGTATTTATCTAACTCTTCTTTTAATACCGTTGATGCCTGCTCGGTCATATGCCAAAAGCCAAGCTCATTATTACGATAGCTTTGCATAGTAGAGGCTACAATACTGTTTTTTTCACCACTAAAAGCACAAAAACCTTTGCCTGGCTTGCCGTTGTAGGCGTGGTGTAATTGCTCAATGAATACAGCAACTTTGTCGTTGATCATCATTTCGTCGTTGCGAAGGTGAATTTGGGTGTCGTCATCTTTTTTGTCTACATAGTGCACGACTAATTTTTTAACATCTATTGCCATCTTTGTTTTTCACGCCTCTGGTGTTAAAATACGGGAATATAACTATTTTTATTGAACCAACTGATGCCAATCTTATCAAAATACTCTAATGAAGAAGTAGAACAAATCGTCGATCAGCTTATTGATGTTTTATCAAAACACAATGCGCCGGTTGATTTAAGTCTTATGTGTTTAGGAAATTCTATCACGCATATCTTAAAAGAGCATGTACCAACAGGGAAAAGACAAGCTGTTACTGAGAACTTTGCAAAAGCACTCGCTCAGTCGGTTAAATAAACTCTATGAATTTATCGCAGCATAACCAGTTTTCATCGAAAGCAAGTCAATTATTAAGTTGGGGCCATTGGTTTACATTTGCCAATATTGGTCTGGCGCTTTTAATTAGCTTAAGCTATTTATTTGCCGACTCGCCACCCACCACTAATATAGGTATCACTTATATGGTGGTTACGTGGCTAAGCCACACCAGCTTTATTGCCTTTTTAGCGTTTGTGCTGACGGTCTTTCCTTTAAGTTTAGTGTTCCCCTATCCGCAGCATATTCGCGGCATGGCGGCAGTGATAGCAACAATAGGTGCTTCAATACTGACTTTAGACGCTTATGTGTATTTTAACTTAGGCTATCACTTAAATGCCTCAGCACTGCCTGAAATTATTTCGCTGTTGTGGCACCGCTTAACAAATTCACCGGCGCTCACTACCTTGCTAGCAGGAAGTATTGTATTACTTATTTTAGGCTTTCAGCTTACAGTTAGTAACTTTACTTGGCACCATCTAGCACGCTTAAAGCAATTTAAATTTGCGCGTTATGCAGGTTCTTTTTTAGTGATTTGTTTTGCATTAAGCCACAGCATTCATATTTGGGCTGATGCAAATTTAAAGTTTGATATCACCAAGCAAGACAACGTACTGCCACTTTCGTACCCTACTACAGCCAAAAGTTTACTCGCTAAAAACGACTTATTGGATGTTGAAAGCTACGAACAGGCACATAATGTTAAAATTAATAACCAAGGTATTAATTACCAAATACCTACCCCATTAGCAAAATGTGAAGATTACAACGCGGCTAAAGTTGATATTTTAGTTTTTGATAATGACGAGCAGTTAACAAAATTTGTTGCTAGCAAAAAAAGCATTTATAAAAACCAACAATTTTTACAACCCACCGATCAGAGCGACATGCTATTTGGTTTGGTGTATGGCCTGCCTGCATTTTATAAAACCGACATTATTGAGCAACAAACCTTACCCGTTTGGCAAAGCCAACGTCGAAGTGTAAAAGTATTTGGTATTGATGAGCTGAGCTTTATTAACGAGCAAGCACACAAAGACAGTGCAATCAGGGTGATTAAAGCGACTGAAAATGCAACGGTTCGTGATGATGCTACTGAGTTTTTTGCATTTAGTGTGTCTCAAAACAGCAATGAAATAGTGACCACGTCAACGCTATATAGCTCAGATAAGTTTATTTCTAAAGTGAATGGCTTAATTCAACCTAGTGATATTATTGCTACTAGCCTTGGCCAATACTTAAACTGTAATGCGCTTGCTAAGCAAACTATGCTAGGCGAAAACTTATACAGTAAAAGCAATAATATTGGCGTTAATTACTCACAAGGTGTCGTAATTGCTTATAAAAAAGATAGAATTACGCTGATTGATCGTGATGGAAACTTTAGAAACATTTCCGCGGCTGAAGGGTTTTCTATTGAGCAAGGACTTGATATTCCGTTTTTAGTACACAGTATTAAAAAGCTTAAAACGTTTTCTCAATAGCACCTCATAATATGAGCGAGCCATTAAAACTGACTCGCTTGGTTTCTGTTATTGCTCCTTTGCACTTGCTATCCCCCTCAGCTAAGTTATAGTTTTTAGGATTAAAACATTTTAACTCGATCAGAATGCGCAAAGGATCATCATTATGTTCAACGTTATTAATCTGATCATTACTGCCTGCCTTTTATGCTTTAGCTCTCTTGCACTAGCCCAAACTACCTATTACAAATGCGTAACCCCAAAAGGGACTACCTTTTCACAATTGCCCTGTAGTAACAATGCAACCATGCATAAAATAACTGCCACTGAGCCAAAACAAACAGGTGAAGAAATAAACTACACTAAGCAGTTAAACGAGCTTGAGCGCGACACCATAATTACTAACTTAGAGGCAGAGCTGCGCAGTAACCAGAATAAACTCGCTATACTTTCACGAGAAAAAGACCGTGCTGATTTTAAACAACAACAACGCTTGAATCATATATTAAGTGCCGATGATAAAAAACGAATTAGAAAAGATATTAAAAAAACGCAAAAAAGTTTAGATAAGCAATATAAAAAAGATAAAAAATTAATTGAAAAACGAATTAAGAAATTACAAAAAAAGATTGATGCCTACCAAACAGACTCTAACTAACTTAAATAAATATCATCTTAATTTGCTTGGTTTTAAACATAAAATAACATACCCTTAACAACTATAGAGTACAAACTCTAATGCGTGTTTAGTGGTGCAATTTCCTTTGACCCGCTTTTACAAATTAAATGGTATCCACCGGCACTTTACTAAACACCCAAAGGCGTCAATTAAGGAGTACTGATGCAACCACGCCAAATTGCTGAGTTAATATTAACCGGATTTAAAAAACATTACCTGCTGTTTCAAAGAACAACAGCAAAAGCGCCTCATGCGTTTGCTAAAAGAGATTGGCAAGCAATTAATGATATTAGCCGCCTACGTATTAGTTATTACGATGATCGGGTTAACGAAACCACAAAAACCTTACGTGAACGCCAACAAACAGACCAGCTAAACGAAAGTTTATGGCTTGAAGTAAAGAAAATTTACCAGCATTTTTTATGTTTTCACCCGCAGGCTGAGCTTGCCGAAACATTTTATAATTCTGTATTTTGCCGCTTGTACCACCGCCGCTATTTTCATAACGACTTTATTTTCGTTGAAGCGACACTCAAAGATGCGCCTTCAGTGCCAGTAGAGGCTGAATATAGAAGTTACTTCCCCGTCGTGGATGGTTTAAAACCAACAATTAAACGTATTATTAACCACTTTGATTTTAAAGCCGATTTTGTCAACCTTGAGCGTGATATTCGTTTATTAGTAAAAGCGTTTTATAAGCAAGCTCCCGATACTCACCACCAGCATTGGCAAATGCGTTTTGATATATTACACACGCCGTTTTACCGCAATAAAGCAGCGTATATTGTAGGACGTGTCGTATCGCAAAGCGGCGTTCAACCTTTTATCATTGCGGTACTTCATCATGAAGATAAAGGGTTATATCTTGATGCCCTACTGACTAAGTCATCGCAAATGCGGGTTATTTTTGGCTTTGCACGAGCTTACTTTATGGTAGAAACTCACGCCCCCTCAGCGTTAGTGCGGTTTTTAAACCAACTCATGCCAAATAAAACTTTAGCCGAGCTTTACAACGCCATTGGTTTTCATAAACAAGGAAAAACTGAGTTTTACCGTGAGTTTTTGAATCATTTAACTCATTCTAATGACCAATTTACCATTGCACCTGGTACACCCGGCATGGTGATGATGGTATTTACCCTCCCCTCGTTTGGTTATGTATTTAAAGTTATTAAAGATAAATTTGGCGAAAGTAAACCATTTGGTCGTGATACGGTATTAAAACGCTATCAACTGGTTAAAAGCCACGACCGTGTAGGGCGAATGGCCGACACCATAGAGTATTCAAACGTCGTATTTCCTTTAGCGCGTTTTGATAGTAACTTGTTAGCGCAGTTGTATAAAACCATTGGATCATCAATGGTCATTGAAGGTAACTGGTTAATAATAAAACATTTATATATTGAAAGGCGAATGACGCCACTGAATCTGTTTTTAGAAAATGCAGATGAAAAAAGTGCCGCCGATGCCATAGAAGAGTATGGCCAAGCGCTCAAAGAAATGATTGCTGTGAATATTTTCCCCGGCGACATGTTGTTAAAAAACTTTGGGGTAAGTAAGCACAAACGGATTATTTTTTACGATTACGATGAAGTGCAATATTTAACAGACATGAACTTTAGAGCACTACCTAAGGCAAAAAGTTATGACGATTATTTAACGGATGAACAAAGTTACTCGGTTGCCCCTCAGGATGTATTTCCAGAGCAGCTATGTACCTTTGTTATGCCCAATCCAACATATAAACAATTTTTAACTAGCACGCACCCTGAATTACTTGATGTTAACTTTTGGAAACAAGCACAACAAAATATAAAAAATGGAAAGGTGAGTCACATTTATCCCTATCCTACAGCACAGCGTTTTATCCATTATTGGTAAACGTTAAGGACACACAATGAATATAAGTAAAATAGATTTAAATTTACTGGTTTACCTCGATACATTACTGCGCGAATGTAATGTTACTCGTGCTGCAAACCAGCTTAGTATTACTCAACCGGCAATGAGTAACGGACTTAAACGCCTACGTAACCTTTTTAACGATCCTATTTTAGTTCGTACCAGCGATGGTATGGTGCCGACTGAGCGTGCTATTGAGTTGCAGCCAGTAATTCGTGGAATTTTGATGACTCTTGAAGAAACTCTGGCACCTAACCGTGAGTTTGAAGCTAAACAAAGTAAGCGAGTGTTTAGGATCATGGCCAGTGATTACGCGGCCAGTACCATGGCGCCGCGTTTATTAGGGAAACTACACGAAGAAGCGCCCGACACCACCTTAGATATTTTAACCCCTAGTGATGTTACCTTTCACGATGTTGAAAACGGTAAAGTTGATATGGCGATTAACCGCTTTGAAAATTTACCACAATCGTTTCATCATAAACGTATTTGGAAAGACAGCTTTTGTTGTTTAGTAAAATCAGATAACCCCATTATTGAAAACTTTAGCCTAGATAGCTATTTAAAAGCTCGCCATATTTGGGTAAGTAAAACAGGCTTTGGTGTTGGTGTGGGGATGGACCCTAAAGATGTGCAAAAGCTGGGCTGGGTTGATGAGGCACTGGCTCATTTTGGTAAACACCGTAATATTGCCACTTTTACTCGTAACTACCATGTGGCTGTTCACTTAGCCAAAGAGAAAAATTTAGTTGCGACTTTGCCCTCAAAAGCGGCTAATATTTATTTAGACGATCCTGGGCTTAAAATACTGGAGCCCCCCTTTCCTATCCCGCCATTTGAACTTGATATGATATGGAGCCCTTTATTACACAGAGACGCTAGTCATATTTGGTTACGCCAAAAAGTAGCTGAAGTAGCGGATGAGCTAAAATAACCTTCTTACAAACTTTTATGTAAAATTTGCTTGCTAACGCTCAGTTAGCAAGCCTACTAAACAATTAAAAAGCATAAAATACAAACACTTAAAAAAACAACCTACTTGGAATAGCGCTTGCTTAGTAATGACAGTATTTTAAATTAACAGAGGTCATTATTATGAGCACCCATCAAGGACAAGAAATTAATCATATTACAGAAATTATCCAAGTAATGAATAGCGGCATCGACTTTTACCAAACAGCACAAGATAAAGTAAAGGACCCCGCAATAGGTGCCCTATTTCAACGTATGATTGACGCTCGTAAAGTCAGTGTGGAGAGTTTACAACCTTACGCAATTAATCAACAGGGTGAGCGCGAAGATGGCTCATCGTTTGTTGTAGAAGCGCGCCGAGCATTCACAACTTTGATTAGTAAATTTACTAACGATAACGATCAAACCTACGTTAAAGAGCTTGAGGAAGTAGAAGATAAAACCTTAGAAGAAATTAAAGTAGCGTTGAAAAAACCTCAGTCCCATGATTGTGAAGCAGCGTTATCAAAGGTATTACTTACTATGCAGAGCTGCCATGCTGAAATGAGTAAAATGCAAAAACATTAAGTTTAATACAAAGAATAACCGCCCAGCCTTAGTGCTGGGCTTTTTGTTACCTTAAAAAAATCCCCTCCTGTGAAAAAAATTAGTTTCGTCACATGTTTGTAAAAATTCATCACTATTATTAGTTAAAACATCTGGTCTAGACCAAAATAAACTTAAGGTAAAACTAATAATGAAACGACATGCAATAGCCACTGCTATATTACTGTGTACTAGCCCGTTATTTATTGCCCAAGATGCCGTTGCCGGTAACGCTACATTTGTAGGCACTGTAGAAGATAGTAGATCACTGCTCTCTGGCGCATTAATCACAGTAGTTGGTACTGGTAAAAGTACCGTAACAAACTATCAGGGACAATTTGAGTTACCGCAGTTAAATCCAGGTAAACACCAACTTAAAGTGACTTATTTAGGCTATCAGCCTTATTTTGTTGATATTACTGTTGGTGAAGGCGAAATAAAAAAGCTAAAACCAATCACTCTTTTTGCTGCAAATAATAATAACGCCATTGAAGAAATAATTGCTGTCGGCCAAATTCAGCGCGGTGAAATGGCGGCAGCTAATAACCAAAAAAATGCCAAAAGTATTAAAAATATTATTTCTGCTGACGGTATTGGAAAACTACCTGATAGAAATGCAGCTGAAGCTGTACAGCGTATACCAGGTGTGTCGATTGAACGTGACCAAGGTGAAGGTCGTTTTGTTGCTGTGCGCGGTCTACCGGCACAGTGGAGCTCTGCGAGTATCAACGGCGATCGTTTACCAACGGCTGAAGAAGAAACCACCAGTCGAGCAACAGCTTTTGACTTTTTCCCTAGTGAATTAATTGAATTTGTCGAAGTGTCGAAAGCGCTAACCCCTGACCTTGAAGGTGACGCCATTGGCGGTAATGTTAATTTTATCACTAAAAAAGCGCCCGATGATTTTGTGTTTAATACTAATTTTGCAATTGGTCAAAATGAGCTTGCCGATGGCACTAATTATTCAGCAAACTTACTTTACGGCGACCGCTTACTAGACGACAAATTAGGTTTTTTGATCAATGCGACTGCGTGGCAACGTGACTGGGCCACTGATAACTATGAGCCGCGCCGTGGCAATGATGGTTTAGGCATTTATCGCTTAGAGTTACGAGATTATACCGGCACGCGCGAAACTTATGGACTTAATGGTGCTGTTGAGTATCAACTTGAACAAGGCACAATTAGCGCCACAGCCATGTATGGGACTTTAATTGATGACGAAACACATTATAAGCACCGTATGCGCTTTGATAAAAATCGCGCTGAAGTACAACATATCCGCAATGAATTAATTACCGAAATGACTGGGCTTGAGTTAGAGGCTGAGCATTATTTTGGTTATGACAAAACTCTTAGTTGGAAGTTATCAAGTTACGAGAATGAATTTCGTTATGGCAATACCCCAAATAGCGAAGACAACAGTTATTTTGTTGTCAGATTTGACCAAAAACAGGTTGGCTTTCAAGGACTAGAAGACAGGGGCACAGGCAAAAATTACGCTTATAATACGATTGATGGTGGCAGCGATCCATGGAATGCAATCAGTAACCATTTACCTAGTGATTTTTCATTCGATCCTGCTAATACTAATCTTTCATGGGTAGAGTTATATAAAATATTCGTTAATGAAAAAGATAAAATTGTCGCGAGTGCCGATTTCGAATGGCAAGTAGATGCAAACTTAACTGTAAAAATAGGTGCCAAATACCGTGATAAAGAACGTGTCGCCCGCTTTAGCGATGAATTTTACGCGTGGGATGAAGCAAACTATGGCGCTGCGCCAAGCTTAAGTGACTTTACTTTGGCAGATCAGCCAGGCCGCAATGATTTTTTAAATGAATTAGCTATTGATTACCAACAGCAATTTTCGCAAGTTGTTGATACCGGCGATCTAGCGCAGTTTTGGAATACCAATAAAGACAAATTTGTACTTGATAAAAGTGAGTCTGCCTTAATTGAAAATGGCGGTGCGTTAGGACGTAATTTTGATGTTAACGAGCAGCACACCTCACTATATGGTATGGCAACCTATACAATTAATAACGACTGGGAAATACTAGGTGGTTTGCGCCTAACTCAAACTGATACTGAGGTGAATGGTTATATATACCTGGCTGATGAAGATAGAGTTACACCAAGTCATGCTAAAAATGATTACCTATCGGTGTTACCTGCATTACATGTTACTTATCACAGCGACGAGCAAACCAACTACCGCTTAGCATTAACCCGCTCGTTCTCACGTCCTGACTTTGGCTCTTTAACACCAGGCGCAACCTACTTAGAAGCAGATAACGAACTTGTTACCGGTAATCCCGAACTCGAACCCACTTACTCAAATAATGTTGATTTGATGGTTGAGCATTTCTTTGAACGTGTTGGTTTAGTCTCTGCAGGCCTGTTTTACAAGGACATTAGCGACCCAATTTTTCAAAGTAGCTCAATTGGTCAGTTTAATGATAACAGTGGTGTAAATATTGTGCGCCCAGAAAATGGCGACAGCGCATGGCTTGCAGGTATTGAGATGGCCTTTAATCGCGATTTGGGCTTCATCAATCCGACTCTAGATAGCTTTGGAGTAATGGTGAATGCGACCTTTATGGACTCACAAATGAATATTCCAGATCGTGGCGATAAAGTAGCGATTCCGCGTCAAGCCGATAACCTCTATAACTTTACCTTATATTACGATGACAGCTTCTTTGCCGCGCGGGTTGCCCTAAATTATAAAGGCGAGTACATCGAAGAGCATGGCAGTGATCGGCAATCGGATAGCTATTATGGCGAAAATGTTAGTGTTGATTTTACTACGTCATACCAGCTTAACGAAAATGCATTAGTTTATCTTGAATTAAATAACCTAACTAACGAACCGCTTAAATATTATTTGGGAGATGAAAATCGCCCACTGCAAGTTGAGTATTATGGTGTTCGCGGCATGGTCGGTATTAATTATCAATTTTAATCTATTGTATTACGCGGGGCGAAAGCCTCGCGAAGGATAACCCTATGTTTACGCAACCAAAGTGGCTACATCGTGCACAAGGTGTTGGGTTTGTTCTATTTGCAGCAAGCGCTGCATTTATGACTTACTTTTGTATGTATGCATTTCGTAAACCCTTTACAGCTAACAGCTATACAGAGTTTGACGATCCAAGTTGGCAAATTAGCTTTAAAATAGCACTCATACTGGCACAAGTATTTGGCTACTTATGCGCCAAATTTATTGGTGTTAAGGTCATTGCAGAAATGCGGCACCAACAACGGGGTCTTGCCATCATTGGTATGATTACAGCAGCTGAATTATCGCTAATTTTATTTGCCGTGACCCCTGTTGGAGTCAACGTAGTATGGCTATTTTTTAATGGTTTATCGTTGGGAATGATTTGGGGTATTGTATTTAGTTTCTTAGAAGGCAGACGAACTTCTGAGATACTCGGTGCCATTCTCAGTGTCACCTTTATTTTGGCGTCAGGTTTAGTGCGCAGTGTCGGTAAATGGCTGATAGATAATCTCAATGTTCCGGAACTGTGGATGCCTGCCGCAACCGGAGCGTTATTTTTACCCTTGTTGTTACTTAGTGTTAAGTGTTTAACCTTGTTACCCAATCCAACACCAGAGGATCAGCAGGCGCGTCAACAACGCTTACCTATGAATGGTAGAGCCCGCTGGCAGTTTTTCAAACAATACTGGTTTGGTATTAGTTGTTTAATTCTGAGTTTCTTATTATTTACTGGCTTTCGTGACTTTCGCGATAACTTTGCCGCAGAAATTTGGCAAGCACTGGGATATGGCCAAGAGCCAGCTATATTCGCCTATGCAGGTATACGTATGGCATTTATAGTCTTGATTGCACTTGGTGCAATGGTGTTAGTAAAAAATAATAAAACCGCTTTTTATGTAAACCACGGATTCATTTTGTTTGGTGCCTGCTTGTTCGTAGGCAGTACTGTTGCGTTTGAAAGCCAATTACTAAACGCTAAGGCATGGATGGTGCTCCTTGGGGCTGGCCTTTATATTAGTTACATCCCCTACAATTGCTTCTTATTTGACCGTATGATTTCTGCTGTTGGCTCAACCGCTAATGCCGGGTTTTTAATTTACTTAGCAGACTCAGCTGGTTATTTGGGCTCGGTGAGTATCTTACTCTATCGCACCTTTGTGATGCCTGAGATTAGTTGGCTTAACTTTTTTATAAACGCCTGTTACTGGGTCGGCTGTATCGCTGCATTCTTGGTATTGTGCTCACTAAGCTACTTTGTAATGCGCTTATCCCCTTTCAAACAAGTTCGCAGGTTACACCCTGTATCTACACCTACATATATAAGAGAAGAAATATGAAACATTTAGAAGCACTCATTTTAGACTGGGCCGGCACAGTTGTAGACCATGGCTCTGTAGCGCCAACCACTATTTTTGTGGAGGCATTTAAAGCCGCGTTTGATTTTGATATTACGCTGGCGCAAGCGCGTATTCCGATGGGCATGGGAAAATGGGACCATATTGCAACCCTAGGTAAATTACCGGAAATTGAATCTCGTTGGCAGGCACAATTTGGCTGCTCAATGACTAATGAGCAAATAGATCATATTTACAATACCTTTATGCCATTACAAAAAGCTAAAGTCGCAGATCGTGCTATGCCTATTGCTGGCGTATTACCCGTAATAGCGCGTTTAAAACAGCAAGGTATTAAAATTGGCAGCTGTTCAGGCTATCCTCGCCAAGTGATGGACGTGCTTGAAGTGGCTGCCGCTGAATATGGTTACCAACCCGATCATAGCGTTGGTAGTGATGAACTAACGGCTGGCTCTCGCCCAGGGCCATGGATGGCACTTGAAAACGTGAATGCACTAGGCATTCAACGTGTTGCGAACTGTGTAAAAGTTGACGATTCAGCACCTGGCATCGCTGAAGGGTTAAATGCAGGAATGTGGACTGTTGGTGTTGCCCTAAGTGGTAATGCAGTCGGTTTAACCGAACAAGAATGGGCAGCGTGCTCAAACGATGAACAAGCCGTTTTAACTCGTGAAGCATACCAGCATTTATATCAAGCCGGCGCTCATTTCGTGATTGACTCTTTAGCTGATATCGAACCTGTTTTAATGCAAATTGAAGCGAGACTCGCTCGAGGAGAGCGTCCTTAATGAATTATCAACCTTTTTGGTTTGATAACGCCATAAAAGAGGAGAATGCCGATAGACTTCTTCCTCAACTTCCTGAAAATCATCACACCGATATTTGTATTATCGGTGGGGGGTTTACAGGACTTTGGACCGCCATTCAAATCAAGCAACAGCAGCCCCAAAAAAAAGTGACTATTATTGAACAAGGGTTGTGTGGTCAGGGCGCATCGGGCCGTAATGGCGGTGCGATGTTAACATGGTCGACTAAATTACCCAGTCTGATTAAATTAGTAGGATTAGAAAACGCCCTTTTTTTAGTACAACAATCTGAGCAAACCGTCCATGATATTAAGCGTTTTACGCTAACTTATGCTATTGATTGTGATTGTCGAATTGATGGATGCTTTTATACAGCCTCCAACACGAGTCAAATTGGGCGACTAAGTAACGCGCTTGATTACTTAGATAAATTTAAAATTAATTCGTGGCATTCTTGTGACACTCAACAATTACAACAAACCGGTTCAAAGCAAAACCTCACTGCTCATTTTTCTGCACATGGTGGCAGTGTACAACCAGCGAAGCTCGTCAGAGGGTTAAAGCGAGTCGCGCAACAGCTTGGAGTGACAATAATAGAGCAATGTGAATATATGCAACACTTTGGCGATCAACAAATAACCGTACATACAAGTCAGGGGAACCTATTATCCAATACAGTTATTTTTGCGGTTAATGCGTGGCTACCTAGTTTACATAAAGTATTTTCTCGCTCTGTTGTACTGGTTTCTAGTGACATGGTCATCACTAAGCCAATCCCAGAAGTTTTAGAGCAACTAAATTTAAATCACGGCAGTGCTATTATTGACTCTCGTCTGTTTGTTAATTACTACCGGACCACCAGTGACGGGCGGTTAATGTTAGGTAAAGGAGGAAACTTTTTTAGTTATTGTAATAAGGTGCATCCAAAGTTTGATTTGCCGAGCAGCTATGATGATATTTTAAAATCATCACTCAATTATTTCTTTGGAAGGCATCACTTACCCATAGAACGAACGTGGACGGGCGCTTCCGATCGCAGCGTTTCTGGCTTTCCATTCTTTGGTCAGCTTAACAATCAAAAAAATGTATTTTACGCAGGTGGCTACTCTGGCAATGGCATTGTACAATCTTATTTGGGTGCAAAAATTCTCTGTGCAATGGTACTCAATAATGATCCTAAGTGGCAAAACTGTGGCTTAGTTAATCAATCACTAAATCAGTTTCCTATTGAACCCATCCGAACAGCAGGTGCATATTTAGTACGTAATGCAATAAGACGTAAAGAGGCCGCAGAAGATAGTAATGCAGCAGTTCGCAGTATTGATAATTTTTTGGCTAAATTAAGTGGCAATGCTGCTAAAGTCGATTCATAAACTAGCTGAATATAATACTCACCATAAACAATATAAGTCATATTATACTCAGCTAAGCTACTATATTTTTAGGATAAATAATCAAACGATGCTTTTATATCAAGAGATCCGTAATTATATTCATGCGCTACTAAAAACCGACGTGATTGCAGCGGGTCATAAGTTGCCTTCAGAGCGAGAATTACAACAAAAGTTTAGTTCTACCCGAATTACTGTACGCGAAGCGCTTCTGAGGTTGGAAGCTGAAGGCCTAATATTCAGTCAAAAACGTAAAGGCTGGTTTGTCACCCCAAAAAGATTAAAGTGGCACCCTGCTACTAAAGTCAATTTTTATGAATTGGCAAAACAACAAGGGTTTGTTGCACAAACGACACTCGTGAGTGTACAACAGCAGGCAAAGCTTGAAATTTGCCGAGCGTTAGATGCCCAAAAGCTTTATCATCTTCAACGTATACGTAGTCTAGATAATCGCGCCGTAATGTTTGAGCATATTTATTGTGATGCTAAACGCTTTGCTGATTTTCACTCACACCCCTTAGATACCTCTATCACCGATATTATGGCAAAACAGTACGCAACGAATATCGTTAAAGAGCAAAGCATAATAAATGTCACGGTATTACCTGATGAAGTGAGTCATCTACTTGAAAAAAATAGCGGTACACCCTGCTTACACGTTATTCGAAAGCGATTTGATGAGCATGGTTTGTTAGTTGATTATAACATTGAGTACTGGTTGCATAATGCCATTGAAATGGTGGTTGATGGCCAATAAAAAAGCGGTGTTTAATGAAAATTAAGCACCGCTTGCACGGGTGAAATTAGCTTTAAGCTTTCCAATATTGGTTTTTTGCCACAGCATCAAGCAAACGCTGTATATCGGCCTCATCTACTTCACCAATATTACCTATGCGAAAGCAATCGGCGTTAGAAACTTTACCAGGGTAAATAACAAAACCTTCTTGCTTTAACGCACTATAAAAAGATTTAAAATCATAATGCTCTTCGCTAGGCGACAAGAATGAGGTAATGATGGGGGAATGAACTTCCTCATTCAGTAAAGGTACAAACCCTAACGCTTTCATACCAGCTACCAAAGTCTTTTGGTTTTGCGAGTAACGCTTAAAGCGCTCTGCTATTCCTCCTTCCTCATCTAACTCTTGCAGGGCTTGATAAAATGCACGCACAACATGAGTTGGCGAGGTAAAACGCCATTTACCATGGTGTTGCTCCATACATAACCATTGCTGATATAAATCCAACGACAAGGAGCGCGCAATACCTTCACTTTGCTCAATAATACTTTGCTTACACACCACAAAGCCAAAGCCAGGGACACCTTGAATGCATTTATTTGCAGAGCTGATCATTACATCTATATGCCACTGTGCAAGGTCGAACTCAATACCGCCAAAACTGCTCATAGCATCAACAATAAATACCTTTTGATACTTTTTAGCTAGTGAGCCAACCTCTTCAATAGGATTGAGTATACCTGTGGTCGTTTCACAATGGACCATTGCAATGTGAGTAATACCTGAATTATTTTTTAAAACAGTATCAATCTCATTAAGGTTTGGCAGTGCCGTTTCTGTATAATTTAAAACATGACAGTCAATTGCTAAATAGTCGGCAATTTCAGCAATACGCTTCCCGTATGCCCCATTATTAATAACAAGTAACTTACCCGTTTTTGGAATAAGACTGCCAAGCGCTGACTCTACACTGGCAGTGCCACTGCCTTGCATTAATACACTAGTATAATTAGGTTGTGATGTCGCAAGCGATACTAATTTATTACGTATTGTTTGCACTATGTCGCGATTATAATCATCATCCCAAGTACACCAGTCTTTAAGCATCGCCTGCTTAACAGTATTAGAGGTCGTTAATGGGCCGGGCGTTAATAGCAAATAATTGTTCATAATTTATTTCACTCAATCTGGTCTAGTCCAGTTATTATTAAAGATTTCATAAACTAAAAACAGTGAAGTTTTTATGACACTATAAACACTTTAACTATAAAAACGATAAAAGGGCCTTACGGCCCTTTGGTTGTTAAATAACAATAGGAGAGTTATTAAAAGCGGTACTCTGCACCTACGTAGTAGTAAGCACCGTTAAAACCAAATGGCGCTGAACGACGTGAGTACTTAAATACACCATCGCTGCTGACAATGGTGTTACCTTGAGCATCTACAATTGTGCCTGAACGTGAATTACCTATGGTGTTTTCATCTGGGTAAACATCAAATAAGTTATTTGCGCCAATATTTACTGATAAATCGTCAGTCACAAAGTAATTTACTTTGATGTCAGTTAAAATTTCAGCACCATAAGTCTGGCGGCCGCCATCTTCCACTGTGTATTCACCAAAGCGATTAAGCGATAGGTTTACTGTCCAGTCGTCGCGACGATAAAGTGCACTTAAGTTAATTCGATCTTCTGGTTGCCATTCTTCAATAATAGAAATTTCTTGATCAGAAAACACATCATCGACTGGCACGGTTTCAAGACCAGAACCTGCTGGTGTAAATAACGACACTACATCGGTTTCTGTAAAGTTAGCCGCTAGCGTGAAATCAAGCGTGCCGCCAAGGCCTTCTGTATTCCATGTAGCCACAAAGTCGATACCTTGTGTCTCAGTGTCAGCGCCATTTAAGAAAAACTGCCCTGCACCTGCACCCGAGCTTAATAACGCGGCATCAAGGCTGCTTGATAAGCCTTTACCTAAGCGATTACTGATTACAATACGGTCGTCAATATCGATTGAGTAGTAATCTAAGGTTACATTAATATTATCGCTTACGTTATAAACGATACCTAAACTGCGGTTTTGAGATTTCTCTTCTGTGAGCTTAGGAATACCTAAACTTTGCGCAAGGGTTGAATCGTTTCTAAAGGTCCCTACTTCTTCAGCCACTAAATTGCCATTAGGGCCTACAACAAACTGTGTGCTGATGTTGTTAAAATACAACTGTTGCATTGAAGGTGCTCTAAAGCCTGAGCTTAGCGCACCACGAAGTGAAATATCTTCAGTTACTGACCAGTTACCGGCTAGTTTAAAGTTAACTGTATCGCCAAACCCTTTGTAATTGTCGTAACGTAACGCCCCTGAGATAATTACATCTTCAATAACGTAAGCTTCAGCATCTAAGTAAAATGAGATCACATCACGCGACTCATCAACCGAAGATGCTGGCGATGAACCACCAAAGCCTTGTGTGCCACCGGATGCGTTTTCGCTGCCAATACCACCGCTTAGTCCATCGTAAATATTAACACCATTGTTGGTATCGTAATCACGATATGCATATTCACTACCCTCTAAAATTCGGTACTCATCGGTACGAATTTCAGCACCCATTGCTAACGAGTAGTCATCAAAATTTTGAGTAAAATCAAGATTGATCGTTTGCAGTGATAGCTCCATGCCATAAGCGTAACCTTGACGTGGAATCGTGGCGCGAATATCTGCTGCACTTAGGCCTTGATCATAACGTAAAAAATTCGCGTAAGAGCCATTAATAGTATCGCTAGTCGTGTAGTCAATACTGTTTTCACCATAGGTGTACGATAAGTCTAAGCTTGAGTCGTTATCAAATTCAGTTTTATAACCAAAGTTATATGAAATATCGTCAATCGTGGTGTTTATTTTAGGTAAAAAACCAGCTGGGATAGTTGCATCGCCATCTTGAAGTACCGGGTTACCACCTGCATTAGCATTATGGCGGAAAAATGCTGCTGATTCGTTATCACGAGTTGAATAGGTAATAAAACCGTATAGTTCACCCGCTCCTAATTCGTAGCCGGTGTTAACTGTTAAACCAAATTGTTGAGAATCAGCATCGCCAATTCTGAATGTATCACGCGGTGCGGTTAATTCGCGTGGATCACCTGCAAGCAAGGTACCATCAGAAAGTTCAGTACAGCCATAGAACTGACATGAGCCATGAAGGCCTGCACGGTTAGTTGGTGCACGATCACGGTAGTTAATAGTTGTATTTAAATAACCGTTATCACCTAAAGCAAAGCCTTTATTAAAGTCAATATTAATGGTTTCGCCATCGCCTTCTGAATACTCACCGTAGTTAACGGCCGCTTTACCACCTTCGCTGCCATCTTTTAGCACGATATTAATAACACCGGCAATTGCATCCGAACCATATTGAGCTGCAGCGCCATCGCGAAGCACTTCAATACGTTTAATTGCTGAGGCTGGAATCGCATTCATGTCAGTACCCGCAGTACCACGACCAACCGAGGTATTAATATGAATAATACTTGCTTGGTGGCGACGCTTACCATTGATCAATACCAATGTTTGGTCAGGGCCAAGGCCACGTAACGTTGCAGGTCTTAATGCATCAGTACCATCACTAATAGATGAACTTGAAAAGTTAAAAGAAGGTGCGATAGCTTGAAGCATGCGGCCAACTTCTGTTTGGCCGGTGTTTTCGAGTGCTTCTGCACTTAAAATATCAACGGGGACAGGTAAGTCTTCAACTGAACGTCCTGCGACACGACTACCTACAATAGCAATTTTTTCGATGTTTTTTTCTGCGCTTTGTTCAGCGGCATTTATTCCTTGTGAATTAACTGCAAGTAAAGCAGGTAATACGGCAGCACTAACTCCTGAAAGCTTCATCATGTTGTTATTCTTCCTATTGATTTGTTTGAGTTTAATACTCAGTAAACCATTTTGATCAACAACCGCATCGAGCTCAGTCTCAGCTAACAATGCGTTTAACGCATCGAGTTGAGAATAAAATCCATATAATGAATTTGCCTCGTACTGTTTAGCAAGCTCATACGAAAAAACCACTGTTTGTTCAGTTTGCTTAGCAAATTCTATTAAGGCTTTGTCTGCTCGTTGCGCTTTTATATCAAACTGCATCATTTGTCCCTCAGTTTGACTCGCATGCACACTGATACTAAAAAACAGCGGTGCAACGAGTCCCAGCGGACTTAAATAACACGTATGGTTACTGCGCAACTTATATAAACAGTTAGCAAACAAAAATCCTCTATAGGTTTTTATCATTTTTTTAATCTTTAAATTACTTTTTACACCCTTATGAGTAACATTGATTAACAATGGCGTGATTTTCATTACCATTACCTATGATTTTTTTTGATATTTTAAACTAACAACATGCTCGCCTAAACGCTCATGTTCAATTGAAAAGTTATTTTGTAGGCTCTCTAAAAGCCCTGCAACATCACCCGCTTTAAAAACGCCTGCCACTTTAATACGCGCTAATTCATCAGATGATAATTCAAACCGAGTGGCGGTATAACGGCTAACCTCGTTTAAGGCATCAACTAACTTTTCGCCATTAAATATCAACATGCCATTTTGCCAAGCTAAATCACGTTGTACATCATCAACCGATAACTGTGTGATTGGTTTGGTAACGCTTTGTTCAATAATGGCTTTTTCACCAGAAATCACAATGTTGGCATTGATTTGGCGAATATCTTGGTTGCTGTTATCAGCTTGTTGATACGCTTTAAAATCGTCAGCATTAACAGCAACACTAGGGTCGGTGATCATTACTTTACCTTCAGTAACTACCAATTCAAGATCAGATGAGGTATTGCGCTGCACGTTGAATACTGTACCAAGCGCGGTAAAGCTTTTATCCCCCGCCATAACACTAAACGGGCGTGATGCATCTTTAGCTACATTAAAACGCCCTTCTCCACGACTTAGTAATAACTGTCTGCGTCCTTGGCTATAAGCGACTTCTAGTGAACTATTGGTATTAAGCTGAACTATGGTGCCATCTGGTAAAACATAGGTTGCTTGCTCGCCAACCTTTGTTTTATAAATTTTTGTGTAATTTACTTTAGCGAGATCTTGGTTAAAGTTGCTCTGCATGTTTAGCAAAAAGTAGCTACACATCATTAAGGCTGCAACAACACTTGCCGCAATACCGTATACATAAGCAGGCTTGGTTTGAATGCCAGCTGAGTGCTTATTAGGAAATAATACGCTGAGCTCGTTAAGCACACTTAAGTCATCCCACAGTTGTGCTAATTCATATACCGCATTCTGATGAGCCGTGCTTTGTAGCATCCACAGTTTAAATTGCTCTTGCTCTTGTGTACTTAAGCCACGATCAATCGCGCTTATCCATTGCGATGCTTTTTCTAAGATTAACTCTTTTGATGTAAATTGATGGATGTTACTCATTTTACAGCCCTCACTATGCTCGCACTTTGTTGGCAATTCTCATCGTGCGCTTCGTCGCGCATATATAGCATGGTGTTTAGTAGCCCTTTAGCAATGTGCTTTTCTACCGTACTTTGACTTAGCTGCATTTGCTGTGCGATCTCTTTTTGGCTCATCCCATATACTTTTTTTAATATAAAACATTTTCTCACTACAGGGCTTAGCTGCTCAGTAGCACGACAAAATAGTAAAAAACGCTCTTTGGAGGTATATTCATCTTCTAATTGCATCGATTTTAGCAATTTAGGAAGTTCAGTTTCGTGATTTAAAGGAGTACTAAATTTATTATCCCATTTAGCTATATGATTTAGGGCGAGATGTTTAGCTGTTTTCAACATATAACTGCGGGTGTATTGAATATCTTGTTTTAGCTCTGCTTCATAACTTTTAACAAAGGTTTCTTGAACAATATCATCAACATCGTCAGGTAACACAATTTTAGACACAAAGCGCCGCAGTTGCGTGGATATATCTGAGAATGTACTGGCTAATTTAATTCCTCGAGCCACGTGGGTAGTCCCTTGTTATTATTATTACGGTAAGATTACGAGTTTTATGGTTAATTACAAGGCATTTTGTTAATTATTGGTTATTTATTAGTTGCGAATATACGCACTCAGTATAAATGTATTAATATTTATTATGTTCTTAATCATTATGGCTGTATAAAAAGTAGCACCCCTAGCGTTTTTATAGTGAAGCCAAACCCTTATTTAGCTTAATTTTTATTGGGTTGCTGTGTAGTAATTTAATAACCGCAACGCTACTATTAACGGATAGAGGCTAGGAGTTAAAAATGAATAATCAAAAATTAGCTGATTTTGAGCTTTACTTTCAAATTGAAGAGAGCAATCGCGTCAATCTATTTGCCGTAGATGACGCAGTGGTACCAAAAAGTTTGGCTGAACTAGACGCAGATATTCCGCCTTTATTTAAACTTGCTAACGAAGTCAGTAGTTTAGATCAAAGTGCTTTGGGTCCTTTACGTAACTTAGGAGATATTGCCCAAGAACTGACGACGTTTTTACAAGCCCAGTCGCGTAAGATAGATTTGATCATGAGCCATATTTTAGCTTCAGAACAACCTGAAGATAACTCAATTTATTGCGATAGTTATGGCGGCGGCGGAATTAAGTTTACCAGTGAACATTTGTACACATTAGGTCAGAAATTTCGTACCAAACTGTTTTTACAGCATGAAGCCTCTGCGGTGTATTGTTATAGCGAAGTTGTTGCTATAGAAAAACAAGACAATGAGCATTACCAGTATACCCTGCTATTCGTATCAATAAGAGACAGTGATCAAGAGTTGGTTGTTAGAGCCAGTTTACATGCACAAACACGCCAACTTAAAAAGCGCCAACAACTTGAAAAAGCGAAAGAGAGTTCAAACGAGTAACACGAGTGTTTATTTACTGGTTTAAATCGCTTTAAATTGTAGTTCAAACGTTTATTTAAAAGTGACTTAGCTGTAATTGAACTGCTAAACTAGCCCCATCTTTATTTGTATTAAAAATCCATGAACTTTAGACTTTTACCTGAATGGGCCGAGCAAGATGCTGTTATGCTTACATGGCCTCATAAAAATACCGATTGGGCTGATAATTTAGCGCGTGTTGAACCCGTTTATATTGAACTTGCAAAACATATTACCGCGCAACAAGCCTTAGTGATTGTAGCTCATGATGAGGCATTAAAAACCCACATTAGTTCGTTACTAAATGATGCTGGTATTGAGCAAACCCGTGTATATTTTGTTGTTACTCCTACTAACGACACGTGGGCGCGTGACCATGGCCCACTTACGTGCAGCGCTATAGAAAAGCCAGATCAATTAAAAGTCTTCGACTTTACCTTTAATGGCTGGGGTAATAAGTTTGAAAGCGCCCTTGATAATCAAATAAACAACACATTAGTTAAACAGCTAAGTAATACAAGTAACCAGTATCAGGCCCTCGATATGGTGCTTGAAGGCGGTGGTATTGAAATTAATGAACACGGTGTATTGCTGACAACCAGCGAATGTTTACTGAATAAAAACCGTAACCCTGATTTAAACCCAAGTGACATAGAAGTACTTTTAAAAGCGCACTTAGGCGCTACTGATTTTTTATGGGTTGATCATGGTTATTTAGCCGGTGACGACACCGATAGCCACATTGATACGCTCGTTCGCTTTGCACCTAACAACACCCTTGTGTATGTAAAATGTGACGATAAAAGCGATGAGCATTTTAGCGCGCTAGATGCCATGGAAAAACAACTACAAAGCTTTAAAACTGCTGATCAAACCCCATATAAGCTAATTGAGTTACCGTGGCCAAAAGCCGTGTATGACGATGAAAATACGCGTCTACCTGCCACCTATGCAAATTACTTAATTATAAATAACGCAGTATTAGTGCCTATTTATGATGACGTAAACGACCAACGTGCTTTAACACAGGTTCAAAAAGCATACCCAGAGCACAAAATTATTGGTGTAAATT
Organism: Pseudoalteromonas sp. Scap06; assembly: GCF_013394165.1. Taxonomy (NCBI): domain Bacteria; kingdom Pseudomonadati; phylum Pseudomonadota; class Gammaproteobacteria; order Alteromonadales; family Pseudoalteromonadaceae; genus Pseudoalteromonas; species Pseudoalteromonas sp. Scap06. Next base: position 1,339,008 of record NZ_CP041330.1, on the reverse strand, counting down.
GTTTACCTATTATTGAACAATTTGGCAGTCTTCACTGCATTACAATGCAATTACCTCGTGGATTTTTAGCTGGAGCAGCACAATGACAAGCCCTGCACATTTATCAGTTGCCTTAGTGCAACAAAGCAACAGTGACAACGCTGGACATAATATTGAAAAATCAATTGCGGGCATTCGCGATGCAGCTAGTAAAGGCGCGCAACTTGTTGTATTACAAGAGTTACACCGCAGTTTATATTTTTGCCAAACCGAAGACGTTGATGTATTTGATTTAGCAGAAACAATACCAGGCCCAAGTAGCAACACTTTAGGCGAACTCGCCAAAGAACTCGGTATTGTTATTGTGGCTTCATTATTTGAGAAACGTGCTACGGGTCTTTATCACAATACCGCCGTGGTGCTTGAAAAAGACGGCAGTATTGCAGGTAAATACCGTAAAATGCATATTCCAGACGACCCTGGGTTTTATGAAAAGTTTTACTTTACCCCTGGGGACTTAGGCTTTGAGCCTATTCAAACCTCTGTAGGTAAACTAGGTGTACTGGTGTGTTGGGATCAATGGTTTCCTGAAGCCGCGCGCTTAATGGCAATGGCCGGTGCTGAGCTTTTAATTTACCCAACAGCTATTGGCTGGGATCCACGCGATGATAAAGATGAGCAAACCCGCCAAAAAGATGCTTGGGTTATTTCACAGCGAGCGCATGCGGTTGCTAATGGCGTTCCGGTGATTAGCTGTAATCGGGTTGGTCATGAAAGCGACCCGAGCGGTCAAAGTGACGGCATTCAATTTTGGGGCAACTCGTTTATTGCAGGCCCTCAAGGCGAGATTTTGGCAGAGGCTGATAACCAAAATGAACAAATATTAATGGTAAAACTTGATCAAAAACGCAGTGAGAACGTAAGACGTATCTGGCCGTATTTACGCGACCGTAGAATTGATCATTATCAAGATTTAACAAAAATTTACCGTGACTAAATAATAATGTGGTTCTTACTCGTTAAGAGCCTAATTTAATGGAGTAATTAATGGCGTTTGAGCAATGGGCAGCCTTGCCTTGGGTAAAATCTCAAAAAGATAAAATTCAATGGGGCGAACTTCTAGGCAGTGGCTTAAGCATTGCTATTGCACAAGGTGTTAAGCAGCAAGACAACTTAGTGTTAATTGTTACCCCTGATACCCCAAGTGCTCTGCGCCTTGAAACAGAATTAGAGTACTTGCTGCCTGATAACCCAGTAATGGTTTTTCCAGATTGGGAAACATTGCCTTATGATCACTTCTCTCCCCACCAAGATATTATTTCAGCACGTTTAGCAACACTCAATACACTGAAAAAAGAGCAACAAAGCGTGCTCATTGTTCCGGTATCAACCTTGATGCTGCGCACCGCCCCAGCATCATTTATATACGGCTCAACGCTGAATTTTAAAGTAGGCGATAGATTAGACACCCATGCTCTGCGGGACAATTTAGAGCAAGCGGGTTACTTACATGTGCAACAAGTCATGGAGCATGGCGAGTACGCTATACGCGGCTCAATTGTTGATTTATACCCCATGGGGAGTAAGCATCCATTTAGGCTCGACTTTTTTGATGATGAGCTTGATACCATCCGTTTATTTGATGTGGAAACTCAGCGCTCAGACGATAAAGTAGAAAAAATTGAGCTACTACCTGCTCATGAGTTTCCTACTAACGAATCAGATATTGAACGTTTCAGAATAAGCTATCGTGAAAAATTTGGCGCAAGTGCTGAGCAAGACTCTGTCTACATGCAGGTCAGCAAAGGCAATTGGCCAGCAGGTATAGAATATTACATGCCGCTGTTTTTTGAAGGCTTAGCAACCATTTTCGACTACTTGCCTGACTCAACAACCGTCATGCAATTAGGAGATTTAGAGCATGCAGCAGATAACTTTTGGCACGATGTTAATGTACGCTATGAGAACCGCCGTGTAGATCCTCTACGCCCACTATTACCACCCGATGAGTTATATCAGCCAATTAATGAGCTGTTTTCTAATTTAGGCAATTATGGCCGCATTCGTCTATCGCAAGCAAAGTTAGGCACAAAAGCGGGCAATAAAAATCTCGCAGTTAATGAATTGCCCAATGTACGCATCGATCATAAACAACATCAACCCTACGATGCATTTATTAACTATGTAGCTGAGCAAAAAAAGAAAAAAGGCCGAGTGGTTATTAGTGTTGAGTCGGACGGTCGACGCGAATCATTACTGAGTATATTAAAACCCAGCGGCTTAAAATTTAAAGAATTTGATAGCTTTGAGCAGTTTACCAACAGCAGTAATGACGTTGGTTTAATTGTCAGTCCGCTTGAGCAAAGTGTGGTGCTTAGTACTAAACCAAGCTTGAGCATTATTACCGAGCAAGAATTGCTTGGGATCAAAGTATCACAACGCAGACGCCGTAAGCACAAGTATGAAGCAAGCCAAGACGCGTTAATTCGTAACTTAGCAGAGCTTAAAGAAGGACAACCGGTTGTGCACCTTGACCATGGTGTGGGCCGTTATCAAGGGCTGCAAACGATTGATGCCGCCGGTGTGGTGACTGAATTTGTGACCATTACTTATGCAGGTGAAGCAAAACTGTATGTGCCGGTATCGGCACTTCATATGCTTAGTCGTTACTCTGGGGGTGAAGAGGCCAGTGCGCCACTGCATAAGCTCGGCTCTGATGCCTGGGATAAAGCAAAAAAACGCGCCGCTGAAAAAGTCCGTGATGTGGCTGCTGAGTTACTCGATATTTACGCACAACGCCAGGCTAAGCCTGGTAATAAGTTTACGCTTGATGGCCAAGCTTATCGCCAATTTAGTGATAGCTTTCCGTTTGAAGAAACAGATGATCAACGTAACGCCATTGAAGCGGTACTTGGTGACATGCAGTCAAAACAAGCCATGGATCGTTTAGTATGTGGTGATGTTGGTTTTGGTAAAACCGAAGTAGCTATGCGGGCAGCCTTTGTAGCGGTTAACGATAATAAGCAGGTGGCTATTTTAGTCCCTACCACCCTACTTGCTCAACAACACTACGATAATTTTAAAGACCGCTTTGCTGATTTTCCAATTGAAGTGGGGGTGCTATCGCGTTTTAATTCGGCCAAAGAGCAAAAAGAAACCCTTGAAAGAATGAATGATGGCAAGCTAGATGTGGTTATTGGCACTCATAAATTGATTCAACAAGATATCAACTTTAAAGATTTAGGCCTGTTAATTGTTGATGAAGAACACCGATTTGGGGTTCGTCAAAAAGAAAAAATTAAAGCTCTGAGAGCTGATGTAGACATACTCACTCTGACCGCAACCCCTATTCCGCGTACATTAAACATGGCGATGAGTGGCATGCGTGATTTATCAATTATTGCCACTCCACCGGCTAAACGTTTAGCGGTTAAAACCTTTGTACGCCAACGCGACGAAGAGCTTATTCGCGAAGCGGTACTACGTGAAATTAAACGTGGCGGCCAAGTATACTTTTTACATAACAACGTAGAAACCATTGAACGTGTCGCTCAAGAAATTAGCGAATGGGTGCCTGAGGCAACAGTAACCTCTGCACATGGTCAAATGCGAGAGCAAGAGCTAGAGCAAATAATGACCGATTTTTATCATCAAAAATACAATGTCCTTGTGTGTACCACGATTATTGAAACCGGTATTGATGTGCCCACAGCAAACACCATAATTATGGATAGAGCCGATAAACTTGGTCTTGCTCAGCTACACCAATTGCGCGGACGTGTAGGTAGAAGCCATCATCAAGCCTATGCTTACTTACTTACCGGTAACCCTAAGGCACTCTCTAAAGATGCGAAAAAACGTTTAGATGCGATTGCATCATTGGAAGATTTAGGTGCAGGCTTTGCCTTAGCAACTCATGATTTAGAAATTCGTGGTGCGGGTGAGCTATTAGGCGATGATCAATCAGGGCAAATGCAAACCATTGGCTTTAATTTATACATGGAAATGCTTGAGCAAGCCGTTAACGCACTTAAAAATGGTCAAGAGCCAACCCTTGAAAATCTATTACAAAAACAAACAGAAGTAGACTTAAAGTTACCTGCCTTGTTACCTGATGATTATATTCATGATGTTAACGCGCGTTTAGGTATGTACAAGCGAGTAGCAAGTTGTGCTAACCTTGCTGATATTGATGAGCTGCAGGTAGAATTAATAGACCGCTTTGGTTTGTTACCTGATGCAGCTAAAAACTTATTTAGTTTACAACAACTAAAGATGCAAGCGAGTAATTTAGGCATAACTAAAATAGAGGCAAACCCGAAAGGGGGCTACTTTGAGTTTAGTCAAAACACTAAGGTTAATCCTAGCTTCATTATTGGTTTGATACAAAGTGCGCCACATATTTATAAGATGGATGGCGCAAATAAATTACGCTTTGCCATTAGCGAGGCGAATGCCCGTGAACGCTTAAAAATGATCACTGCTATGATTGCAGATTTCAAAAAAAAGGTTAGCCATTAATGTTGCTGAAAAAATCGCTGGTTGTTTTATGCTGCTTGTTTAGTAGTACTGCATTTGCAGAGCGTTGGTTTGAAGTAGAAGTGTTGATATTTAAACAACCCTTTGCCCCATACCTACAAGAAGACTTTAGCTTAAAGCACGACGCCATTGAAGATAAAAACACCTTAGATTTACTAAGCCCTGTTTATAAAAGCCAAGCAATGGACGCATGTATAAACGGCGATCCGCGTTTTCAAAAGCGTACCTTTGCTGACACTCTAGTCAACTCAAACCCTCAGTCAGCAGCGTGTAACGACAGCATTGATTATGTCAAGAGTTACGATGTACTGCCAGTGATCCCTCAAGCACCTGCACAAGAGACGATGGAGCAAACTTACCTGTTAGCCCCTGAGCAGTTGCAGTTTGAATCACAACGTCAAGCCCTAGACCGTAAAGGGTTAACTCCTTTATTACATACTGGGTGGCGATTTGAAGGTGCGAGCAAATCACGTTCGCCTAGCATTCACTTGTTTGCAGGCAGCCAATTAAAAAACAATATGAACACCACGATTAGCTACGCAGATTCTGATTTTATTAGCTTAATAAATACGCCTGAGCCACTGTTTGACGAAGTCCAATCTCCCGAAATGAAATGGGAATTAGATGGCCTATTCAAAATACATTTGCGCCATTACTTATTCATTAATGCACACTTTGATATAAATGAAAGACGTAACAATGGCGATCTAGAGTCAGCCCGCTTTTCACAGTTTAGACGAGTGTTCAGTGAAGACATTCATTATTTTGATCACCCTCGTATAGGGATGATTGTGCAAATTCGAAAATTTAATCATTAACAATACTCATTTCAAAGGAAGTAGCAATGAAGAAACTTTTTATTATTTTTGCAGCACTCAGTCTTGCAGCTTGCTCAAAAGTAAGCTTAGAAAATTACGAAAAGATTAAAATAGGTATGGATAAAACAGAAGTTGAAGCTCTTTTAGGCAGTGCTGATAATTGTGTAGAAAAAACACTGCATACCAGCTGTACTTGGGGTAATGACGCTAAAAATATCGAAATTACCTTAGTATCAGACAAAGTAACGCTATACAGCAAAAAAGGACTAACGGATAAATAGTTTAGTTTAAGTAAAAACAGGAATAACCTGTGTTATTCCTCTTTTTTACTGTCGCTGGTGTAAATCAGCTCTATATTAACAATTTTACTGCGATTTAAAGTGATTTTATAGCGCTGATACAGCGCATTATCAGATTCAGTCTGAACGAGTACCATATTTAATTGGTAGCGTCTTTCAACTCCTTGCTTAGAGATTTTATTATTTTCTAAATGGTAGAGCTTCCCTTCCCCCTTTTTTAAATAACGTGCAAATGGTGCAAGATTAAATTGCAATGTTTGTTGTAAGCTATCGTAGCCTGGCAAAAATTCTTTAGCACTGACCCGCGTTTCACTAGCAAAATGCAGCCATTGCGCCGCCTGTTTATTTTGCTGACGACGCTTAGAGAAAATTTTCCTAACTTCTTTAGGGATTTTTTTAAACCGCGTATATTCTAACCAAATAAACTGACTCGCTACTTTATCTTTTGTAATACTGTTTTTAAAAATAAAGCGCCATTTTGGCCGTCCTCGCACAATAGCACGCCAAATAATACGAGTGATATCCTCTTTAAATATCTCTCTTAACCCGTAAATAACCCCTAAAATCAAAATCAGTGAAGCGGTTATTTCAGTAAAGGTAGAACGTGCATTTAAAATAACCACCATCACAAAAGCCATTATAACGGCTGTTACAGAGCCTTTTACCAAGCGTTTTAAATAACTATTAAGATAACGGGTTTGGCGCTGCAAAATCACACCATGCTCTATTAAACGCTGCAATAGGCGCATTTTATTAGTGATTCTGTTGGCGTCTTTAAGTGTTGAGTCAGAATTATATTGTTGCTCTGCTCGGTAGTCACTTTCTGACTTACAAAAGTTTAATAAGTCATTTCGCTCTTTTGCGTGATCGCTACTGCGCGGCCCTTCATCAAGCAGCTTTAAAAAAGTTTGTTCAATTTGCCAACTTAGGTAATTATCAGCATTGGTATAAAACGGGATCAGCTTTTCGTTATCTGGGGTGTAACGTCTGAGTTTTCTGAGTAAGCTTTGGCTTTGCTCGCAAAGCTCCATGGCCCGTTGATAAAATTCATCGCTTTCTTGAATTTTTAACGCATCTTTAATATCAGCATCAATGGCGAGACGTACTTGATAACAATATAAATTTAAATTTTGTCGGTAGTCTTGCTGCTCACCTTTGTTTTTACTCACAAAGCGGCTTCGCACTAATGGAAGGTGAATGTTATTCGCGTTATAGGCTACAAAAGATTTAAATTGGTTATTAAAGTAAGTCTCTTCGCTGAGTGTTTGTGCATTAATTCCCATTTCATTTGGGATAGAAAAATAAAGATCGAGACGCTGCTCTGCACGCGGTGATAATTGCGGTTCAATAACAAACGATAAGTTTTCGTCTTGCTTTAACAATGGTGCCTCCTAATTTTACTTACCTGAGTTTACGTGCCTCTTTAATTTTGTTCAACAAAAAAGGCCTAGTAAAAACTAGGCCTTTTAGTGATTCTAATTAGTTAAAATTAGAATTTAACGTTTACGTTTGCAAAGAAACGACGACCTAGTACATCGTATGTGTACGGGTCAGTGTTTGAATCATTGTTACCAGTGTAGTAAGGAGGCTGTTTATCGAACAAGTTGTTTACACCTGCAGTAAGAGAAACTGTATCATTTACTAGGTAGCTACCACTTAGGTCACTATAGATAACTGATGGTGTTGTAGGTGCATAACACGTGTCTTTATTTAGACATGCGTAGCTATCCATACCCGCGATGTAACGCATTTGGTATTGTGCATCCCAGTTATCGCCAGACACATTAATGGTTAGGTTTGACTTAAGATCTGCGTAACCACCTGAACCAGATGTTACTAACCCTGCGTAATCAACAGGAGAACCAGTTACTTCTACAACATATTCATCTAAGTAAGTTGTATCTAAGCCCGCTTTCCAGTTAAGACCTACTGCTTCAAAGCTGTATGCAAGATTTAAATCAACACCCGATGTCTTTTCAGAACCAATGTTTTGTAATTGGTTGTTAAAAGTAATACGACCCGTAGAGTCTAGATTTACATTTGCTGACTGACATAGTGCAGAACCTGCATTAGTGTCTACAGCTAAACACTGATCAACAATGTATTGATTGTCTACAGTTGCAATTGCGTTTTCAATTTCAATTGAGTAGTAATCAAGTGTCATTGAGAAACCATCAAACCACTGCGGTTCATACACGATACCCGCAGTAAATGTATCAGCTTCTTCTGGTGTTAATGCATCATTACCACCAACAGTTACTTCAGCCTGCTCTTGTGCACCAGGGAATTCAACTTGATTAAATGATGGAGAGTTACCTGAGTATAATTCTGAAACCGTTGGAGCACGGAAAGCCGTTGAAACAACGCTGCGTAGCATTAATTCATCATTTGCTTTCCATGTTAAACCTAATTTCCATGTATTATCAGAACCAAACGTGCTGTAGTCGAATGCACGAATAGCGGCACTAAGCTCTACATTTTGCGCAAATGGTGCATCTGTTAGTAGTGGAAGCGCAAATTCAACATAGGCTTCGTTTACATCAAAGCCACCTGCTGTTGGTTCAACCATAGGGTCATTTGCAAGGCCTTGCGCAGTTAGTGAATCTGGTGTGAACCACGCTTTTTCTTGACGACGCTCTACACCCGCAGCAAATGCTGCATAACCTGCAGGTAATTCAAATAACTCGCCAGAAACAGATGCCGCGATAATGAATAACTGGCTGCCACCATTATTTACTTCTGTGTATACATTTTTACGGAAATCTTCTGAAGTCCAAGCAGACTGATCTAACGGGTTAAATGTGCCCTCAACTTCGCCATCTACGGTACGTAAAATACTATCGCCGATCGCACCCATGTTGTGTAAGTTACTTAACTTATCAACCGAATCGTTACGGCCGAAGTTCGCTGAAACGTCCCAAGAGTAATCGCCTACAAAACCTTCAGCACCAACAACGGCGCGAACAGTGTCAACTGACTGTTCAAAAATACGTGGACCAGTATCAGACATACGGCGACCGTAGAAAAGATCATCACCGTACGCATAGTTTGCAGATTCAGTAATGTATTTACCATCAGCATCTACATCTGCGTAACCATCACCGTTACGGTCTACTTTACTTGTGTATGATTGACCAAGAAGTGAGTCACCCATTGATTCATCATATTTAAAACCAAACCATACAGGTTGTGGTGCCATTTGCTGCTCTGACCAACGCTTGGTGTAAGTGAACTCAGCGAATAAACTTGTATCATCACTAATTTCGTAAGTTGCAATACCCGTTAAATTTAAACGCTCCATTGGCGTGTATAAGTAACTTGTTGGTGAAAAGTTGTAACGATCAGCATCAGTAAATGGGTGTAGACCACCTTGACCACTTAAACCGTTGTCGCCTTGTGCCAAGCCAACGCTAACTTCTTCGCCTTTATCGTTTAATGCTGTTGTAGTACTGTCTTGCCAAATGTGACCACCCTCAGCATAAACAGAACCACCGTTACAGTTTAACCCGTTTGCATCTTCTGCGATTGGGCAATCTGAAAAGCCACGATCTGCTTGTGATGCTTTACCACGATCTGTGTACTGCATGCCGATAACGATATTACCTTTATCGAAAGAGCTACCCACAGTGAAATCTATAGAGTTTTCTGTTGCATCGCCTTCACCGGTAATTGCAGAATTTACGTTCATGTCTAGGCCTTCAAAATTATCTTTTAAGATAATATTGACTACGCCTGCTACCGCATCAGTACCGTATACAGCAGATGCACCATCTTTAAGTACTTCTACTTGTTTGATCATCGAAACCGGAATAGTGTTTAAATCAACCGTTGATGCTGCACCAGTACCTGATGCAATCATACGACGACCATTAACAAGTACTAATGTACGGTTAGCACCTAAGCCACGTAAATCGATACGTGCGTTGCCACCCGAACCATTATTAATACCTGGGTTGGTCATTGCACCGCCCGTAGCGGTCATTTTTTGTAAAACACTATCAATACTTGTTGCACCCATAGCTTGAATGTCATCAGCACCGATAAGTGTAACTGGGCTTGCGTTTTCCATGTCTGAACGCTTGATACGAGAACCCGTTACTTGAATTTTTTCAATTGACTTTACTGCTTCGTCTGCAGCTAAAACTTGAACACTTGAGAACATTGGGATTGCTGCAATTACAGCTAAACCAAGAGTTGATTTTTTCATGGATGAACCCTACTTGTTGAAATTTACCTAAATTGGTAACGCTCACTTTTATGAGAATTTTGAGTGAGCGGGGGCAACTTAGGCGCCTTTAACTGAACGAAAACTTAACGGAAGATCACTATATAAACAGCCAAAATTAAGGTACCCCATGAAAGGGACAAAGGTTACAGCATGTTTCATTGTTAATTAATAAAAACAGATAAAAGTCATGAACTTAACCAAGCGCAATCACATAAAAAACATAGGTGAAATCAAATATATGGAGTTTGTAATCAAATGTAATTTAATCATTAATGTGCCCTTAATAGGTAAATTAACATGTTAATCACAGCTCATTATTAAAACGGTAAAACTAGGTGTTAATTACTAACCATATTTATGCAAGTAGATTGTTTATTTAGTCTGAATTTTTTTACTAAAAGTTTTAATCGTGCAAATTTTATGTTTATTGAGAGTTTCAATCTAGATCTATACCTATAAAGGAGTAATAGCAAAACGAGGGTGTAATAGAAGAAAAGTATTTTATTGCATATGTTGGTATAGCGCTGATCAGATTTGATCATTGGGTATCATTGCGCTTACAGTCCCAGCGCTTTAACTTAGTAATGAATGTAGCTTTTTTATGCTGAGCATAAAACAGACCCTAACATCGGCTAGGAAAGAAACTATGCCTCAGGAGTGTGTTACACAAAAAATAGTGCGATTATGAATAATTGAAAACTAAAACATTTTAGTAAGTAACATTAAAATAATATTCAACCGTTTGGTTAACCGAAGTGCTTTCATTAACTGCAGTGAGCACTAATTTCCAAACCATATTTTGCTCTGAGCAAATACCAACCATAGTATCGGCTAACCAAATATTATCTTGTTTAGTAAACTGCAATGGAATGTAACCCATATACATAGTTACTCCCTCCAATTTAGCCGCTGTTATTGTTAGATCATTAGGTAAGTGAGCATAAATTGAAAACGGTGTCTCTGGTGATAAGATTTCTTCGCTTAACCAAACCTTAACTTGATTTTCAAAATGACATGGTTTGTTATTTTTACACTCAGTTTGCGATTGGCTTACTTTTGCTGTTGATGTTGATCCAGAAAAGTCACAACCTAGTAAAAATAATAGAAAAGAAAGTAAGCATACTCTATATATATACATGCAGGTTCTCAAATATCTAATGTATGGGCCCAACATTTAGGGCAAGTTGGTTGATTATCGGCTTTAATGAGTGAGTAAGGTACAAATCACCTCAAAAAATAGACAGCAACTCAATAAAGTTTGATTGATGTCATATTATTACGCAATTGACCTATCTTTTTAAGGCCAAAAAATTTATCATTTCAACCGCAAAAAAAACAAGTATTTCTTGAGATTATTATCTTTAACAACCACATATTGTGGGGTTTAGATAGTATACTTTGGAATAATAGTAGGTCCTACTTTAACAAGTAGGTAATTCATTTCTAAACGCATTTATTGCAGCGGAAGCCAGAAAATGAGCCAAACAGTAGCATCACAAACTGAGTACAATTATAAAGTTGTACGCCAATTCGCTATTATGACAGTGATTTGGGGCATCGTTGGCATGGGTATTGGGGTTCTGATTGCTGCCCAACTAGCTTGGCCAGCACTTAACTTTGACACACCATGGTTAACTTACTCTCGACTTCGTCCGTTACACACGAACGCAGTAATTTTCGCATTTGGTACAAGTGCTCTTTTTGCGACGTCTTATTACGTCGTACAACGTACATGTCAAACGCGCCTTCTTTCAGATAAATTAGCCGCCTTCACCTTTTGGGGTTGGCAGTTAGTGATTGTTCTAGCAGCAATTACTCTACCTATGGGTATTTCAAGTTCTAAAGAGTATGCAGAACTTGAGTGGCCTATCGATATCTTAATTGCTGTTGTTTGGGTAACGTACGCTGTTGTATTTATGGGCACTATTGCTAAACGTAAAGTGGCTCATATTTATGTAGCTAACTGGTTCTATGCTGGTTTCATTATTACTGTTGCAGTACTTCATATTGTTAACAGCATGGCTGTTCCAGTCTCACTAACTAAATCATACTCAATTTACGCCGGTGCGGTTGATGCGATGGTTCAGTGGTGGTACGGGCACAATGCTGTAGGTTTTCTTCTTACTGCTGGCTTCTTAGGTATGATGTATTACTTTGTACCAAAGCAAGCGGGTCGTCCAGTTTACTCATACCGTTTATCGGTTGTTCACTTTTGGGCACTTATCTCGCTTTACATTTGGGCAGGTCCTCACCACCTTCACTACACTGCGCTTCCTGATTGGACGCAAAGCTTAGGTATGGTGATGTCTATTATCTTATTCGTGCCGTCTTGGGGTGGTATGATCAACGGTATTATGACACTTTCAGGCGCATGGCATAAGTTACGTACTGACCCGGTACTTCGTTTCTTAGTGGTTTCATTGTCTTTCTACGGTATGTCGACGTTTGAAGGTCCAATGATGGCAATTAAATCTGTAAATGCGTTATCGCACTACACAGATTGGACAGTAGGTCACGTACACTCAGGTGCATTAGGTTGGGTTGCAATGATTTCTATCGGTGCAATTTACCACCTTATTCCAGCGTTATTCTCGCAAGGTCGTATGTACAGCATTAAATTAATCAATACACACTTCTGGTTACACACAGTGGGTGTTGTTTTATACATTGTTGCAATGTGGATTTCAGGTGTAATGCAAGGCCTAATGTGGCGTGCAGTTAACTCTGACGGTACATTAATGTACAGCTTTGTTCAGTCGTTAGAAGCCTCTCATCCTTTCTATGTTATGCGTTTCTTAGGCGGTGTATTCATCGTTACAGGTATGCTGGTTATGGCTTATAACGTTTATCGTACAGTTTCAGCGAAAAATAACTCGCTAGAACTTGATGAACAAGCGCAGTTAGCATAACGGAGTCAGATAATGAGCAATAAAAATTCGCAAAATAAACACGAAATTATCGAGAAAAACATCGGCCTTATGGCCATCTTGACTGTTTTCGCAATCAGCTTTGGTGCATTGGTGGAAATTACTCCGCTAATGTTCCAAGACGACACAACTAAACCCGTTGATGGGTTACGCCCGTTAAATGCGCTTGAGTTTGAAGGTCGTGACATCTATGTGCGTGAAGGTTGTGCTAACTGTCACTCACAAATGATTCGTCCATTTCGTGATGAAGTTGAGCGTTACGGTCACTACTCGGTTGCGGGTGAGTCAGTATGGGATCACCCATTCCTTTGGGGCTCTAAACGTACTGGTCCTGACTTAGCACGTGTAGGTAAACGTTACTCAGATGACTGGCATTATGCGCACTTAGTTGACCCACGTGCAGTGGTTCCTGAGTCGAATATGCCAGGCTTCCCTTGGTTAGCAGAGAACACGCTTGATACAAGCCTGACTCTGAAAAAGCTACAAATTTTCCGTGACACGTTTGCTATTAACCCAGAAAACCCAAAACACCCGGGTTTAGGTTATGGCAGTGACGAGGAATTAATCGCTGACATTGCTAAAGTTGACGCAATGAATGACGGTAAAGGTGCAACAGAAATGCAAGCCCTTATTGCTTATTTGCAACAACTTGGCACACATTTGAAGTAGATTATTATGGACTACGGGACATACAGAGGCATTTTGACTCTGGTAATTTTAGTATTATTTATTGTGATTGTTGGATGGGCATATAGCAAGCGTAGTAAAAGTCGTTTTAAAGACGCTGCTAATGTCATATTTGAAGATGAAAAAAAACACAACAATACACTCTCTAACGAGGAAAAGGGGTCTGAGAAATGACTAGCTTTTGGAGTATATGGGTTATTGTATTAACCCTTGCATGCTTAATCATTATCTTTGGTCTACTAGTTTGGAACTTAAAAAACTATGTAGGTGTAAAAGAAGGTGAAAGCTGTGGACATGAGTTTGACGGCATTGAAGAATTAAACAATCCACTACCAAAATGGTGGACTTACATGTTCTTCGCAACGTTTGTATGGTCTGTTTATTACTTAGCAGCTTACCCAGGTTTAGGTAACTGGGAAGGCTTAGCAAAGTGGACCAGCTCAAATCAAGGTGTTACCTCTTTAACTGAATCGAAAGAAGCAGTGGTAGACGCTCAAGAAAACGGTCGCTTTGTAAAGCTAGATGCAGAATACCGCGCCGCTGAAGAGCGTTTTGGCCCAATTTTCAATGAATTGGCAAAAACCCCTGTTTTAGAATTGGTTGACTCTAAATTAGCGGGTGATGCAGCTCAGCAAATCGCTCTTGAAAATGGCACTAAACATGAACAAACGCAAGGTCAATTAGCAGTTGAAATTGGTCAACGCTTATTTGCTCAAAACTGTGCGCAATGTCATGGCTCTGATGCTCGTGGTGGTACAGGCTTCCCTAACCTAACAGATAACGACTGGTTATATGGTGGTACGCCTGACAAAATCAGAGAAACGTTACTTTTAGGCCGTGTTGCAGCAATGCCTCCTTGGGGTGATGCATTAGGCGAGCAAGGCGTTAAAGAAATGACGGCTTACGTACTTAGCCTATCTGGTCGTACTGTTAACCAAAAAGATGCCGCGGCAGGTAAAGCGAAATTTGCGATGTGTGCAGCTTGTCATGGTGCAGATGGTAAAGGCTCAGTTGCGCATAACCTACCGTTCGGTGCACCTAATCTAACTGATAACATTTGGTTATACGGTGGTTCTCAACGTGCTGTTGAAGAAACACTAAACCACGGCCGTGCTGGTGTAATGCCTGCTTTTAAAGAGATCTTAGGCGAAGACAAAATTCACCTATTAACTGCTTACGTTTATAGCTTATCGCAAGAAAAATAACGATAAAGTTAACAAAACGTTTCAGTTTTAATCTTTTTATTTCAATAGATTAATACAGATCAAAAAAGCCTCCACTCGGAGGCTTTTTTTTAGTCTTTTTCTTTTATTTATTATAATATAGCTGCACATTCATCAATTTTAGAGCAACTATGCAACCGACTCCGTGGTATAAAAATTTTTGGCCTTGGTTTTTAATCTTCTTCCCTCTAGCTGCAATTATTGGCTGCATTAGTTTATTTATTACAGCCATTGGTAACGGCCCAGATATGGTCGTTGATGACTATTATAAAAAAGGCAAAGCAATTAATTTAGAGCTGATCAAATTTGATAAAGCAAAAGCTTTATATTTACATGGTGACCTAAATGTATCTGATGAGCGAGTAAGCTTTAAATTTACTAAAGGCGATACGAGCAACATTCATGCGCTAAAATTATCGTTTTTTCATCGCACTATAAAAGCTCATGATTTTGAAGCTACCCTCACTCCAAATGCTAATCAAGAGTTTACTGCATTATTAGAAAGCTACACGCCTGGTGCTTACTCAGTGTTTATTGAACCTGTTGATGCTAGTTGGAAAATGAAAGAAAGTGTCACTTTACCAACCACAACCACCATTTTAGTTACTCCTAACTATAAGTAGTATTTAGTATGTCTAAAAATTGCTTTCATTGTCTTGAAAGTGTGCCGGCAGGGTTTGACGCACACGTTATTATAGACAATACCGCTGAGCCAATGTGTTGCATTGGCTGCCAAGCGGTTGCTCAAAACATCATTGACCAAGGAATGACCGACTACTACAAATACCGCACCGTAAGTGCCGGCAAAGTAGAGCAACTGGTTCCTGAACAGCTCGCTTTTATTAAAAGCTATGACAATGAAGATATCCAAGATGAATTTATTAGTACGCACAACAACAACTCTGAGGTATTACTGAGTGTTGAAGGTATAACCTGCGCCGCCTGTGCCTGGCTAATTGAAAAGCAATTATTAAACCTTAAATCGGTAAAACGCGTTGATGTAAATACCTCAACAAATCGTGCCATGATCCACTGGGATAAAAGCGCCACGCCTTTAAGTGAGCTAATTACCTCATTGGCTGAAATAGGTTATAAAGCGTACCCCTTTCAATCTGATTTAGAAGCTCAGCAAAAGCAGCAAACTGCCAAAGCGTATATTCGTCGTCTCGGTGTTGCAGGTTTGATGACCATGCAAGTGATGATGTTTGCCTTTGCAATGTACTTTGGCATGTTCTCTGGAATGGACAGCAATTTTGAACAGTACTTTAGATGGATCAGTTTAATTCTCGCTACCCCCGTTATCCTATACAGCGCCCTGCCCTTTTTAAGTAATGCAATTAATGGCTTAAAAGCAAAACAGTTGAATATGGACTTACCAGTATCATTGGCTATTTTTGGTGCTTATGGCGCTAGCTGTTATGCCACAGTAATGGAAGTAGGCGAGGTTTACTTTGAATCTATTTGTATGTTTACCTTTTTACTCTTATTAGGTAAATACTTAGAATTTAGAGCGCGTTTAAAAGCCAGTGAATTCACTGCTAACTTGCAAAAGTTGTTACCCCTTACTGCCCGTACGCTCGATGAACGCGGTAATGAGCACATCATTGCCGCCAAAAAACTCAAACTTAACGATATTGTGTTAATAAAGGCAGGCGAAACCATTCCTGCTGATGGCATATTAGTTAAAGGCAGTACCAGTGTTGATGAGTCGATGATGACCGGCGAACATCAACCAGTACGAAAGTACATTGATCATAACGTGTATGCAGGCACGGTTAATCATGATGGTATAATTGAAATAAAAATCAACAAGCTAGGCCAAAACACCCTGCTTAATCAAATTATTCGCCTGCAACATAATGCCCTGACAAAACGCCCAAGACTGGTTGAAATTACCGATAAAGTGGCGCAGTGGTTTGTTGCTGTATTACTAGTATTTGCCTCCATAACTGCGATTGGTTGGTATCAGGTAGACCCTGACGTTGCATTTTGGATCACTATTTCGGTGTTAGTGGCCACTTGCCCGTGCGCATTAAGTTTAGCAATTCCAACCGCATTAACCTGTGCTGTAGCAACCTTAACCCGCAAAGGCATATTAATAAAGCAAGCGCATGTGCTCGAAACGCTATCAAAGCTCACTTTATTTGCCTTTGATAAAACAGGTACGCTTACACAAGGTAAATTTAGCCTCGACGTGATTGACATACTTGATGATAACTACAGCAAAGAGCAAATTCTTGATATTGCAGCCCAGCTTGAAAGTTATTCTGAACACCCTATTGCCAGTGCATTTAAGGAGTTTAAAGGACAGCGTAAATTTGACGATGTACAACTCCACCCAGGCATTGGGATAAGCGCCCAGTTTGATAATACCCATTACGCTATTGGTAAAAGTGGCTGGTTTGATACAAAGAAAACCAACGCACAAGCCACGCTTTATATAAACAAGCAGGCTGTTGCACGCTTTTACTTTGTAGATAAAGTTAAAGCTGATGCCGATAAGCTAATTAATGTTTTACAAGCGGCTAACCTTAGTTGCCATATGCTAACTGGTGATGCATCTGATGCGGGTGCCAAAGTAGCTAAAAAGTTAAAGCTTGATTCAGTACTTGCCAGTTGCAGTCCAAAAGATAAACAAAATGCCGTTGATCACTGGTCATCGCAAGGTGAAATTGTTGCTATGGTTGGCGATGGCGTAAACGACAGCCCAGTATTTGCCAGTGCCCATTTATCTATCGCCATGGAAACCGGTGCCGATATATCTAAAAACAGTGCTGATGTTGTATTGCTTAACAGTGACTTAGCTTCAATCTCGCATTTGTTAACTATTGCTAAACAAACACGACGTATAATTAAGCAAAACTTGGCGCTTTCTTTATTATATAATGGCTCTATATTACCGCTAGCGGCTATGGGCTTAGTTGCTCCTTGGATGGCCGTTATTGGTATGTCTGCCAGCTCTATTATTGTGATATGTAATTCACTAAGGCTATTAAAGTTATGAGCATAATTTATATTTTAGTTCCTATCGCTATTTTGTTTGTATTGATTGCTATTGGCGTATTTTTTTGGGCAGTAAAAGGCGAGCAATTCTCTGATTTAAACAAGCAAGGCCACAGTATTTTGTTTGAAGACGACAAAGAGCAGCACAATAAAAGTAATGATTGACCCTATTTTTGTTAGCGCTTTTTTAATGGGTTTAATTGGCAGTGGTCATTGCATTGCTATGTGTGGTGGTATTGCCAGCTCATTACAACTTGCCAGCAATAAACGTCAAACGTGGTTATATTCTCTAGCTTATAACAGCGGTCGAGCTTTAAGTTATATGCTAGCAGGAGCCCTTGTTGCGGGTATTAGTAGCCAGTTTGCTACGCAAAATTCTGCTTTTTCATTATTTCTGTCATTTTTAGCCGGTATTTTTATGTTACTGGTTGGCATTTATATTATGCGCTTAGCCGCCACCTTACAGTGGCTCGAAAAACTGGGTAAAACCCTCATTTGGCAGCATTTAATTAAACTTAATAAATATTTAATGCCCATTGATTCGCCTTTTAAAGCCCTTGGCTATGGCGCGTTATGGGGCTGGTTACCGTGCGGTTTAGTATACTCTGCACTTACTTGGGCAATGACCAGTGGCAACGCTATTAATGGTGCTTTAGTTATGCTGGCATTTGCTCTAGGCACATTTCCTGCCATGATCACCTTAGGTATGGCTGCACAAAAGCTAAATGCGCTTTTTAATCACCCATGGACACGAATAACATTAGGCAGTGTTATCATTTGGTATGGTATCTACCTTCTGATCATTGCAACAGATAAGCTAGTGCATTAACATTATAAAATGTCGTGCATAGAAATTTAACGGATTGAACTTATGGATTTTTCTCAAAGTCGTGCTAAAGGTAATTGTGCCATTAGCTGTAATAACTGCAGTATTAGCCAGTTATGTTTACCATTTTCTTTAAATGGCCAAGAAATGGATAAACTTGATGAGATCATTGAGCGAAAAAAACCATTACACAAAGGTGACTACTTATTTGAATCGGGCGCGCCTTTAAATGCAATTTTTGCGGTTCGTTCGGGTTCGTTTAAATCGTATACATTGTCTGAGCAAGGCGATGAACAAATTACAGGCTTTCATTTAGCTGGCGACCTTGTTGGATTTGATGCCATTAATAAAATGCAGCACCAAAGCTTTTCTCAAGCACTAGAAACCTCAATGGTATGTGAAATCCCCTTTGATACCCTTGATGAACTCGCTGGTAAGTTGCCTAAGCTACGCCAACAAATTATGCGCTTAATGAGTAGTGAAATAACCTACGATCAAGAAATGCTGCTATTACTCAATAAGAAGTCTGCCGAAGAGCGTCTAGCGAGTTTTATTTATAATTTATCAGAGCGTTTTGGTGAACGTGGTTTTTCACGTAAAGAATTTAGATTTACCATGACCCGCGGTGAAATTGGCAACTACCTTGGTTTAACTGTTGAAACTATTAGCCGTTTATTGAGCCGTTTTCAAAAAGCAGATTTAATCAAAGTAGAAGGTAAGTTTATTACTATTTTAGATAATGACGCGCTTGCAAAAACAGCTGCTATTATAAAACCCCGTTAATAATAGTTTCTCATTTTAAAATTAATCCCCCCTAAATCAGAGCGTAATTATTGCAATTATGCTCTATCTCTACTAACACTTTGAGTAGAGGTATTAACCATTCACTTTTAAGAGTCGATGAAGATAATTACTTACCTAGCTCATTTTCTAACATAAAAGCAACTACGTCCTATTACACTCTTATATAGAAGGACAATCTTATGCCTTATTCTTTATTTCTATTTATCACTCTTTCTTTAAGTATTTTATTTAGTAGTCAAGTATCAAGCTCTATGATCCCCGATGATGGAATTGATGACTCACAAGCACTAAAAGACTTGATTTTAAACACTGCAGAAAACTCTGAGCTTAAAATAGACAAACCAGGAGTTTACGATATATGTTCAGCTATTATCGTCAGAAACCTTAGTAACATTACTATCACCGCTAATGCTGGCGTCATACTAAAAAAGTGTGACCAATTTGAAGGAGAATATATTTTATCCTTTTATAATTCACGCTTCATAGAAATTAATGGTTTTATTTTTAGAGGGTTAACGACAGACAAAATTAATTATGTTTGGGGTGAGCAAGGTATCCTTTTTGCAGGCTCCGAAGATATTTCAATTAAACATAATCACTTTTATGATTTTGGTGATGCGGCTATAAGAGCAACATCTTCACATTTATCATCCCATGATGCGAATATAAATTCTTTCAGAATTGATATTCGTAATAATTACTTTGAAAATGTCACACAAGTAACAACTACTCACCCGTGGAATAATAACTATGGAGGTACGCATGATATTACAGTTGAAGATAATATTTTTGAGGGATTGAAGGGATCATTGAAATTTGCAACGGTTAAACCTGTATCAAAGGCTCTAGTAAGATATAACACTTTCAAAAACACCAAAGGCACTGCTATAGAAATTACTTATTATTCTAACGTAAAAATTATTGCTAATACCTTTATAGACAGTGATAAGTTTATCCTCAATGCTTACCCAAATAAACCAAGAAGTGTAACGGAGCCTTTTAATTGGGGAAATATTTATTTTACTCACAACACTATTTTACGTTCTAAGGGAGGCATTAGAATACAGTCAGATGTAACCGACGAGCTAATAGATGACAAATACGTTAGAGGCATTTATATCAATAACAATCACTTTATTAACGTTGATATGACCGTTTATCCTGAAAAAAAATATTGGTATCTTATTAACTTATTCAGTAGAGGTGGAAAGAGTTATCTGTTTTCTACCATTAAAGATAACGTTTATAACTTACTACCTGAAGTGGGCTTTGTGAAAAAAACGAGTGGATTTACTGTAGAAGATAACACTTCAATAAAACCTGAGAATAATTAAATTTTTATAAAGCCCTTCATGCTTTTATTCAACATAAAGAGTTTTAAAATTAGAGAAACTTTATTTCTTGATATAGAACAATAATCTTAGTGCTTCCCCCTTTAACTGTTGTGTATTTGCGTTACACTGAATGTATAACTGTTAAGTGAATGGAGTAGCACAATGGAAATGATTAAACGTATTATCGCGGTTATTGATCCAACTAAAGACGATCAAAATGCCCTCGCGCGTTCAATAGATTTAGCCAAAAAGTCGGGTGCGAGCATTACCGCATTTATGACGGTTTACGATTTCTCTTACGAAATGACTACTATGCTATCAGGCGATGAACGTGAAGCAATGCGTCAAGCCGTCCTTAAAGATCGTGAGCTATGGCTTAAAGAGCTGATCTCTCCTTATCAAAATATAAATATAGATACGCAAGTTATTTGGCATAATCGCCCATACGAGGCAATAATTAATACCGTTATCAATGATAAATACGACTTGGTTATCAAAGGTACGCATCAACATGGCGCACTAAAAGCGGTTATTTTTACTCCTACAGACTGGCATTTAGTTAGAAAATGCCCAACGCCCGTTCTATTTGTTAAAGATATGCAATGGCCAGCACAAGGTAATATTTTAGCTGCTGTGAATGCAGTCAGTGAAAATGAGCAACACCTATCACTTAATAAACGCATAATTAAAGATGCACAATTTTTATGTGAACTGGCTAATGCTAAACTTAACTTAGTCAATGCCTACCCTGCTACACCGGTAAATATTGCGATAGAAATTCCTGAGTTTAATCCTGGGCTTTACAACGAATCAGTTAAAAAACATCACATTGAATCAACCAATGAATTAGCTAATGAGTTTAACTTAACCTCTGATCAATGCTTTATTGAAGAGGGCTTGCCAGAAGATGTGATACCGGATGTTGCAAGTCGTTTAAATAGTGAGTTAGTGGTTATTGGCACTGTGGGACGTACCGGCTTAAGTGCTGCATTAGTGGGTAACACCGCTGAGCATGTTATTGACAGCCTCGATTGTGATGTACTTGCATTGAAACCTGATGGCTATGTAAGTCCACTCGCAGAAAGTTAACGTTTGCTGTAGCTGTGATATTACATATGGCATATAATACGCCCCTTTATTTTTAGCAATTAATTTTGCCGTACTGTTTATAAGGGGGCGTAGTGTCTCATTCTGCTCAAGCCAAAGCTCAACACAACTTAAATAAGCTTCAAAAGCGTTTACGTCGCCTCACAGGTCAAGCTGTCATGGATTTTAACATGATAGAAGAAGGTGATCGTATCATGGTGTGCTTATCTGGCGGAAAAGACAGTTACACTATGCTCGATATGCTGCAACATTTACAGCGTGTTGCCCCTATCAAGTTTGATCTTTTTGCGGTTAACCTTGACCAAAAACAACCAGACTTCCCTGAGCATGTACTGCCTGAATACCTTGATAATTTAAATATTGAATACAAAATTGTCGAAGAAGATACCTACAGTATTGTTACCGATATTATTCCTGAAGGTAAAACAACGTGCTCACTTTGCTCTCGTCTACGCCGTGGTATTTTATATCGTACGGCTAAAGAGCTAGGCGCTACTAAAATCGCATTGGGTCATCACCGCGATGACATGATAGAAACCTTGTTTTTAAATATGTTTTATGGCGGCAAACTTAAAAGTATGCCGGCTAAACTAATGAGTGATAATGGCGAGCACATGGTTATTCGCCCATTAGCTTATTGTAAAGAAGCCGATATTAGCCAATACGCATTTAGTCAAGGCTACCCTATTATTCCGTGTAACTTATGTGGCTCACAAGAAAACTTACAACGTAAGCACACCAAGAACATGCTAGAACAATGGAATAAAGAGCACCCAGGGCGTATAGAAAGTATTTTTACTGCAATGCAAAATGTTGTACCTTCGCATTTAGCTGATAACCAATTGTTTGATTTTGCTAATCTGCAAACCGGTGACGTTATTGATGGTGGCGATATCGCGTTAGATAAACCAGATATACCAAAAACGCCGGTTAATCCTGAACAAGATGAACTAAACCAAGCCGACGTGGTTACAATTAATTTAAGCTAATTTTTTAAGGGTTTGCAGTAATGCAAACCCTTCACTCTGTTCTATGCTGCTACTTACCGGCAGCTAATCCTTGTAAAAACTCTAAACTCTGCAATTCTTGTTTATTCGCCTGATAAGGTAGCTGCTGTAAGCTATCGTAAGCAAAATCTTCAATAGTAAACTCACTCACTTTACTTTGCCCAAAGCTGTTACGCTCACCTGGGCTTGGCGACATACGCTCAATAACAAAGTCACTCAATCGTAAGCCATTTGTTTGCTTAGGCAAAACAGACCAATGCGCTTTAAAATCAATTTTTTCGCTGCCCTCATTTAAACGTGCTTTAGCAACTAAATGCGCTAATGGCGAACTACCACTGTATAAGTTAGCTCTTAAGCGATATAAGCCACTTTTTATAACCGTTAAATTAGCAGGCACTATCATATTATCATTACGTGGATACGCGCTATCAAAGCTAGTTAGGGTTGCACTAGGCGGCATATATTGTATTTGTGCCACCACAGGGACCATTTTACCTGCAATGTCGGCTTCAACTAATAATTGTAAATTACGAGGATAGTCTTCCTCACCTTTAAACGTAATTGCTAGCTTATTGTCACGAGCAACACCGCTATGTGTTTTTAACGGCTGTTTGGTATCCGTATCACTGAGTGTTACCTGTGCTTTACCTAAATTTTGTGCGCTTATGGTTAATTCAATTGCTTGCGGATAGACATAGCGATATTGAGATAAACTTAAGGTTAACTCCCCCCCTTGCTCTCCTACAGGGCTAGTAACAGGAAAAAACTGATTTGGCTTAAGCCGGTCTTCATCATATACCGTTAAAGGTTGCGAATAAGGTGGAAATGCTAAGCTTTGCTGATATTGCTGCGCGACTGCCGATGCTGCTTTAGCTATATCTTCATTAAACTCATGCTGCTCTTTAGGCATGTTTTTTATGCTCGGTTTAATATCTAGTACCTTAGGTTTTGCTGGCATAGCAACAAATTCAGGTGTTTTTTTATGCTCTTTAGCTGTTGTTTGCGAAGCTGAATAACTAGCATTGCCTTTACCTAAAAACCACATCAAGCCGGTAACTATTATTACTAAAACAATAACGTAGGATTTTTTCATTGTTATTTATCCTATAACATCAAGCAGTTAATCACTTTTAGAACGTAAAGCTGATGCAATTTGCATTAAGCTTTTTTTGGCTAAAAATAAATAACTGCATAAAGCTAATTGGTACCAAAAGCATGCAGCATATAAAGCCGCACGCACAATCACCTTTATGGGATCACATTATATATGAGCGTTGAAGCACTCAAATTATCAGAGTCTTTCACATAGCGGTATTGTTTTTTCCAAAACCAACTACCGGTAGTTTCATCGACAGTTTCATATCCTAATTTATCGCCAGCCACGCTAATATTATTCATTGCCACCGTTACATTACCTTGGTGCTGCGCTTGTTGAATTTCGTTATGGCTGTAACTGTTAGTCATCATTAATGGATAATGGTATGGCATGAAGCTACTAACAGCATCACCTTGCGATTTTAAACGCCCATTGGTATCAATATTGGCGCTACAACTGCCAAATGAGCTTACCGAGCTTGCACCGCATGATGAGTGAGTAGCGACTACCGAATCATCGTTACCACGCAAAAAGCCAGCCGTTAAACCTAAGTAAGCATTACCATCGGCCACAAAACGTAAACGCGGTGTGCGCGCATCAGGTAATGGCGCGATTCTACGTGCATTATTAACTTTTAAATCATGTAATACACCAACCGCCTCATTAATTTCACTGCCTAGCCACCAAGTTAATGCAGCATCTACAGCAAAATTCCACGATGCGCCGGTTAACGCACTCACCGCTAAGTCGGCTAATTCACTACCGCCACCAGCACCTGCTAAATCAAAGGTAGCAATAATATTAAGCGGTTTTAAACCCGCGTTTTCTAGCCAGTTTTCTTGGTTATCTATAATATATCGGGCAACTAAGTCACCGGTAGAGTGGGTTACAAACACGCAGCCTGGCTCGCATAAATTTGAGCGAGAGATCTGTTGTAGCTTGGGCCATACCCAATCTGTAGTAATTTTTCCTTCTATTCGTTCATACGCAGGCCAGTCAATGCGCTCGTCGGCACGGTTTACCCAATAAGACTGCCAATAGCTTTGGCCATCGTTTACTACATCACTACCTGCTTTATTGGTAAGCTGGGATACTTGCAAACCATGAATTAAAACTACTTTATACTCTTTACTAAGCGCAGAAAAACTCATTAAGAGCCCTATTGCTGCTGCAAATAAAGTCGCGCGTTTAAAAGTGTGTGTGTTGTTCATATTAATCCTTAACTGATTGAATATTTTTATTATGCTTAGCTTATTACACGATGTTGTCAGTGCATGGTAAAAGCAATGCATTGACCAGTATTGGGAACAAATTTAAAAAATGCAACATTTTGTTATCATTTTCACCGTTAAAGCTAAATATTTGCGTTAAAATACGACAAAAGCGCCAAACTATTGTGTTAAACAAAATAGCTTTATCCCCTTCTTAAGCAGTATCAATAAACTTTCTTTTAACTGTGGTTAACTATTAAACAACACTACTTTTTATTGATGTAATAGCGTAAGTTAATTACACACGATGAAAATCAAGGAATTAAAATGATAAAAAAAATAATTTTTAGCAGTGTTTTATTTACTGCAATTTCAGCGCCTAGTTTTGCTAGTAGTATTAACACCCAACTTGAACAAGCAACACAAAGTGTAAGTGAAAAAGTCATTACATGGCGTCGCCATTTGCATCAATATCCAGAGCTGAGTAATCGCGAATTTGAAACCGCTAAGTACATTACTAACCATTTAAAATCACTGGGGCTTGAAGTACAAACCGATGTTGCGCATACCGGTGTTGTGGCTAAATTAAGCGGTGGTAAAAAGGCCCTTTAATCGCCCTTCGTGCCGATATGGATGCTTTACCCGTTACCGAACAAGTTGATTTACCCTTTGCCTCTAAACAAACCTCAACCTATCGTGGTAATGAAGTAGGCGTTATGCATGCCTGCGGGCACGACACTCATGTTGCTATTCTAATGGCCGTAGCAGAGTCACTGGTAAAAATTAAAGATCAGTTAGCGGGTGACGTACTGTTTGTATTTCAACCGGATGAAGAAGGTGCCCCCGAAGGAGAAGAAGGAGGCGCAGAGCTAATGCTAAAAGAAGGTTTATTTAAACAAAAACCTGAAGCGGTGTTTGGCTTGCATGTCACCAGCTCACTTAATACTGGTCAAATTGGCTTTAGAGAAGGGCCTCTAATGGCCAGTGAAGACTCTTTCACAATTAACGTAACGGGTCGTCAAACTCATGGCTCGCGCCCTTGGAATGGCGTAGATCCCATTGTTGCTTCATCACAAATTATAATGGCAACTCAAACAATTGCCTCTCGCCAGGTAGATGTAACTAAAGCGCCTTCTGTTATTTCATTTGGCGCGATTAACGGCGGCATACGCTCAAATATTATCCCCGATAATGTAGAGCTTATTGGTACAATTAGAACCTTTGATCAAACGATGCGTGCCGATATTAAAAAACGTTTAGCTAAAACCGCTGAGCTGGTTGCCGAATCCGCGGGGGCTAAAGCTGATGTGCATATAGATCACGGCTACCCTGTAACAGTAAATAATGTTGCACTGACCCAAAAAATGACCCCTACACTTGCCCGTATTGCTGGTGCTGACAACATTATTACCACAGATTTAATTACCGGTGCAGAAGACTTTAGCTATTATGCACTAGAAACCCCTGGGCTGTTTTACTTTTTAGGCATTACTCCGAAAGATCAAAACGCTAAAACGGCACCAAGTAATCATTCACCTCAGTTTTATGTTGACGAAAGCGCATTACAACTTGGCGTAGAATCATTATCTCAACTGGTCGTTGACTACTTACAATAAGAACCAGCATAACAAGCACTGGGCTAATAACCTTGTCCTTGTATTATAGACAGTGTTATTCAGCTAATATAAATCCCCAATCGCTTATCTTTTAATGTCTAATATAAATTCTCAATCTGGTAAGGACACCTCAATGACGGCAGAGTATTTTAATTTTTTAAGCCTTATTGGCGTGGCATTCTTTGCAATTTCAGGTGCATTATTAGGCCACGACAAAGATATTGGTGGATTTGGTGTTGTGGTTGTTGGCTCAGTCACTGCGTTAGGTGGTGGCACGCTCAGAGATATTCTTCTTAACCAACCTGTATTTTGGATAGCCAACCCCGATTATTTATACGCTACCTATGGCGCTATTTTTGTCACCGTTATGTTTATTCGCCACTTGCCCGACCTGTCTAACTATTACATGTTACTGGTTGATGCCATCGGTATGGCTATTTTTAATGTGGTCGGCATTGAAAAAGCATTAATTGAAGGTACAACCATGGTTGTTGCGCTTACAATGGGAATGACGACGGGTATATTTGGCGGCTTAATACGTGATGTGATCTGTAGAGAAGTACCGCTGGTGATGCGCGAAGAGCTATACTCCACCGCGTGCTTTGCAGGAGGCTTAACCTATGCCACACTATTTTTATTAGAAGCTCCTTATTTATGGTGCATTATAGGTTCATTATTGGTAACCGTCTTTCTAAGATTGGGCGCACTGCATTTTGGCTGGCAACCCAACCTATTTAGAAAACGAACCCCAAAAATAAGAGATTAGTATAAGTATGGCTTTACACTAATCGCTCATACAAGCCTGACGCCCGTGATACACTTTTACCCATGGCCAATTGCAGCACTTTTTTATCTGCCACCAGCTCAAAGGTCTGTTTTGCGCGGGTAATTCCCGTGTACACTAATTGCCTATTAATACCGATACTCGCCTGCTTGAGCGGTGGTAACACCATCGCGGTATAACTAAACTCTGAGCCTTGGGATTTATGAATGGTCATTACATACACTTTATCGTGCACCGGAAGCCGTGCGGGTGAAAATGCCCGTTCATTCCCTTGCTCATCAATAAACAGTGCCTTGAGTTGGCCGCTATCATCGGGCATTAAAATCCCTATATCACCGTTAAATAATTTTAGCTGGTAGTCGTTTTGACTAACCATTATCGGCATCCCTATATAATGCCGCTGATTAGGATTAACGCTAATTAAACCTTGCTGCTGTAATACCCGTTCAATACGCTGGTTTAAACTATTAACACCATAATCGCCTTCACGTACCGCAGCAAGTAACTGATAACTGGCAAAAGCTGCATGCACTTTCGCAACACTGGCACCTTGCGCTATCAGGGTTAGGTAATTAGCATAATGACTTGCGGCACTATTTACTAACTTTTCAATCGGTGTGGAAACAAAATCATAGTCTAAAATAATATCGCTAAAATGCCCTTCGCTGCTTTGTTGTTCAACGTAATTTAATATTCCTCGGTTGTTGGTATTTACAGCCAGCGCCAATTGACCTATGCCACTTTTTGCATCAAACCGATAGCTATGTTGTAAAAAGGCAATGCAATCCGCAAGTTTAAACTCACTTTGACTTTGCGCATTTAGTTTAACAGCGCCATTAAAGCACAGCGTGTTCAATTGCTCACAGCGTACTTTTGAATAACGCGGTGTTTGTCCAAGCACTAACCCTTGGCATAAATCACTCATTACACTGCCAGTATCAACCGAAGCAAGTTGGTCTTTATCGCCAAGTAAAATCAATCGAGCATGATCTGGCAAGGCCTCAATTAGTTTAGCCATAAGTGATAAGTCGACCATGCTGGCCTCATCAATAATCAATACATCAACATGCAACGGATTGCTTTTATCGTGTCGGAATTTATTGGTAAATGGCTTAACTCCCAACAGACGATGAATGGTTTGCGCACTTTGCGGGATCAACGCGTTAATATCAGCCGGTATTTCACTAAGCTTATTTTTAGCCCCTAAAATTGACTCTGTTAGCCGTGCCGCTGCTTTACCTGTGGGTGCTACTAATTTTATGCTCAATGGCGCCGCTTTATATAACGATTGTAAAATCGCTAACAGCTTTGTTACCGTGGTGGTTTTACCGGTGCCAGGCCCGCCCGTGATCACACTAAACCCTTTTGTGGCGGCAATCGCACACGCTACTTTTTGCCAATCAATGTCAATACTCGGATCATCAGGAAAGTAGCGGGTTAATAACTGAGCAAGTACTGCATCATCAAGGTTAAGTTGTCGTTCGCTCATTGTCAGTAATCGTTGGGCAAGGGTTTGTTCATAGCCTGCTAAACGAGAAAAATATAATCGTTGATTAAACAATTGCAGCGGCTTTTGCTCCCCAACACTGTGATGTGAGAGTAAATAACGTATTGCTGCCTCAGTCGTAAAGTCATTACTAAATGGGCTGAGAGTGTCAGGCTGCGTGCCTTCTAGTTTAGTAAAGTCGCTTTGACGTAAATTAAACGGATTAGTCCAATCAACCTCTGTTAGGGTTAAACAGCTATGCTGGCTTTGTTGCGATAAACACAGCATTAAAATTATATAAAAGAGGTCGTCATACCCTTGCTGTGCGTTTGTGCCACTGAGTAATTCAGCCAGTTTTACATCAACCACACGCACTCTATGTTCGTCCGTTAAATACGTTAGCAACGGCACGACTTTAATACTTTCGCTGCCCTGCATCGTTGGCTGTGCTGTTGTGAGCACAGGTTCGTCTATAGGGGCATCATCTAAGTCATCAAACAAACCCGGTTGTTGATTTAAATCACTCATAGCATGGCTCCTTGGCTAAACAAGCCATCTAAAATAACGACTTGATCTGGACTTAGCTGTTTAAAGTACACTCCCTCACCTGCTGGCATACCGCGTAAAAAAGTATAATAAACACCGCCTAAATGCGCCTCTATTGAATAATCGGGAATTCGCTGTTTAAGCAAGCGATGCAGCGCTACGGTATAAATTAAATACTGTAAATGATATTGGTGACTGGTCATTGCTTGCTCTAGCTGCTCAGACACATAATCGGCAGCGGTACTGCCCAAATAATTCGATTTATAATCTAAAATATAATACTTGCCTTGGTAGCAAAAAATTAAATCAATAAAGCCTTTTAGTAACCCTTTAACATGGGCAAACTCAAGTTTACTTTGGTTAAAACCAAAATGTTTAATTAACACTTCATTAAGCTTAGGGGCACTGAGGCTGCTAAGCGGTAAATTAAACTCCATTTCTACTAAACAGTCACTTGGCGCTAATTGGCTCAAACTTAAATTATTCTTGCTGTTTAACGGGCAATTAAGTGCATCGAGTACCCATTGCTCGGTAATTTGCTGCCATTGCTCATCGATATGGTACTTTTCAAAAGCACGCTCAATCACAGCCGTTAAGTTTTGCTCGGCATTCGTGGGATGATTTACCGGACTGGTAAAATCAAGCTGCTCAAATATTTCGTGCAAACAACTCCCTGGTTTTGCACCCTTAGGAAAGCTATACGGTGAAGGAAGTTCATCTTGCTGCACGGCAAACTCATCTCTTTGATGATCTTCATCGCTGCGCCCTGGAGCAAGTTGGTCAGCATGCTTTTTAAAGCTCAAGGCACTAAAGCTAGTTGCTCGCCAGTCACGTTCAATCTGCGCAGTTACTGTATTAATAAGTAAATCGTGCTGTTTAGTGTCACTATTTTTTAACCGAAGTATGCCCTGCTCATGTAATTCGCCTGAGGTAAATTGCTGGTATTGCATAGCATGATTAGCCTCACAAAATTCACTTAAATGGGTGCGCCATACTTGGCTACTGCTTATCTCTAATCCTGAGAATAACACATGCCCCAGCGCACTACTTTGAATTGCTAAACGGCTACTTTGCCCTTGAGAAATGTTATACACGCCCAGCGAACAAAAATGCACTGCACGGGTCAGTGCCACATAAAGCAAACGTAAGTCTTCTGCTAAACGTTCTTGTTCGGCTTTTTGCAAGGCGTCTTCGTCTTTACTTAAATCGTAAATCAACTTGCCATTTTGATGATAAAGCGCGTCTTTAGTTTCACGATAACCACTGGCAAATGGCATAAATACCAATGGGTATTCAAGCCCTTTAGAAGCGTGCATAGTCACAATTTTAACTAAGTTCGCATCACTTTCTAAGCGAACTTGCACTGTTTCGCCATCTTGCTGGCTCACCTTTTGCGCAAACCAACGTAATAAACGAAGTGTCCCTTCAAGCTCTATTTGTTTTTGCTGCAGTATTTCGCCAAGATGTCTAAAGTCGGTAAGCCACCGCTCTACGTTATAGCCCAAGCCTTGCCACTTGGCACTGAGCTGATTGTGACTCAGTAAGCGTTCGAGCATTGCCATTGCCCCTTGCTTATGCCAAATATGGCTAAGTTGAGCAAAAAAGTTTAGGTGTTCTTGCCAGCTATTTTCATCATCGGCTAGAGCAAAAATATCGTTATAGCTTAAACAAAATAACGGGCCAGCTAATACACCGCGTAGTAACGCCTCATCGTACTGACCATGCAAAGCCGTTAAAAAATTGAGCAAGTGATGACTTAACTCTTGGCTAAATACACTGTCGCGCGACAAATACACACTGGCAATATTAGCTTTACTCAGCGCTTGCTTCATTATTTGTGCTTCAACGCGGTCGCGCACCAAAATACAAATATCAGCAGCGCTTACCGGCGTACTGCCAATACAGGCTATTCCTTGGTTTGCCTGCTCAAGTAAAGTAACAATTTTATTGGTAAAATGGGTGGCTAAATGAGCTTGCCCTAAGCCTTTACTGGTCGGCTTATTTTTTTCATCGCCGGCTTCATCTACAAACACATTAAACTCAAACGCGGTGGCAGGTTTACCGTCAATTAAAAACGACTCATCTGCTTTTTTTCCTTTCGCTTTCACTTTATTAAATGGAATGGCGTCGTTATAAATAAAGCTGTTTTCGTATTTGCTAAATAAGCTATTTATGCTATTTACAATATCACTGCTTGAGCGAAAGTTAGTGCCCAATGTAAATTGTTGTGGCTCATCTACCGCTTCTTTTGCGCCAATGTAGGTAAATATATCTGCGCCCCTAAACCCATAAATTGCTTGTTTGGGATCGCCTATCATAGCTAAAGTGGTATTGCTTTGAGCATAAATTTTACTAAAAATCCCGTACTGAATCGGGTCAGTATCCTGAAACTCATCTATCATTGCCACCGGAAATAACTGCGCTATTTTTTGTGCGAGCACATCACCTTGTTCACTCTTTAAGGCACTGTGTAAATTAGTCAGTAAATCGTCAGGGGTGATCACGCTTTGTTCTTGTTTGCGTTTAACTATGGCCGCTTTTACCCAGCTCGCCGCATATTGCACTATCGCAATTTTTAACCCTTGGTTAATGGTGTTGTTAAGTGCGGCTAAGGCATCGAATTGGCTAATAAGTGGATGAGTCAGTAATGTGCCATTTTTTTTATAATTAGCGGCATTACTTAAGTTCTCGCTACTCCACACCTCAAACGAATACTTACTGGTACCAAATTCAAAAAAGTCATCATTGCCTAAGCAAAATGCTTCAAGTGCAGCAAGGCTGCCCTTTCGCCCAGGTGTTTTTGAACCACTTAAATCGGATGCTTTAACAGCGCCAATAAACTCTTGCTCTAGGCACGCTTTTTTAAAGGCAGGAATACGCGCCAAGTATTCATCTCGCGCTTGCCATACCGCATCTAAACTAACTTGCGGGGTTATCTCTGCGTTCGCCTTATTTAAAATACTACTTACATGACTAAATAGTGATTCGGGCGCGGCAAATACCGCTAAAATCGCATCTGTTTTTTCTTTACTAAGTGGGTATACAAACGCGCGCCAAAAGTCTTTTATGGTTTCAAGCAGAATATCGCGCTCATCTAAAATGAACTCTAAGTTAAATGCCACACCGGATTCAAACGCATGCTGCTTTAGCATTCGCTGACAAAAACCATGAATGGTAAAAATAGCTGCTTCGTCCATTGATTTAGCTGCGGCATCGAGTAAGTCAAATGCACGGTGCTTGTCATCAACGCCCGCTATTACATCCTCAATTAGCTCATCATTGGGTACTTGCCCCAGTAACGCATCACGCGCAGCAATAATACGGCTACGAACACGGTCTTTAATTTCTTGCGTGGCGGCATCGGTAAAGGTGACTACCAAAATTTGCTCAACACTCAATGGCGTATTTAGCTCACCGGATATTTGCATACCCAATAAATAACGCAAATACAAACCCGTGATCGTGTAGGTTTTACCTGTGCCTGCACTGGCTTCAATTAAGCTTTGTCCTGATAATGGCATAGTGAGTGGATTAAGCGCTTGCATAGTCACTCTCCTTGGCGTGCTCGAATAATGGGGCGAGTAGCTTATCGCTCCAATGTATAAATTCGTCTTGGCAGTCATTAAGTGATTGCACCGTTAAACGAATATAAGGGTTTTCTCCTTCACCTCGGCCAATATACTGTGGACTAAATTTACTGTTGGCTTTTGCCATATCACCACCGCTTTTTACGTATTCATAACCACTTACCGGAAAAAACGCCACGGGCTTGTTGCGTAATGCTTTATAAAGCTCAAACCAATCTGCGAGCAGTAAATCGGCATCGGCTTTACTCATTGGGGCAAAGCTAATTTGTTTATCTAAACCCAGTAATAAAGTTTCAACCTCTTGTTGCATGCTTTGTGCAGCAAGATGATAAATAAAGCCTTTAATTAAATCTTTAGCTTTAATACTAGCACTGCGATAAAACACTTGTTTTTGCATATACACATGGTTTAACCAGCCTTCAATGGTGGTGTTTTCAAGTGACAGTAATACTTCTATCGGTTCGCTTTTACCCGCTTTTATTTGTTGTTTTACTTGCCCTGCAAGCGCATCAACGCGATGTTGCATGCTTTCATAAATTAAGCTACCAACATGAGCTTGCGGCAACTCACCGCGCTGCAGTATTTGTTCGGTACTTAGTGGGATATCGTTAATATTAGCTTCAAGTATTTCATCAAGGTAAAAATAACGGCGTAGCGCATCTAAGCTAAACGGTTCTTCATCTTTGGCTATATCGTTAAATTGCGGCAAACGTAACCCTAAGCTTTGCTGATAAAAGCTCTCTTGGGCATGGCACACACTGCGAATAAACACATCAAGATCAAGTAGCTCTGGAGGCGTTACATCAAGCGTAGTAATTGCTTTTGGCTCAATGGCCTCGCTAGGCAGCCAAATTGGGTTATAGCTGTGGTTGTTAAGCCCTGCCTGTTCAGCGCTAGCTGGCAGATAATACTGACTATTAAAAGGTTGTAAATGTTGTTGGCTAATAAGACAATCTGGCAAGGATTTATCACTGGGTTCGCTAAGTTTGAAGCTGCGACCTATGTATTCTAACAATTCACTGACAAGCGTTGATGGCATGCGCGGCTGGTTGTCAAAACATGAGCGACCAATGTAGCTCATATATAAATTATCTCGGGCACTGAGAAGTGCTTCTAAAAAGAGGTAACGGTCATCGAGTTTTCGTGAACGATCACCTTTTTGCTTTTTAGAGTAAGGTACTAAGTCAAAACCGATAGGCTGCACGGTACGTGGGTAATCGGCATCGTTCAAGCCTAACATACACACTACCTTAAACGGCACGGCGCGCATTGGCATTAACGTACAAAAATTCACTTGCCCCACTAAAAAACGTTGGCCGACACCTTTTTCTTGTATGCCTTGTTTAATTAAATAGCTAACAATGCGCTGCGACACGGCCTCACTGTAATCACCGTTATCGTGGTGCTTACCAATATCTTCGAGTACTTTTTGCAGCACTAATAAATCCCAACTGTCGTCACTTTCGCTCTCATAAATAGTATTGAGCAGCTCATTTAAAATTTGGGCTTTATTGGTGAGTGTGTCATCGGGGGTGAGCTTAGCTTTAAAGTCTTGCAGCACATCAATAAAGTGTACCAGCTTATTGAGTGTATCGAGCGCCATGCCCTCAACCTCATCGGCACTGTAAATACCATTAAATGGGCACTGTTCATCGCGCATGGCAATACCCAGTAGTAAACGGTTTAAGCCATGCTGCCAAGTGTTAAGCTCAATTGCGGGTAAGTCAAAGCTACTTTTATGTTCAGCGTTTACGCCCCATTTAACGCCAACACGCTCCAACCAATACTGAATTTGCTCATATTCATGTGCTTCTAAACCAAATTTTTCAGCAATTTGGGTAACCTGTAATAAATCGAGAATATCCGACACGCCGAAGCGCGAAAACGGTAAGTTAGCCAAACTGGCAAACGAACTCAGTACAGGTTTTTCTTGCTCTATGGCTAAATCAGCTAGCGCATAAGGTATAAATCGGCTGCCCTGTGCACCACCAAAAACTGCTTCAATATAAGGGCTGTAGGTGCCAACATCGGGCATCATCACGATGATGTCTTTCGGGGTAAGCGCTGAGTTTTGATTAAACAAATTAAGTAAGTAATCGTGTAAACGCTCTACTTCTCGAAGCGGTGTATGGCAATCACTAAGTGTAATACTTGCATCGTTTGCAGTTATTGGCAGCTTGCCCTCATCGTTTATAAACCATTCTTTGTTATCGGTGAGCGACTCACCTTTAAAGGCAAGTTGGTAAATTTCACTTTGCACTTGGCCAAGTAAGCTGTCGTCAAATACATCTATAAAGCCATCAATCCAGCGGGCATCAAGCTGCACTAGTTGCTCAAAATAATCGCGGCCGAGTTTACCCCACGACGATAACAGCGGATTACCAATAAAATAGTATTCCTCATCGGGATTGGTGTGCTTTTTTTGCTGCGCTTCCAGCAGCGGCATTTTGGCATATTTAGCGGTGATTTTAGCGGCTGTTTTTTCATCAATGATATCGCCCCAGTAATGCTCGCTAGGGTTAAAAAAGAACAAAAACACTTCAGTTTTTTTACTTAAGGCTTCAAACACCTCAAGCTGCGAGCTAGCAATGGCAGATATGCCAAATAAGCTAATGCGTTTTGGTAATAAGCTGCTATCCATGCTCTCAAGTGCACTGAGTAACTGCCCTTGCATATTGGCACGGTGAAATTGGCTTTGCCCCAGCTGCTTGCTTAATTTGACGATACGACGCCATAAATCGGGTTGCCAAGGCGCAATCGTTATATCAACATCATCAAGCTCATCGGTGCCACTATCCCAACTGGCTATCCAATGGGGGCGGTACATCAAATATTGGTCGTACACATCGGCTATTTTTTCACATAGAGCAAAGGTTTTTTGGCCGTCAATATCGCCCTCTAAATAGGTTTTAAGCGGTAAGTACAGCGGCTCATTTATGCACTGGGGTAAAATGGCAAATAATTTCCAAGCAAGGTTAGGTTTGTTAAAGGCCGACTCTTTAGGCACGTTTGGCAGTAATTGCTGATACAACTGCCAAATAAAACTCGACGGCAGCGGAAAGTCTACCTGTGCAGCTACGCCTAAATTTTCACTTAAACCGATTTTAAGCCACTGCGACATACCCGGCGATTGCACTAACACCACTTCTTTATCAAATGGGCTTTGCAATGGGTTTATTTTTAATAGCTGATGAAACTGCGCTTGCAGGGCTTCCATACGGTTTGATTGAATAATATTGAGCATACGATACCAGCCTTACTTGAGATAAAGCCAGTGTAAGATATTTTCAATTTAAGCGGTAGCGCTAAGGGAGCATTGGCGTTAATAAATCAGCAAGTTAGCCCGCCAATAGATGAACTTTTAAACGCACAGCTTGAACCGCAGTGCGTTTATTATTTAAATGGTGATGCTATTTATAAGGACAAATACTTGAAAGACTAAAGTCACTTTGCATAATAACCTGACCCTCAATGCCTTTAAGCTTTAATGAAATAGCAGGGTCGACTTGTTGCCAGTCTATGCTTAAATCACCATAGTTAACATTATGCGTGTAATCACCGACACGATGCTGGTTAGGGCTAACGTCTTTCCACTTTTCTGTCAGGCCTGAGCTGGTCATTTCAATAAGCGGGTAATCAAGGTTATGTTGATACCTTGAAATCTCGCCCCAGTGAGTATCGCCACTAATAATAATCACACCATTTACTTGGTGTTTTTTAATTAACGCAAATAAACGGTTTCGATCCTCAGGAAAATTTGCCCACGACTCCCAGCCGGTAAAATCTGGCAGTAACTGCAAGCTTGACGCTATTAGCTTTATTGCCGCTGGCTTTTTCAGCTCTTGCTCAAGCCATTGCCACTGTGCCTCCCCTAGCATTGACGCGCCTTTAACTTCAGTTGGACTGTACGGGCCTTGGTTATTTAGTTTACGCTTGGTGTAATACTCAAGCTCGCTAACAGAATTAAGTGTGTCACGATTAAAGCGTAAATCTGGCATGATCACCTGCACGGTTTGCTCGCCTTCGCCATACATGTACGAGGTATAAATACCATCAGCACGGGTACGGCGTTTTGAATTTGCCGGTTCTTGCCAAAAATCGAGCATGATTTGTCGCGATGCTTCCTTATGCGGATACTCTTTCCCCGCGTCATTTTGACCATAATCGTGATCATCCCACATGGCTATTATTGGTGTTTTTGCGCGTAGTGCTTTAAAGCCAGGCTTTGCCCCAAGGCGTTGGTATTTATTTTTAAGTACAGCCATGTCGTTAGTATCGCCATAAATGTTATCGCCTAAAAAAATAAATAAATCACTCTGCTCTTTGTTAATGGCGTTAAATATAGGAATGTCTTTATCTTGGTGCCCGCAAGAACCAAATAATATTTTAGACGGCGCAGCCATTGCTACACTGCTAATCACAATAGTCAGTGACAGTGCAGAATACTTAACGGTTTTTAGTAACTGTTTCATTTTAAAATCTCATTAATAGCCGGTGCCATATTAGGGTTAATTATGTGTGGGTTTTGCCCAAGTGCTTTTAAAACGGTGGCGGCAACTTGCGCTTGTTTAAGCTCGTTTTTAGTTTTAATTAAGCCGTTATTTTTAATTGCAGGGCCAATAGCTGCCAGCCAAATATGCTCAGAGCCAATAATTCCCTCAGGAAATGCCTTTTTACCCTGCTCCGAATTTGCTAATGCCCGTTTAGAGCTGTGATGTTGCCAATCGTTTGCGTAGCTGCCACGGCCGTGATCGGTAGTAACAATTAACGTAGTATTATTTTTATAACCTGCTGTGCTTTGAATGGTTTGCCATAAATCTTTTAAAAATGCATCGCTTTGTTTGGCCGACTTTAAGTAAGCATCGTAATGGCTATCGTGAGCAAAATCGTCAGTTTCTCCTAAGCTAATCACCAATAATCTTGGTTTTTTCGCCAGCATATAAGCTTTAGCAAATCGATAGGTAAAACTATCAAGCCGTACATTGTGCCATGGGCTGGGTATTTCTGTTTGTAGCGCATTAAGTAGCGCTGCGTCGGCAAATAAATCATCAGCAACGGGCATAAACCCCGCATTCACCTGCACCTTACTGCGCTGGGTATTTACAATGTAAGGAAACACATCCCAACTACCAAATAACGCGGTGCTGTTTTTAAATTCAGGCTGAGCGTTTAAACGCTCTAAAATAGTTTTATTTGGGTTGAATACCTTGTCGTTACTGTTGATATTTTCATCCACTTCGCCAGTGAGAATTTCGTTATACCCAGGGTATGAAAAATACCACGGATTACTCACCGACATAGTTGAGCCTTTAGCCCTATCGCCAATAATAACGCCTTGTTTTGCAATGGTTTGAGTTAAAAATGGCATTAACAACTGTTGACGCTGTTGCACACTTTCATGCCAAAATTGGCTCTTTAATAGCGCTGGTTGTTTAACAAAATCTTTATTATTAATCAGCTTGCTATCGGCACCATTAAAGACTTCTTGCCAGCGAACCCCATCTAAAGTTACCAACACCACATTTTGCGGTGCTGCCAAAACCGCCTGACTGTTAAGTAAAACCAAACCGATTATTAGTATTGTTACTATTGTTTGCATACACACCTCGTTTAATAAAAAGCCCATCAATGATGGGCTTAATTACGTTTATTACGTTTTAAAACGTGGCCGTTAACGTCACGGCTGCTGTGCGTGGGGCGCCAATAAAGTAAGTGCTTCCATTGCCTGTGCCGCCCGCTAGGTAGCTTTCATCAGTAATGTTGTAAACCACAAAA
Organism: Pseudoalteromonas sp. Scap06; assembly: GCF_013394165.1. Classification (NCBI taxonomy): domain Bacteria; kingdom Pseudomonadati; phylum Pseudomonadota; class Gammaproteobacteria; order Alteromonadales; family Pseudoalteromonadaceae; genus Pseudoalteromonas; species Pseudoalteromonas sp. Scap06. Next base: position 1,300,126 of record NZ_CP041330.1, on the reverse strand, counting down.
GCAATATCAACGGCTTTAAACGGGCCTGCGTTAACTTCGGCTGTATAACCTGCGTTTAAATCAACCACGGTGTAGCTATCTACATCGCCACGCTCGCCAGTGTATTTAGCCGATAAACCAAAGCGGAAATCACCGCTGTAATAATCGGTTGAAAGCACAAATAAATCATCTACTGAATCAATTACTTTGCCTCCTGCTTCAAAGCCTGGCGCATCGCCTTTGTATTCAGAGCTATTATTGGTGTATGAGCTATATACATTCCACTCATTATTAAGCATATAACTTGCTGACAGCTCTAAACCTGTCGATTCAATACCGCCCACATTTAGGTACGAGCCGTTAGTACCTATGGTGTAATCAATACCCCCCGTGTCGCTGCCTGGTGCGATAAAGGTAATACGGTTATCAAATTCAATTGAATAGGCCGTTGCCGTTAGCTTAAGTGCATTATTTTGATAGCGTACACCTAGATCAATATTTTCAGCGGTTTCTGGCTTAATAGCTGATAAGTCAGAGCTGTCGCGCTCAAGCACACCATCTTTAATGGCGGCAAAGTTTTCGCTATAGCTGGTAAATAACTCAGTATTACTATTTAGCTGATACAAAATGCCGCCACTAAATAGAAGGTCTGAATCACTGTTTACTTTAGCTGTGATGGCGTTTTGATAATGGTCATACTTTTCTATGTCTACTAAGTACTTTTTCACCCCTAGATTAAGGGTTAAGTCGCCAAATGCCATTGAGTCTTGGGCGTACCATTTGAGCGTATCGGTCTCAAAGGTGTTTTTATATTGCGTCCAATAAGGGGTGTTATCAAAATGATGATAAATACGCGCATCTATAACTTTATGCCAATCTCGTGACTCATCACGGTCGCTTTGCTCATACCAAAAACCGGCTTCAATATCGTGCATGCCAATGCTTGCTTGATAATTAGCAGTTACCCCTAAACGATCTTTATTATAATGTGTATGACGATAAGACATAACAGGCGTGGCATCAGCGTCGTAACATGAAGGGTTGAGCTCAGGGCCTGACTCCCACGGCCAATTTAAGCTAACCGTGCAACCTGCGTTGGGAGCAAGTGGGTTGCCATTACTATCTGTAAAGCCATAAGAGCCTGCGTTTGTACCACCTTCCGTGGTTGGGTTACCATTTTCATCTACAGGAGACGTTAAATAAGGAGGGATCCAATCACCTCGGCCTGAGTTTTTATGGTAATACGGGCTAACGGTTAACAATGAGATGGGTGAAATCGCGTATTCAAACTTTAAATACCCTAGAGTGTTTTCACGCAGCGTGCCCCAACCTTCTGCAAACATTTGGTCAAAGTGAGGAACGCCTGTCCAGTTCCATGTTAGTTGATCCCAATCTGGAGTTTGTTCAAATTGTGCCAAGCTCACGCTATTGTAGTTGGTTTCGCTTACATCGTCGTACGATAAACGCCCTGTAATAGTTAACTCATCAAGGGTGGTGACAAATTTCGCTTCAGCGTGTTGGTTATCTTTCCCGCCATTGCTGCCCGAGCCAATCCAACGGCTAGTATCGGTTTGCGAATAACTCACATACGCTTGAGTATTATCAAAAATGGTGCCTGTTTCGTGTTTAACGTAATAGCGACTTGCGTCATGGCTGCCTGAGGTGTATGCAAAAGTGGTGCTTTTTTCAAAGCTAGGCGCTTTACTTACAAAGTTAAAAGTACCGCCTAGCGCCTCTAACGAGGCAGATTTAATATCTGAGGTGCCCTGACCTACTTCCACGGTGACAAGATTTTCGCTATCTAGGTAACGATTCGCTTTAGCACCACCGCCATAATTAGAGCCGCCATTAGGAATGCCGTCTATCGTCATACCTAATTGCTGTTGGTTTGAGTCAATACTAAAACCACGCATGGTAATAGTTGTTGACCAATCGTCGCCGCCAAATGCGTCGCCTTCGTTTATGCTAATACCTGGCAAGTTATCAATTACCGATAACACACTCGATACCGAGCTTTGTTGCTCAAGCATGGCAGGTTCAATAACGTTGTTTGCATAACTGGTTGGTTTTGCAGTAACGGTTACTTCTTCTATCACGTTATCGTTAGCATAAGCTGAAGTTGATACCGCCATGGCCACAGCCATGCTCAAAATCGATTTATTTTTTAAAGCGTACATTCTTGTCCCGTTTGATTCTAATTATGAAAGGTAATTATGAAAGCGGGCACAGTCTATTTTTTAAATATGACAACGAGGGGGAACTTTATTGACAGCAAGATTAAACAATTATGAGTAAATTATGGCAAATAAATGTATAAAAAAAGACACTCACAGTTGTCCATGAGTGTCCTATCGTTTTTACTAAATTAGCTGCTATTTCAATTCAGCTAGCATTTCATCACTGTAAGCTGTGACTTCTTCGCCGTTTTTAATTTTGCTAATGTAATCTGGGTTAGCTATAAGCGGGCGACCAATAGCAATTAAATCAAATTTATTGTCGTTAATCGCTTGTTTCGCAGTTTCAAAACTATAACTACCTACACCCACTAAGGTACTTGCATAACCAGCTCGTAAAAACTCAGAGGTTGATTTACCTTCTAGTGAATCAAAACGCATGCTGTCGTCAAAAATACCGCCGTGTAAATAAGCTAACTTGCGGTTTTCAAGCTCTGGTAATAAGTAGTCAAATACTGCTTTATCGCGATTGTCTTCGCTCATATTAAAGTAGGCACCCGGTGTTAAACGCATAGCGGTACGCTCATTGCCTACAACATCAATAACTGCATCGGTTACTTCCAATGCAAAACGAGACATGTTTTCTGGTGTTTGCCCGTACTCGTCATCACGTTCATTTGCCGCATAATGTAAAAATTGATCAATTAAATAACCATTAGCACCGTGAATTTCTACGCCGTCAAAACCCGCTTCCATCGCATTTTCTGCGGCTTTAGCGTAGTCAGCCACTAAGCCTTTAATGTCGTCTGTAGTTACAGGCTTTGGCGTAACATAAGTGAGCTCGCGCATACGCGGTACTGAACCATCAACCCCTATTGCAGATGGCGCCAAAACATCACCACCAAAAAAGTGAGGGTGTGCTACACGGCCAACATGCCATAGTTGTGCAAACATTTTTCCGCCATTGGCATGTACTGCATCAGTGACTTTTTTCCAACCTTGAATTTGTTCGCTAGTGAAAAGCCCAGGTGTATTTGGATAACCTTGAGCATCAGCACGGATAATAATGGCTTCACTAATAATTAAGCCTACATCAGCACGGCGAGCGTAGTAATCAACCATGGCTTGTGTTGGCACTAAATTGTCATCTGCCATACAACGGGTCAATGGTGCCATAAGTACGCGGTTTTGCAGTTCTATGCTGTTATTTAATTTAAAAGGTGAAAGTAAGTCAATCGACATAATATTTATCCTTTGTTGAATGTACATTCAAGATAAGGTCACTTGAATGAATATTCAAGTATAATTTTGAAACTTTGTTTAAGATTGCGTAAACTGCCACCTAGGCCTAAGAAAAATAAATTTCTTCATTACTACTCTCTCCACTAAAAGAGTCATTATGAGAACTGCAGAATTTGATAAAGAGTTTGTACTACGCCAGGCTATGGCCATGTTTATGCTTCATGGCTATGCAAAAACCAGTATGCAAAAATTGACTCAAGCAACCCATTTACATCCGGGTTCTTTGTATGGAGCATTTGGTAATAAAAAAGGTATTTTTTTAGCCGCTACGGAGCAATACCAAACCGATCGCAATACACAATTTACGGCGCTGTTTGAGCACAGTAATTGTATTTTAGATACGCTGAAACAATACCTTAATATCATTGTGCAAGAATGTATTGACGGCGAAGCAACTAAAGTGTGCTTGCTTACAAAAAGCATTAGCGAGGTAGAGGGTAACGATCCACAAATTTGCCACGTATTACGTACTAATTTAACGGCGTACGAGCATGCCTTTGCGCAGCAATTACAAAAAGCGATAGATAACAAAGAAATTACCAATGGACGAAGTGCCATAGAACTAGCACGATTTTGTGTTATGGGTATTTATGGATTGCGCACTTATGCATTAACAAATCAAGACCCTGACGCACTAAACCAACTAGCCGACGAGCTGCTTGCAGCCATTAGCTAAACTTAATTTTAAAGCGCAGTATGTCGCTGCCTTTTGTATTCCCCCCACAGTGAGAGAGAGCCAAAAATGACCACTGACAATTTATCAAAGCAAGACGACGTAATTTTAGGTCTTGGCGCAAAAAAACGACTCGCATACATGTACGAAACTGTGCAACAGTTTAAGCAAGTGTGGATTTTAAACGATGACGACGGCTGCGTAATGCTCACTAACGAAGACGACGATTGCGTACCCGTATGGCCAACCCGTGAGTTTGCACAAGCATGGGCAACCGGTGAATGGGAAGGATGTACACCAAAAGCAATTCCAACAGCAGATTGGTTTAGCCGCTGGACGCCAGGCCTTGAAGAAGACGACTTACTAGTTGCCGTGTTCCCTACCGAAGAAGACGACGGCACAATTTTATTTCCTGATGAATTTCAAACGCAGTTGAATAAATCAATTAGAAAATATTAGGGCCTGTTAATCTTTTCAGATTAAAATTTGTTCAAGCTAGGGGCGATTTAATCGCGGCACAAGGGTTGTAACCTAGTAGGCTCGATAACTGCTCCTGCGTTATTCTACTGGCTTACATCCTAGTAAGAACAAGTCATAACCGAGCAAAACTTCCGCGTCCTGCACACGCCCCTTACCTACATCCATGTAGGCAACAAAGAATAAATAGCCCCTAGGCAGAACCCTTCGGGCAGCGCCTGTTTGGCATGGATACTGCGTTATCGCCTATTTATGGGGAATAAACCACATAGGCGCTGCCTTGCCTAAATACCAAACAGACTGCTGCAAATCCAACCTTGAAAGGTCAACAGACCCTAACCTCTAAAATAGTGACCATTTTAAATAAGTTTGTTATAAGCATGAAATGAAAAGTTTTTTACCAAAAAGTTATAAAGCATCTATTATTGTGTTGTAACTTACTCTTATAAAAATCGATTTGGGTGGACATTAATTCCAGCCCTGTTAAAAATCGAATTATGTAATCTATAATCAGGTAAATTTAATAAAAAATATAACGTTTATTTTCCGTGTTTAAATTGGGGTCTACATGCTGTTCAATTCAAAATATAAAAACAAAATTAACGAGTTAAATAACGAGTTAATGCAATTAAAAAAAGCCAATGAAAAACTTGAGGAGCAATTATTAGCAGTAAACAGCGAGAAATCACAACTAAACCACAATGAAATAGCAAACGATACGGCATTTGTAAAACAGCGTGAATTAAATACCTTATCATTGCAGTCATCTGATTTAATTAGTGATATCAGAGAAAGCTTAGCCTCAACTTCACATAAACTAATCAATGATATTACGTCATTTAAGTCATCCCAAGAATTACTTGATACAATTTTAGATATGTTAGCAACGACTTCATCGTCAACACATAATATCTCAAGAGATACAAAGTCCGCCTCTAAATCCGTTAAAGAATTGCAGTCAGTAACAATCGGCATTAATGATTTTGTAAACATAATTAAAGGGATTTCTGATCAAACAAATTTACTCGCACTTAATGCAGCCATTGAGGCAGCAAGAGCGGGAGAGCAAGGGCGAGGGTTTGCAGTCGTCGCAGATGAAGTGAGAACGCTTGCTCAACGCTCTTCTGAGGCATCTAACGAGATATCTAATTTAATAGATAAGGTTAATGAGCAAATGCAAAGCGTTGTAACTAACATTACTAACGTTAGCGAAGAAAGTGATGGCATTGCAAATAGCTCATTAGAAATTGATACTACTGCTAAAAAGGTGGTTGAACTATCACAAAATATGTATAGCGTTATTGTTAATTCAAGTGCGGATGCATTTATTCAAACAGTAAAAATGGACCATATTGTATGGAAATACGATATTTATAAAGTCATTTTAGGTCAATCAAACAAGACGGCAGAAGACTTTTCTGATCATACCATGTGCCGTTTAGGTCAATGGTACTATCAAGGTGAAGGTGCATTAAAATATTCAAGCATTAACGACTTCAAAGCATTAGAGAAACCACATGCAGATGTCCACAAAAATGGCTTTGCTGCTCTAGAAGCATTCCAATTAGGCGATCTCAATACTGCTGTTGAAAAAGTATCTCTTATGGAGCAAGCAAGCTTTAAAGTAGTCGATATACTTAGCGCGTTATCAGATAAAATTATGGAGCATAACTTTAAATAAAATAGTCATAAGTATCTCCTTTTGCATAGCGATTTATAATCATTCATCGCTATGAATATCAAATTCATGTAAATCAATCAGAAACTAATCACACGTCTACACGAGCGTAAACCTTAAAGAGTATTTTTGTCATAAATATTGCTCAATAGCCAAACTAGATAAATTATTAACCCTTTAATTAATCATTAACTATATTTTTATAATAACAGCTCACCGTTTAGTGATTAAAGTTAGTAACTATAAAGCAAGAATACGCTAAAGCGGTCATAGCAATAATTATTCTGTTAAAAATGCAGTACAATTTTTACCGGTAACTAACTTAGGTATTACATGCGGTACACTTTCAATTTTATATGTTGTTTACTATTTCAAACCATTAGTTTTAATGCTTTTGCTGTAGCATTAAATCAAAATGACAGCTTACAACTAAAGTCAGCTATGTGGCATCAAGTAGATTTAGCTAAACCAACCCAAGGTGAGCAACTCATTAATGCTTATAACAATGTAAGTACTCCCGTCACTTCGCTGTATAGTGCCCATGGCAGTGCAATAGCAAAAATCAGTTTAACCACAGAGAGCGCAGGTCGCTGGTATATAATCCCCCAAATTAATTATTTAGATAGTGGCGTTGCTTTTTATCAAGATACTAGTGGGATCAGAAAAGTCGCTGATTTTTCGCAAGATAGTGCCAGCCCATCAGCCATTGTAATGCACAGCCGAGCTTTTGAATTACAACTAGAAGCTAATTCACACGGTGTTTTATGGCTTTATGTTAATGCTAAACACTTTGCTAAACCTGTCAGCATTAATGTTATTCCTCAATCTAGGTTTATTAAACTTCAGTTTTATATCAATTCATTAAGCTTAGTGTCTATTACTATAATGCTGACCTTGGCTTGCATGGCCTTGATCATGTTTTTTAAAACACGACATCGCGTGGCATTATTTTGTGCAGGTTATATAGGATTACACGGCATTGGTTGGGCATTCGCCGCGGGGGTAGTTGCGTTACTTTTTAATTACCACGCAATTAACACCCATTACTTTGGCATGTATATTTTTGCCTTTGCTATTGCTTGTGCCAGTTCATTTGCCTATTACTTATTTAACTTTGACCAACATACCCGCACTGGTATTAGCCGATTTTTAAAATACTTCTCCATAACCGCACTTGCCTGTGGTTTTTTAAACCCCTTTTTACCCTTTCATTGGGTGTTTTATTTAGCTCATTTCCTTGCTGCCATTTGGGTGTATTTAAGCTTAAAACTGGGCTTTACAATGCTGGGGATGAAAGACTTTAGAGCGAAATATTTTTTAACTGGCAACCTTGTTTATAGCTTGTCCTTAGTTATTTTTATTTTATCGCACCTAAATTTAATAGAAATAAGTTCACCTGAATTATGGGTACTTATTGCTCTGGCCATTGATTGTATCTGTATTTTACTTTCTTTATCTGAATGGCTAAAAATAAAGCAAAATAATTTTATAAAAGCGCTAGAGCTATCACGCATAGACCCACTCACCAAAGTAGGAAACCGGCTGCAATTACAAGAAAAGCTCGATAACTTAGATAATTTTTATCTCATTGTGTTTATAGATTGCGACAATATTAAAAGCGTTAACGATCACCTAGGTCATGCTCACGGTGACAAGCTACTCATTGAGGTTACGCGGTTAATACAAAATGCGTTAGCCGACAAAGGCGAGGTATGCAGAACCGGCGGTGATGAGTTTATTTGTGTGTGTAACGTTCAGTCAGCACAACAGCTCGCCCAACTCACCCTGAGCATCAACGAGTCGTTAAACTATATTCATCAACAAGTTCAAAAACATTGGCCGTTATCAGGCGTGAGCTATGGCTTAGCTAGTAGTGAGGAATGTAATGACTACAAAGCCTGCTTAACCCTAGCCGACCAACGAATGTATACATTAAAACATCAGCGTAAAAACAAACGCCAAGTACAAAGCCAACACGCTTAACTTTATTACAGGCACAAAAAAGGACGCCCTGAGACGTCCTAATATAGAATAATGGTGGAGAGAGAGGGATTCGAACCCTCGTTAGGGATTAACCTAAACACACTTTCCAGGCGTGCGCCTTCAGCCACTCAGCCATCTCTCCACAATGTTGCTTTGCAACAGCGCGCTATAGTATGAAATACACTTGCTTGGTGCAAGGCCTTTTTAACATCATGCTTTTAACTGCTCAATAATCAAACTAACTACTCATAAGCAAATAAAAAGGCGATACCTGAGTATCGCCTTTATCTAATGCATTATATTGCTATTTATTATTTTGCCATATTGGCTGTAAAATCTAGCATGCGATTTAATGATTTAAGTGCGCCTTCACGCAAATCCATATCAACAAACACTTCTTTACCGCTAGCATCAATCAGTGCTTCCTCAATCGCTTGTAAGCCGTTCATTGCCATCCAAGGGCAGTGAGCGCAAGTTTTACATGTAGCGCCGCTACCAGCCGTTGGCGCTTCAAAAAACTCTTTATCTGGGCATAGTTGCTGCATTTTATAAAAGATACCGCGATCGGTCGCCACAATAAACTTTTTATTCGGCATAGTTTGCGCTGCTTTAATAAGCTGGCTAGTAGAGCCAACAGCATCAGCGAGTTCAACAATTTCAGCCGGTGATTCTGGATGCACCAATACGCCTGCATCTGGATGCAAGACTTTAAAGTCTTTTAGCGCTTTGGTTTTGAACTCATCATGTACAATACATGCGCCGTTCCACATGATCATATCGGCGCCAGTATTCTTTTGAATATAACTGCCTAAATGCTTATCTGGGCCCCAAATGATTTTTTCGCCTTGCTCATCTAAGTGCTCTACTATTTCAAGTGCACACGATGAGGTAACTATCCAATCAGCACGCGCTTTAACCGCGGTAGAAGTGTTAGCATACACTACCACTTTACGGTCTGGGTGTTGATCACAAAACGCTGAAAACTCATCCACTGGGCAACCAATATCTAATGAACAAGTCGCTTCAAGTGTAGGCATCACCACAGTTTTGTTAGGGGTTAAAATTTTAGCAGTCTCACCCATAAAACGTACACCCGCGACGATGATCATATCGGCTTCATGGCGAGCGCCAAAACGCGCCATTTCGAGTGAATCGGCTACACAGCCGCCCGTTTCTTCAGCAAGTGCTTGAATTTCAGGATCAGTGTAATAATGAGCAACAAGTACCGCGTTTTTCTCTTGCAGTAATTGTTTTATACGCGCTTTATATTCGCCTTTTTCGTCTTGTGTTAACGGTGCCGGCTTAGGAGGGAAAATATAACCTTCAGGCATAATAGTTTGAGCTAAACTCATGTTCTCGACCACTTTATTTACAGTGCAATTAATAGCGCAAATTATACGAGAAACGAACGCTAAATAATAGCAATCTAGTCAGGCAGTTTATAAATAAAAATAAGGGAGATACTAAGAAATATATTATACGGAGAAGTGTACCAGAAGTGGTGGGTCATGATGGACTTGAACCATCGACCAATGGATTAAAAGTCCACTGCTCTACCAACTGAGCTAATGACCCGCTCTGGTTTACTTATAAAAAGTAAGGCTGCGTAAATCCGCCGATTATAACCACTCAATAAAGAATGGTGGGTCATGATGGACTTGAACCATCGACCAATGGATTAAAAGTCCACTGCTCTACCAACTGAGCTAATGACCCGCTCTGGTTTACTTATAAAAAGTAAGGCTGCGTAAATCCGCCGACTATAACCATTCAGTAAAGAATGGTGGGTCATGATGGACTTGAACCATCGACCAATGGATTAAAAGTCCACTGCTCTACCAACTGAGCTAATGACCCGCTCTGGTTTACTTATAAAAAGTAAGGTTGCGTAAATCCGCCGATTATAGCCATTCAGTAAAGAATGGTGGGTCATGATGGACTTGAACCATCGACCAATGGATTAAAAGTCCACTGCTCTACCAACTGAGCTAATGACCCGCTCTGTGTGTTTGTTAACACTTTACGTAAATCCGCCGATTAAAGACCAAACTTTATTAACAATAAAGAATGGTGGGTCATGATGGACTTGAACCATCGACCAATGGATTAAAAGTCCACTGCTCTACCAACTGAGCTAATGACCCGCTCTTTTTGTCGCATTTCGAGTGGGGTTACCATTCGTTTGCTGCGGGCGCTTATAATACTTATTTATAAAATGAGTGCAACCGAAATTGTCTCTTTTTTTAAGTTTTTATGTCTAGTTGAGCAAATTTAGACCGCTTATGACAAAAAGCAGTCTAATCAAGCATCAACATTTATTTTGATAAGCGATCTGTGGCTAGTTTAGCAGCAGTTGTACTTGGGTACTGATTGATTAGCTCATTCAGTATTTTTTGCGCTTCAGCCTTTAACCCTTGCTCTTGTAAAAGTGTACCAAGCTTTAACATTGCATCTGGGCGCTTATTTGAGTTTGGAAATTCGTTAACAACTACTTTGAAATGCTCGGCTGCTTTTACACCGTCATTTTTAATCGTTAATAATTGCCCAAGCCAATAATGTGCGTTTGAGGTGTACACTGAATTTGGATACGTTGTTAAGAACGCTTGAAATTCTGGAATAGCTTGGTCATAGCGCTTATCTTTCATTATAAGCGCAACAGCACGCTCGTACGCTTCGTTTTCAGATAAATCACTGCTGTAGCTCTGATCGCTACCTGGTTGCGTGTAGTCTGTTGTAGGCGCTGGAGTAGCCGGCTTAGCATATGCTTGGCTAACACGGTTTTCTATTTCTTGATAAAGCTCGCGCTGGCGCTGCAATACCTTTTCAAGTTTATAGCTTTGCTCTTCGGTAACACCGCGAATTTGACTCACTTCATCTTGCAGTAAGTTAAGCTGTTGCTGTAACTCTACTTGTAAGAAATTACGTTGTTGCATCATGCTTTCAAGGGTTGCTAAACGCTTTTCAATGCTCGACTGTGAACTTGCAGCTTCTGAAACAGGAGCGGGAGCAGCCATTAACTGGGTGCTCCCGCTCAATATCATGGCTGCCAAAATAATTTTCGGCTTCATAATATCTCTTATCTTAGTAAACTAGTACCGCACGGCGGTTTTTAGCGAAAGCTTCTTCAGTGCGAGATTTAACCATTGGCTTCTCTTCACCGTAGCTAACTACTGACATTTGGCTTGCAGAAACACCTAAGCTTTGTAGGTATTTTTCAACTGCTTGTCCACGGTGCTCACCAAGTGCAATGTTGTACTCTGGCGTACCGCGCTCATCTGCGTGGCCTTCGATTAATACTTTAACAGAAGGATTTTTAACTAAAAACTCAGCGTGTGCACGAAGTAGCTCGCCGTATTGACCTTGAATCGTTGCAGTGTCAAAACCAAAGTAAATGATTTGCTCTTGACGAAGCGCTTCGTACTTTTGACGAAGTTGCTCTTCAGCTTGTTGCTCTGGCGTCATTGTTGCTACTTCAACTGTATCAGTTGTTGTTTGCTCAACAGTTGCTTGGTTAGACTGGTTGGCTGCATTTTCATCGATATCTGAAGATGAGCTACAAGCTGCTAGTGTCATTACTGGCACAGCAATTAGCAGGCCTTTAAGTATTTTGTTAAGTTGCATTGAGTAGATTCCTATTTTGAGTAAACCAGCAATTATTACTGTAAATATGGCGACCAAGCCGGTGCCTTCACTTGTCCATCAAGCACAGGTAAGCGTGCTTTAAAACGGCCGTCCATCGATACTAGCGCAAGTACCTGTTTATTATTATGGAGCGTGCTGTATATAATCATCGAGCCATTTGGCGCTATGCTCGGCGATTCATCAAGGCGAGTTCGAGTTAAAACTTGGAACGCACCTGTAGCCAACTCTTTCTTAGCAAGATGATACTGTCCGTTAGTACGGTTTACCATCACTAATTCTTTCCCGTCTGGTGAAATAGAACCCGCTAGGTTCATGTCACCGTCAAAGGTTAATCTTTGAGATCTGCCAGTTTTTAAATTTAACTTATAAATCTGAGCATTACCACCCCTTTCCGACGTAAATACTATATCTTGACCATTTGGGTACCACGAAGGTTCGGTATCTATACTACGATGGCGTGTTAATCGGGTCTCTTTACGCGTTAGTAAGTCTAATAAGTAAACCTCAGTTGCACCAGTTTTATCTTTTGATAGCACTAACAGTAGCTTTTTACCGTCTGGCGAGAACTGCGGCGCACCGTTAATTCCTTTATAGCTGGTGATCAGTTCACGTTTACCGGTATAAATGTCTTGAATAAAAATTTGGCTCTGGCGATTTTCAAACGTTACATACGCTAATTTAGTACCATCAGGCGACCATACTGGCGACATTAATGGCTCTTTTGAGCGCAATAACACTTGTTCATTAAAGCCATCGTAGTCAGCAACCACTAACTGATAAGGCTTTTCGTCAGTATCACGAACAATAACATAGGCTATTTTAGTTAAAAACGCGCCCTTTTCACCGGTTAGTTTTTCATAAATTACATCACTGATGCGGTGCGAGTAACGGCGAAAGCCGGTTTCACCGATCACGCTTTGGCGCGCTTCTAAGATATGGTCTTGGCTTTGAACCAGCTTACCGTTGCTCATCATTTGTGTTTCACCGCCAGTGATTTGGCCGCGAATAACATCAACCAACTCATAACGCACTAAATAGCGTCCATTGGTTTGCTGCTCTACTTCACCAACCAATACAGCTTCTACACCTTGATTTACCCAAGCACCGTAATCAATATCAGCATCTTTGTGAGGCTGTTGTGGCATTTGAGACACACTCACAGGCTTAAACTTACCGCTGCGCATTAAATCGGCAGCAATTACATCACTTAGCTGCTGTGGAATAGGACCAATACCTTGGTATTTAAATGGCACAATCGCAATCGGTCTTGCGCCGTCAATACCTTCAGTAATAACAATTTCAAGTGCCGCATGTGCAACACCCTGAAATCCTAATATTAAAACTAAACAGGCTATTTTAATTTTGTTAAACATGTCATCCCTTAAAACTCTGGCGCGATGGTTATATTAATATTCTTTAGTTGCTCGAATACGTCTTTATCTTTAGATACCGGTAATGTGTCGGCCATGCGAACAGCTCTTAATGCAGCCTCACATACTAACTTATCACCGCCTAACGATTTAACTTGTGTTACCAGCCCATTAAATCCAAGACGGATGTTAATGCGGCATTGCTGGTTTTTCATTTTTTCATCAATTAATAAGTTTTGTTGAATACGCGCCATAATTAATGCGCGGAATTTATCAACTTCACTCACTACTTGCTGTTGACGTATTTTATTACGTGCCGCCTGCTCTTTGGCAAGCTGCTCTTGCAGCATTTGTTCTTGCAATGCTTGCTGACGTTTACGTTCTGCTTCTTCAGCGCGCTTTTTACGCTCTTGTTCGGCTTTTTTAAGTGCCGCTTCTTCCGCTTTGCGTTTATCGGCAGCCGCTTTTGCTGCGTTTTCAGCTTCTTGCTTTTGCTTTTCGGCTTGCTTCGCTTTTGCTCGCTCGCGTTGTTCTATTTCACGGGCTTTTTTAGCTTGTGCTTGCGCCTCTGCGGTTTCTTTTTCTTTCGCTTTGCGCTGCTGTTCAAGCTTTTTAATGCGTCTTGCTTCAGCTTCACGCTGTTTACGTGCATCGGCAGCTCTGCGTTCTAAATCTCGAATGCGTTTATCTTCAGCACGCTTTTTATCATCTTCTTTCTTTTTAAGCTCAGCTATTTTTTGCTCAACTTGCTTTTGATCAACCGTAACCGCTGAAACCGCTTTCTCTGGTTCAGGAATAGCCGCATTAAGCGTCACTTCCATTACTTTAGGTTTAGGAGGATGAATGTTTGCTGATGCATACAAAAACCCGCCTAACGCTAAATGCAGCAATACTGATTTAATTAATGAACTACTCATACAGTTACTTGGTCCCCTCAAAGGATTCGGTCATTAATCCTACCGACGGTACACCTGCATTTTTTAAAAAGTCCATTAACAGTAACACTTCCTGATACGACACTTTACCCGAGCCTTTGATCATCACAGGCACATCTGGGTTTTTCATTAGTTGTAGCTTAATTACTGCGGCTACATCTAATGCTTCCATCGGCTCCTCAGGATCGGTACCGACACTCACATAATACTTACCATCGGCATCAATAGAAGCAATAATGGGTGGCGTGTCTTTGGTATCGACTAAGTCCGACTCTTCCATTTTTGGCAGGTCTACTTTTACACCATGAGTAATTAACGGCGCAGTGGCCATAAATATAATAAGCAGCACCAACATTACATCAATGTATGGTACTACATTAATTTCTGCGACTGGGCGACGCTTTTTACGCTGGTACATTCGCTTGAGCCTCTATTTGGGTAGCTGCTTGACGGTGTAAGATATTGGCAAATTCTTCCATAAAGTTAATATAGTGAGATTCTAACTTTTCAACTTTGTTAGCAAAGCGGTTGTAAGCAATAACGGCTGGAATTGCCGCAAATAAACCCATTGCTGTAGCAATTAGTGCCTCTGCTATACCAGGAGCAACCATTTGTAAGGTCGCTTGCTTTACCTCACCTAAGGCAATAAAGGCATTCATAATACCCCACACCGTACCAAATAAGCCGATGTAAGGGCTAATTGAACCGACCGTTGCTAAAAACGATAGGCTTGATTCTAGTTTTTCTATTTCGCGAGAAAGCGCAACCCGCATTGAACGGTGTGTGCCTTCCATTACAATGCCCGCACTTTGAAAAGTATTTTTTTTATGACGTGCAAACTCTTTAAAGCCTGAGGTAAATAACGCCTCAATACCAGCAGACTGGCCACCGCGAGAAGAGATTTCGTTATATAGTTTACTTAGGTCAACACCAGACCAAAAACGTTGCTCAAATTTTTTGGCATTTGCTAAGGCGTCAGAGATGGCTTTTTTACGTTGAAAAATAATAGCCCATGACATAACCGACATAGCAACCAACGCTAGCATTACTAATTGCACAAGCAAACTGGCTTCTAGAATTAGATCTAAAAAATTAAGCCCTGATCCCACGTTAAACTCCTAAATAATTAAAAACATCAAATTGATTTATTTGAGTAAGGTAACTTAGCAATACATTAGCCACCATTAAAGTTTTGCTAGTGTATCTAGTGTATTTACTGCTGACAACGATATTGCTGTGAATAGACAACAAAAAACGTTAAAAAAAACAGCTTTACTCAATATTTACTACTTAACTCTTGTTCTACTGTATAAATAAATAACAACAAAGCTTTATGGAAGCGCGCTTAGTTTCACTAAAGAGTGACAAAATGCGCTGTTTATTCAAAATTAATGCATAAGCACTCATAACCAGCACATGCTTACCTTAACGTAATAGTAAAACTAATACCGAACGTTAATATGTTAATATACATAAACAAAGCATTTCATTAACTTATAGAATTAATGATTAATTAACATGCAACAATAAGCAAAAACAAAAAACCGCTGCTATTAGTTTTTTTAATCTGAAAATATAAATTTTCTAGTTTGAACAAATTGTGTCGCTTCGGTATTATTCTCCCATACCGAGCTAGCGCATTAAATGAAAGCTATTTCATTGAATCCAGTTCTTCGTAATATGATTTATTTCGTATTACTTTTTTACTTCTTGGGGTATGACCTCAACAAGTAAAACGTAGTTCCCTAGATTACTTCCTTAAACTTGTTGTTTGCCCGCATTATTTGCGGGCTTTTTTTTGCCCACAATTTATCAAACCATCTCAACTCGGGCTAAATAAGCAGTCGAACAATAGCCTGGTATGTCTTAACGCTCTGTGAATTATTGGCAAAGTAAAATACGTAATGTTTGCTCATACAAAAAAGCCACTGTCGTTAAAAAGACAATGGCTTTAGTATTTAACCTAAACTCTGGATAATAAATCTATCTCAGGCTGCTAATTAGTCTTGCTTGGGAAGTAAACCAAAATGATGATACGCATTATCCGACACAATTCGTCCGCGAGGCGTGCGCTGAATAAACCCTTGTTGAATTAAAAACGGTTCAATCACATCTTCTATGGTTTCTTTTTCTTCGCCTATGGCAGCGGCTAGGTTGTCAAGGCCAACCGGGCCACCCATAAATTTTTCGATGATGGCGAGTAAATATTTACGGTCCATGTAATCAAAGCCGCTTTTATCAACATCAATCATATCGAGGGCTTGTTGAGCAACCTCGGCATTAACCGTACCATCTGATTTAACTTGGGTGTAATCGCGCACGCGACGCAATAAACGGTTTGCTATACGCGGTGTGCCACGAGAGCGCTTGGCAATTTCAGCTGCGCCATCGTCACACATTTCTAAATCAAGGTAATGCGCTGAGCGCCCCACTATATGCGACAAATCCTCAACAGAATAAAACTCTAAACGCTGTACAATACCAAAGCGATCACGCAGTGGTGAGGTTAATGAGCCCGCACGCGTGGTTGCGCCAATTAAGGTAAATGCAGGTAAATCAAGCTTAATAGAGCGTGCTGCAGGCCCCTCACCTATCATTATATCGAGTTGGTAATCTTCCATTGCAGGGTAAAGTATTTCTTCTACTTGTGGGCTTAAGCGGTGAATTTCATCAATAAACAGTACATCACCTTCTTCAAGATTAGTAAGCAATGCAGCTAAATCGCCGGCTTTTTCAAGTACAGGGCCCGAGGTCGTTTTAATATTTACGCTTAATTCATTTGCTACAATATTAGCAAGCGTGGTTTTACCTAAGCCTGGCGGGCCAAATATTAATAAATGATCCAACGCTTCACTGCGGCTACGCGCAGCTTCAATAAATATTTCCATTTGTTGCTTAACATGCGGCTGACCACGATAATCGGCCAGTAACTTAGGCCTAATAGCACGATCTATGGTGTCTTCATTGGTTTTTTCAGCAGCATCTATTAAGCGATCAGCTTCGATCATAATTTACTCACAGCATTGATTTCAAAGATTCTTTAATTAGAACCTCAGTCGACATATCGGGTTTGCTTACTGATTTTACTGCTTTTTGCGCTTGTGGCAATTTATAACCGAGCGCCACTAACGCCGAAACCGCATCATCGGCCGCATTATTAGCTATAGTTGCATCGCTCGCAGGCTCTATTACGGCGCTGTCGCTAAATGGGGTAAATAAGTCGTTGCCCCAATTCTTTAATCGGTCTTTCATTTCGAGCACTAAGCGCTCGGCGGTTTTTTTACCTACCCCTGGCAGTTTAACCAAGGCGGTAGCGTCTTCATTATTTACGCAACTTACAAACTGCTGCGCCGACATACCCGACAAAATAGCTAAACCCAACTTAGGTCCTACGCCATTGGCTTTTAACAGCTCTCGAAATAAGGCTCGTTCGGTTTTATTATTAAAGCCAAACAATAACTGTGCGTCTTCGCGTACAACAAAGTGAGTGTACACAATGGCGTTGTCGCCCACTTTGGGTAAATCATAAAAACAGGTCATTGGCATTTGTACTTCGTAGCCAACGCCACTCACTTCTAATAATATTTCTGGGGGCTGTTTTTCAACTAACACGCCGTTTAAGCGACCTATCATTGTTATTTCCTTAGACGTCCTCTAACGGTTTTGCTTGCGCTACCCGCTAGTTTTATTAAATTTTGTTCAGAGTGAGCATGGCAAATTGCAATCGCGAGTGCATCTGCTGCATCGGCTTGCGGCGTACCTGGCAGTTTAAGTATATTTTTAACCATATGTTGCACTTGCGATTTATCTGCTCCACCGTTACCCACCACGGCTTGCTTTATTTGCCGTGCAGAGTATTCAAACACCGGTAAGTCGGCCATAGAGGCCCCCACAATGGCAGCACCACGGGCTTGCCCAAGCTTTAAAGCAGAATCGGGGTTATGTGCCATAAATACTTTTTCTATGGCAAAGGTTTCAGGCGAAAACTGCTCTATAAGCTGCGTAATACCTTGGTAGATCATTTTAAGTCGGGTGGGAAAGTCATGATCGGCTAATTTAATACAGCCACTGCCTAAGTATGTAAACTTAGCACCTTGGTGCGCAACCACACCGTAACCCGTTAAACGCGAGCCCGGATCGATCCCTAAAATAATGGCCAAACAGCACTCTCATTATTGTTATTTATTAATAATGCTAATAATGCCAGAGCACTGTATAAATTACCAGTACCAAGCCAAAACAAAAATGCCTACTTAAAAAGTAGGCATTTAAACTCTATTTGGCCAAAAAGTTTACGCCAATGCGCGCACTAAGCCTTGGGTGTTTTGTTTGAGCGTACGGGCAATCATAAAATAACCTAAACCTGCTACAAACACGCCACCAGCAACGGGGCCAATAATCCAAATATTTGGATGCAGCTTACCCGCCAAATCAAACATTTGCTGCTGCACTATTAACAGTGCAATATCACTAAAAAATGCAGCGACCAGTCCGGCTAAACCGCCCAGTAATAAAAACTCATATAAAGTGGCATTTTTTATTAATCGGCTTTTAGCACCTAACGTACGCAATATTACGATTTCTTGCATGCGCTCACCTAAGCTTGCTTGCACCTGCGATATTAGTACCAACGCACCACATAACACCACAATAGCCAATACAAAACCAATGGCTAACGACACTTGCTCAATAGTCGACTGTATTTGCTTAACAAAATTATCTACATCAATTGCTGTAATAGTGGGGTATGAACGTAATAACTGGCTAAAGTCGCGCTTTTGCTCAGGTTCAATGCGTACCGATGAAATATAGGTTGCCGGAAAGTCGCTAAGTACATCTGGGCTTAAAATAATAAAAAAGTTAGGCTTGAGTGTGGCCCAATTTACTTTTCGCACACTGGTTATTTTAGCATCAAACGACTGCGCACCGATTAAAAATGTAAGAGTATCGCCTAATTTAACATCGAGGCGCTGCATCATCGACTCTTCCAGTGAGGCCTCGGCAACGGCGTCATCGCCAAACCACTGGCCATCGATAATGTCATTTTGCGAAGGGACTTCGTCAAGCCAGGTTAAATTGAGCTCGCGGCCAATGCCTGAGCGGGCTTCTTCGTCTTTTTTCTCGTTATCTTGCAGTGACACTTCACGCGCAACCGCTTCACCGTTGACGGCATTTACGCGACCACGAATAGTCGGGTAAAACTCCGACACCTGAATGCCTTTTTGTGCTAAATATTCATTAACTGGGTCCAGTTCATTTTGCGTAATATTCACTAAAAAAGCATTAGGTGCATCACTTGGTAATTGTGACTGCCAATCAGAAATAATATCATTTTTAAGCACAATTAAAAATAACAGTAATTTAATAGCTAACGAAAAACTAATTAACTGCACTGCATTAACATTGGCGCGCTTTTGAATAGACGCAATAGCCAAAGACCAGCTGTTACCCGGCTTTAAGCCAAGCTTGCGGCCACCGCCAAATATTAACTTAGAGATTAAAAATAACACCAAAATAAGCGCAAGCGTTGAGACAAACAAAATAAGCGTAATTTTTATGTTATTACTAAATAACCACATTAATAAAAACACGGTGAGTGCACTTAGCCCTAAATGAATTTTACTTACCGCTAGTCGATCGCCTAAATTACGGCGAAGTACTCTGAGCGGTGGAATATCAAATAAATCTAAAAGTGGCTTAATAGAGAACATAACCGCACAAATAACCCCTGTACTAATCGCCACCAGCCAAGGTTTAAAACCAGCCATGGGCAGTTCGGTACCCATACTTTTAGCTAAATAACCGGTAGCCATCTCTTGCAAACCATAGCCAATAGCTAGGCCAACAACCACCGCCATGGTACATACCATTAATAGGTGCATAAGGTAAATTTTACGGATCATATCTCGGCTGCCACCTAAAGTTTTCATCATTGCGACTGGGTCGTATT
Source organism: Pseudoalteromonas sp. Scap06 (assembly GCF_013394165.1). Lineage (NCBI taxonomy): Bacteria > Pseudomonadati > Pseudomonadota > Gammaproteobacteria > Alteromonadales > Pseudoalteromonadaceae > Pseudoalteromonas > Pseudoalteromonas sp. Scap06. The sequence continues at coordinate 1,279,963 of NZ_CP041330.1, read as the reverse complement.
GACGCTCACAATAGCGCTTAGCCGATACTGCAATAGCAACCGCGGCTAAAATAATCCCTAGCAAACCGGCTAATAACAAAAAGCTTTCAGCTCTATTTAAGCTATTTGAAATGGGCGATTGACGGTCTTTAACACCATACCAGTTTTGGTTTTCTTTAAGTTGCGGTTTTAACCAATCGTAAAAACTATTTATTTCGCTTTCATCACCTGCATACAACTGGCGGTAAAATACACGGCTACCGGGCTGTATTACTTCAGTTTTTGGTACATCGTCAATATTAATTAGTACCCTGCGGCTGCTAGAGAACACATTAAACGGCGCATCGGGTTCTTCAACAATCACCTTTTCCACATTGAATAACGCAGCACCTAGCTCAACTTGGTCGCCTACGTTTATATTTAAACTGTAAAAAACCGATTCACTTAGCCACACGTTACCGGGGGTTGGTGCCCCCGGGGCAACTTCTGTTTCTGCGTTTAAGCCCGACTTAACCTTTAACTGGCCTTTAAGCGGGTAACTGTTTGACGCAGCTTTTACTGAGCTAAATTGCATTTCATCGTTTGCAAACAGCATAGTGTCAAAATACACCATTTGCGCTGTTTTGAGGTTTTGCTGTTTGGCTTGAGTAATATAAGCGGTATCTATGGCATGGTTACTGGCCAACACCCTATCGGCTGCAATAAAGGCACTACTTTTTTGCGCAATACTTTGTGCAATTCGCTCGGTCACCATAGATAAAGTAAGCACCGTTAACACCGCTAAAGCAATGGCTGCACTTATAACGGTTAGTTCACCACGGCGAAACTCTCGAGAAAATAGTTTAAGTGCTAATTTAGCCCACATTTGCCATTTCCTCAGTTGAATTATGTACCAGCTCACCGGCTTCAATCTGAATAATACGTTCACACTTTTGCGCCAGTGCTTCATCGTGGGTAACTAAAATAAGCGTTGTGCCATTTTGCTTATTTAAATCAAATAATAACGACTCAATCATATGGCCGTTTTTGCTATCTAGGTTAGCTGATGGCTCGTCGGCAAACAGTATTTTAGGCGAACCCACAAATGCACGAGCAATAGCAACACGTTGTTGCTCACCACCAGATAACTGCGATGGGTAATGATCAATACGATGACTCAAACCAACTTTTTCAAGCAAGGCGAGTCCCTGCTCTTTAGCGTCATGTTCGCCAGCAAGCTCTGCAGGTAGCATCACATTTTCAAGTGCGGTTAAACTTTGCACCAACATGAAAGACTGAAATACAAAACCGACTTTAGCGGCTCTCAGTGCTGCTCGCGCTTCTTCATCTAACTTGTGCAAAGGCTCACCATCTAACATTACCTCGCCACTGCTGGCGGTATCAAGCCCTGCTAGCAAGCTCAATAATGTAGACTTACCAGAACCCGATGTGCCAACAACAGCAACAGACTCACCATGCTTGACATTAAAGCTGATGTCGCTGAGGATGGACAACTCACCTTCAAAGGTGGAAACCACTTTAGACAAACCATTTACTTGAATTATATTTAATTGAGAAAGCGCTGACATATGACTCATTCAATCCTACGTTGTGTATTCATTTTATTTTTAGTTATTAACCCACTACACGCGGCAGCTAACAACACGATTTTAATACTTGGTGATAGTTTAAGCGCAGCCTATGGCTTAAAACAAGAACAAGGCTGGGTGCAATTGTTACAAGATAAATACGATGCCGAGCAACGCCCTATCAACTTAGTAAATGCCAGTATTAGCGGCGAAACCACCGGCGGAGCATTGCGCCGATTAGACGCGCTACTTGAGCAATATCAACCCACTCACGTACTTATTGAGCTCGGTGCCAATGACGGCCTGCGCGGTTTTCCAATCACTAAAATGCAAACTAACTTAACCGCTTTAATTAAAAAAAGCCAAGCTGCAGATGCACAAACCGCACTTATGGAAATATATATTCCACCTAACTATGGCCCTCGGTACAGTAAAATGTTCACCGATAGCTTTGCCAGTGTTAGTGAAGCTACTAACTCACATTTAATGCCGTTTTTTATACTTAAAGTAGCAGGAAAAAACGAGCTAATGCAAAACGATAACTTACACCCTAACAAAACTGCACAACCAATACTACGAGATGAAATGTATAACACGATCAACCAGTGGTTAAATAAAGACTAGGGCCGTAAAGAGTCTCCTGCGCAAGTCCTTAAAACTAAGCGCTTGCGCAATAAACATCCAAACAAACAAAAGCTTATTGATTTTTTTATAAATACACGTACTATTGCTATCAAAGTCGGTATGTGGCGCAGCTTGGTAGCGCACTGTCATGGGGTGGCAGGGGTCGAGAGTTCGAATCTCTCCATACCGACCATTTAAATCCTTTCATAATTCTATATTATTCAATAAAAACTGCTTTCCTTTCGTACTACCTAATTTAATAATAAAAAATATCGCACATTTATCGCACCGACTAATTTATTGACTGTTTTTCTGCTTTTTGATTTCCATGGTATTGAGATTATGTGACGCCACAGTTAAATACTTTTCAAATAATAATTAAAAACACCATTCAACCGGTTAATATGAATGGTGTTTAAGCTAAAGTTATTTATTCTATGGGTTAGCCCATGGTTATTGATTTCTTAAAGCCTTTTAGCAATAAAAAACTGATAACCAAATTCGCCTAAATGAGATTTATATAAATCTATTTCATTTTGAATATCAACCACAGCTTGTGACCCAGTCATTTTTGATGCAACATCTTGTAAGCGCAGTTCGAGTGGCTCGTAATAATTCTTCCAAGCTTGCACTGATACCGTAAATGTATGCTGAAGCTGGTAGCCAGCTTTTTCTATTTGTGATTTACGTGTATTAACTGTTTGTATATCTGGATAATCGCTCTTCCAATAATCAATAGCATCTTGACTTGGGCTGTCAGTTAACCAAACTAAATCGCTAAAAACCAAAGTACCATCGTCGGTGAGTAACGATTTCCATTTTTTTAGGGCGTTTTCTATACCCATTATATAAGCCGAGGCTTCAGCCCAAATAACGTCAAACTTTTTAGTGCCAAAGTTTAATTCTGTCATGCTGGTGCATTTAGTTGATACCCGCTCACTCAAGTTATGCTGCTTTATTTTATCTTCTACTTTATCAAGCGCACTTTGCTCATTGTCAGTCGCTATTATTTCTGCGTTCGATAACCTTTCGAGTAATATTGTTGAGTAACCCTTGCCACAGCCAATCTCTAAAATTCGTTTAGGATTGGTACTAAGTAAATGAAACGCTTTTTTCGTGTCCTCTTCACTATTAGGCCCCCAAGATTCTAGTGCTGCAAATACGCTCATAAAATCTTGCATATATTTGTCATGTTCGTTCATATCTTTTGATAACCACCTAATTCTTAGAGCTTGCTTTTCGTTAAACCCTTGAGTTTTTAACCAGTCAATATGCGCATCTGGAGCCACTTCGCTAAGCATTTCATGCCATGACTTGCTACTGTTTTCTCCTAACAGAGACGACAGCAAAGCCAATGACTTTTGTTTTCGTTTAATGTCTTCTTCTAATTCGTTATAACGAAACTTAAGAACAGACTTATCTAACTTACTATCGAGGCAAGACTTACATTCAGCCAAGCTCAGTCCACCACTTTTTAGGTGTTGAACTAAACGCACCTGCTGTAAAACTCTTTCGCTATATACTCGGTAGCCACTTTCTAACCTCTTACTAGAAATTAGCTTAAGCTTTTCGTAATAAAGTAAAGTGGTCCTCGATAAACCAACTAATGCACCTAGCTCAGAAATACGATACACATATGACTCCATACATTTTTAAATGCGATGTTAAATGTAAACTATAGAGTAATAGACAGGTCAAGTGTCAACCTAAACTCTTTGTGTTGGTGTGAAATGATTTTTATTAAAAGCTGAAAGAAACACGTCTTTTATACACCTCACTCTGAACAGTACGTTCATAATGACTCGCTAAAATACAAGAAGAAATTATTAAAATTAGCATTTAAACAATATGATCATCCTCTAGATTTGCTGTTCATTACTTGTTCGACTATTACTATACTATAGGAACTACATTTACTTGCGGGATGCTTGATGGACCTTAAAAAAGTAAATAAAAAATCTAATTCGCCAAGTGTAAATGTAAATATGGATGAAGCATTTTTAACTCAGCTAGTTAATTGTTTACCCATGGGGGCAATGATAGTTAATACTGATGCTCAGATCCTTTTTGCCAATAGTCAACTATCTGAAATACTGGGGTATGAGGATTCAGAACTCATAGGAATGAACATAGATAGTTTACTTCCAGCGCAATTTAAAGCGAACCATACCCATTTGATGAGTCAGTTTTTTGTTAACCCTCGAAAACGCTTAATGGGTGAAGGTCGTGAGTTATTTGCGAGTCAAAAAAATGGTAAGCAAATCCCAATCGAAATAGGCTTAAACCCAATACACGGACAACAAGAGTTAGTTTTAGCCACACTGGTTGATATATCGCAAAGGCTGCGCGCTAACAATATGTTTCAACGCTCTATTCAGGCTGCACCACATGGTGTGTTAATAGTAGACCAAGCGGGCATTATTCAAGCGGTTAATCAATCGTTATGTAAATCTTTTGGCTACAGTGAAATAGAATTACTCGATAAAAAAATGGAAATGCTATTACCGCAGCGCTATCAAGGGCACCATTCAGCACTTCGCCATTCATTTCATCGTGAACCCAGTGTCAGAAGTATGGGAGTAGGCAGAGATTTAACCGCCTTACACAAAGATGGAAAAGAATTCCCAGTTGAAGTGGGCCTGAGTCCTTTTATAAACACCAATGACGAAGACATGGTATTTGTGTCCTTGTTAGATATAACAGAACGAAAACGAATGGAAACCGAGCTAAAAGAAAATAACACTAGCCTGAAAGAATTTACCTATGTGGCCTCTCATGATTTACGCTCTCCATTGCGAGGCATTTCAAACTTAATTGAATGGGTAAAAGAAGATTTGGGCACTACCACGCCTGAAGTCGAATATAACTTAACGCGTATTGATGATCGTATTCACAAAATGGAGACGTTAATAGATAATTTATTGGCCTATGCAAGAGCTGGTAAAGCCAGCCTAGATACTCAAGTAATCGATATGCATAAATTAATTTATAACGTTACCGAACTGTTAGATTTACCAGTTGGAATGAAGATTCATAAAGACATTCAATTAAATACCATCGTGACTGCATGGACGCCACTTGAAACCGTGGTCCGTAATTTATTAAGTAACGCTATTAAACACCATGACAGTAAAGAAGGAACTATAGAGATTAGTTGTGTAGCAGAAAATACGCTTTGCCATATCACTGTGACTGATGATGGACCCGGTATACCACCAGAGGCTTACGAGCGTATTTTTAGTTTGTTTCAAACAACTTCCGATGATAAGTCGGTTTCAGGTATAGGGCTGTCTATTAGTCGGCGCCTTGCACAAGCCCATGGTGGGCGCATTTCAGTTAGTTCAAATGAACCGCACAAAGGGTCAACATTTCATGTTTGGTGGCCACGCTTTGCTAGGAAAGAGAATTTATGATCAAAAATCTATCCATACTACTTGTTGAGGACGACGATGTTGCCGCGGAAGCCGTTACAAGAAGCTTAAAAAAAGTTGATCCTAAAATTAAAATAATTTGGAAACAAAACGGAAAACTTGCGCTAGATGCGTTACGAGAAAAAGCGCAACAAAAAGAAATATCGGAGCCTTACTTGGTATTACTTGATTTAAATATGCCAGTGATGAATGGGTTTGAATTTTTAGACCATATTCGTAAAGATAAAAACTTAAACAATACCGTTGTATTTATACTAACGACCTCCAATGAGGATAACGATCGTACTCGCGCGTATCATAACAACGTAGCAGGTTATATGGTTAAACATGCAATTGGCCCGCAGTTTGCCAAATTAGCGATACTTATGGATGCTTATATACATGCCATTGAGCTTGAATAAGCTATTTTGCAAGAGATATGGATATGAGAACTTCAATAGATGATTTTGAAAGCTGCGACACTATTAACCTACTCATTGTTGATGACGATGCGGTTGATAGAGAACATATACGTCGTATGATATCTCGCTCTAACATACAGGCGAAAATTTCAGAAGCATCCTCTATTGAAAGCTCGATGTCTTATCTTGAACATGGGGAGTTTGATTGCGTCATAGTTGATTATCGATTAGGTATCGGCTCCGGGCTTACCCTGCTAGATAATATTAGAAAGTCTGTAAATAATCATTGCGCTGTGATTATGATCACGGGATTGGGAGATGAACAAATAGCAGCAGAAGCTATGCGGCTAGGAGCAAGCGATTATTTACTTAAAAACCAATTAAAAAGCGCTCAGTTGATACACTCTATATCTAGCTCTATTCAACGCGCAAGCTCAGAGAAAAAACTTCATGACATGGCACATTACGATAGCCTAACAGGCCTAGCAAGCCGCCCTATTTTAATCGATCAACTTCAACAAGCTATTACATCTCACCAAAAGCTCGCCGTTGCCTATTTAGATTTAGATAACTTTAAACCTATTAATGACAAATACGGTCACGAAATCGGAGATTTCGTGTTGAAAACCATTGCCCAAAGGCTACAAAACACATTACGCAAGGAAGATACACTAGCGCGTATTGGTGGAGATGAGTTTATCCTTTTATTAAGAGGGGCTGCGCACACAATACAAGAATATGAGATTCTGTTACAAGACGTGCTAATTGAGGTAAATGATCCGATAAAATTAGCAGAGTTTTCGTGCTCCGTTCAAATTTCAGTCAGCATCGGCGTTGCACTTCCCAGTGATGATGGCTTAACTTGTGATGACATTTTACGAAGAGCCGATCAAACTATGTACCAAGCAAAAAGATCAGGAACAAACCGGATTCTGTTTTTTGATCCAGAGGAAGAAAGCCTAAGGCATGCAAGACATGATTTGTTATTGGCTGCTGAAAAAGGCATTGCTCGTAAAGAGTTTATTCTACATTATCAACCAAAGGTAAATTTAATGGATCACCAGTTGATTGGCGTTGAAGCCTTAATACGCTGGAATCACCCTACTTTGGGTTTACTTTACCCTGGTCACTTTTCAGAGGCATTAGAGCACCCACACATTGGTATATTAATTGGTGAATGGGTACTTGCTGAAGCCTTAAAACAACATAAAATTTGGACTAGAAATCATCTTTCTATGAGTGTAAACATCTCTCCAGCTCATTTACTTAGTGAGGGCTTTGTTGAAAACCTCAGAGAGTTACTCATCAGCACTAATAATATAAAACCAAAAACCCTCGAATTAGAAATTTTAGAGAGCACCACCATTGGAAACGTTGAACAGGCAGTCGACGTTCTCAATGGCTGTCGAAATTTAGGGGTAAGTATTGCGTTAGACGACTTTGGTACAGGTTACGCCTCTTTGAGTTACTTAAAAAAATTACCTTTAGATACATTAAAAATAGATCAAAGCTTTGTTAAAAAGCTCCTATCAGACCATGAAGACAAGTCCATCGTTACCTGTATCGTGGCGCTAAGTAAAGCATTTGGGTTTAACCTAATAGCAGAGGGGATCGAGTCGCAAGAGCTCGAAAAAGTACTTATAGATATGGGTTGCTATCATGGGCAAGGCTATTATATTGCCAAACCAATGTCTGCAGATAACATGAACTTATGGATAAAAAATATGACATCAACTAAGCACTGAATCCAAATAATATCCCTCTATTTGGATTGCCAGTGGTATACATAAATAGGCGTTTGGTAAAAATCTTTAAGCTTGATAACGTTAGTTGGTTTACATGAAGGTAAAGCGAAGGTATTACTCACAATAGTGATTTTATTATTAACTTTTTCATGCTTTAACTTATCTTCAAGCGCTACCATACCACCAGGAAACAAGTAACATACCAAAGTAGACGCAGAACTAAGATCGGCATTTTTGAAGTCTTTACGATAGAGGGTAAGATTACCTAAACCCAAACTATATTTAAAAAGCACTGAAACCATCCAAGGAAACCACGATAACTCATAGCCAATAACATGTTTATTAGGATAATTTTTAGCAACCGCTATAACGAGCGTCCCCCAACCTGAACCCAAATCAATTAATGCGCCTTTTTCATCCATGCTTATTGCATTAAGCATAGTTTGGCGCGCTTTGCTTGAGCTCATCATCGGTGAAATTCCCGTTTTTAGCGTGCTCCAAACAATAGATAAAGCGATTAGAAGAACTAAAAAGAAAAGTCCGATAGCAATAAAGTCCATACTAACTAACACCTGATAACGGTTGAATATTGATGATTTCACCTGAGCTATTTCGCTTTTACATAATAAAACTAGTGAAACCATTACATAGCGTGCCATTTGTGTAAATTTATTTTATATTTAACACCTGTTTAAAATAAAACCACAAAAAAAGCGCCATTTGGCGCTTTTTAAATTAGTAGTAAGGTACTAGTGCTTACGCCCTACGCCGTTGCGCACCATGTCTTGTCCGCTTTGGAAGATCTCTTCGGTAATTTCACGTGCTAATAAAAGTTGTTGCTTGTCATCAAACACGGCTACAAAACGGCTGCCGTCAGCATTGTTAGTTGCCATACCCACGCCTGCTACGCCGGTTAAACCTAGGCCGCCGTTTTCAACTTGCAGTAAAAAACTTTCAAGTTCAGCGAGTGTATCGATTGCAGTTAGTTTGTTTTCCATTATGGTTACTCTGTGTTGCTCGCCATAGCGAGTCTGTAAATAATATGCAGTTATTTTACAGATCATAGTGGCAAACTTAAACCATCAAACATTAACCTTTATGCATTCCACGAATAGGGTAATTATTATCAGGGTTTTTAATCCAAGTTATACCTCGCAATAAAGTAGACAGATCTGGTCTTACAAATGGGTTATTTGAGATATCAACAACTTGTATTGTACCGTGTTCATTCACTACATACACAGCAGGCTCAGCAAATAAATGGTCTGTTTCTTGAGCGTTGCGAGGTTGAGAAACATACAGCCCTAACGCATTCATTTGTTCAGGCTTTAATTCAAACGCAATGGGATAACTCACTGATAACTTCTCTTTATGTGTTAACAACTGCGCTTCGCTGTCGGCCGATACAGCAATTAAAGAAACTCCAATGTCTTGTAATGACTGTTTAATTTCTTCTAACTGATTTAGATACTGCGTACACATAGGACAATGCTGGCCACGATACACAACCACCATTTGCCAAGCAGCGTCTTGCTGGACACGCCCTAACTCTACTTCGTTACTATTTAGTACAGGGCAATTAATCTTTGGGAAACGACTCCCCGGAAGAAGTTTATTTGTATACTGTGATGCATTAGTCATTGTGTTTCCTCTCAAAAGTGTGTACTTATATGTGCTTTAAAGCGCGCTAAGTCAGTATCTATATCGGCGTTTTTCATAACATCAAAACAAGCAATGGTAGGCATTGCTGTCATACCAAAAAACTTAAAGTTCATATGCATTGGGAACATTAAGTCGTCAACACTTTTACCATTAAAAAATTCTTCTAAATTGTTAAATGACTCCTCTGGTGCGTTAAATGTGAGTGACATCATATATTTAGTATCTTTAAGTGTGCCACCTGTGCCATAACCGCTTTTTGGGTCGTCCTGGTGACGACCATCGCCATTACACATGGCGCCACCCATACCGGCTGTATACACCTCGTCCATATATCTTTTAAACGAAAATGGCACGCCCATCCAGTTAATAGGTGATTGCAGTAAGACAACGTCAGCCCATTTATGAAGTGCTAATTGTGCCTCTACATCAATACTATCTGTCATAGTTACGGTTTTAACTTCATGGCCTTTTTCTATCAGTATCGATGATGCTACATCAACTAGGGTGGCATTTAATTTGCCCTCTGAAAAAGAATAATATTGGTGTGCATTTATAATGAGTACCTTGCTCATGTGATCTCTCCAAAAATAGTACAAAAATTGGTCTTTACTTTAATGTGGTATATAATAGTTACCTGAAGAATAGATTCAATTAGTATACTTTTAGTAACCACCCTATTTTAGAGGTTAAATTTTGGAAAGCTCTATAGAAACAGATAGTAAGGGAAGAAAAAAAGTTTTAAATGCCTGCTTAGAACCTTGTGCTATTGAAAAAGGAATGCGCTTAATTGGCGGGAAGTGGACAAGCTCTATTATTTATCACTTAAAAGATGAACCTGTTCGCTTTAATGATCTAACTCGAATGTTAGGTGGAGCGAGCAAAAAAATGATAGATCAACGTTTAAAAGAGTTAGAGGCCAATAAGATGGTTTTAAGGACGGTGATCAGCACTAGACCTATTGCTGTCACCTACGAGCTCACTGAGTTTGGGCGCTCTGCACTAGGAATTCTTCACGATCTTAGGGTTTGGTCTGAGTCTAATATTTTAGACTAATTACAAAATAAAAACCCCGCAGATGCGGGGTTTTATGTATTAACTTTGCTTCATTGTGCCTTGTTGCTCAAGGCGGGTATGCCAGCTGAATGCCTCTTCTAAAATATGAGGCGTATGACCGCCACGAACACATGCACGCTCGTAGTAGTCAAGCATGGCGTTGCGATAATCTGGGTGTACACAGTGCTTAATGACTTCAATTGCACGTTCGCGTGGCGCTAAACCGCGTAAATCAGCAAGGCCTTGCTCGGTTACTAAAATATCAACATCGTGCTCAGTATGATCAACATGGCTTACCATAGGCACAACACTTGAAATAGCGCCACCTTTGGCAATTGATTTAGTTACAAACACCGATACATGCGCATTACGTGCAAAGTCGCCTGAACCACCAATACCGTTCATCATTTTAGTACCACACACATGGGTTGAGTTAACGTTGCCATATATATCAAACTCAAGTGCAGTGTTAATTGCAATAATACCTAAACGACGCACAATTTCAGGGTGGTTCGACATTTCTTGTGGACGAAGTACTAGCTTATCACGATACTTTTCAAGGTTATTAAATACTTGTGAGTTACAACGCTCTGATAAAATAATTGAACACCCTGATGCAAAATTAAGTTTACCCGCATCAATTAAATCAAAGGTAGAATCTTGTAGTACCTCTGAATACATAGTGAGGTCTTTAAAATCAGAGTCTAATAAACCCATCATTACTGCGTTGGCAATGTTACCTATACCGGCTTGTAATGGGCCTAGGTTTTCAGGCATACGCTGTTGTGCTACTTCTTCTTTAAAAAAGTTCACTAAGTGACGTGCAATAGAGGCTGTATCTGCATCTGGGTCGGTAACGGTTGAAAATGAGTCACTTTGATTGGTAAATACAATACCCACAATTTTAGCCGGATCAATTGGAATTGCAGTACTACCAATGCGGTCATCTACTTTCACTAGCGGCACTGGCGTACGTGTAGGACGATAAGATGGAATATAAATGTCGTGCAGCCCTTCAAGCTCTGGCTGGTGTAACATATTAATTTCTACAATTACCTGTTTGGCAAAAATAGCAAAGCTGGCTGAATTGCCCACTGATGTTGTAGGTACTATGTGGCCTTCTTCAGTAATAGCTACGGCTTCAATGACCGCTACATCAGGCATAGTTAACTGATGATTACGTAGCTGTTCAACGGTTTCAGATAAATGCTGGTCAATAAACATGACCTCACCGTTGTTAATCGCTTTACGTAATGTGCTGTCTACTTGAAATGGCATACGACGCGCTAACGCACCTGATTCAGTTAGTAGCTTATCTAAGTCGTTTCCTAATGACGCGCCCGTCATTAAGTTAATTTTCATTGGGTTTTCACGCACTCGCTCTGCAAGCGCACGTGGTACAGCTTTCGCTTCACCGGCACGAGTAAAACCACTCATACCCACGGTCATACCGTCTTTAATAAATAAACTGGCCTGCTCTGCAGACATTACTTTGTTGTGTAAGTCGCTACGACGAATTCGTTCTAATTGCATTTGGAACCCCTTAAACCCCATTTTTATTTGGCGCTATTCTAAGTATTTCCTTATGCTTCGTAAGCTAGACCTAAGTCTCATTTACGCATTGTTGATATAAAAACATCGCGAAGCGTTTTAATTTTGTACACTTTATTACTTAACTTATTGGTGATAATAAGGTTAAAATACTAAAAAACGCATACAACTATTTAACTCACTGAGTTTAAAAACAAACAAAACCAATTAAAATCAACAGCTTAAAATTTCAATCAGGAAGGTTGAAATTTTTAATTGTATAAAAATTTAGCCGCGCTATGCGGAGCTTACAAAATAATAAACTGTTCATTCATTGGGCAGTAACCTTGTGAGGAATAGAATCCACAATTTAGGTATTAAGGAAAATACATGGATTTGTCTGACGAAGAAATTAACTTTTTATCTGGCTTATTTGAACCTAGTCAAAGTAGTGCATTAATCAATGAAACAAAGTTAACAGTACAAGCATCAATACCAGATGGTATTGCGCATTTACTTGGTCAAGCTAAATTAACCTTATTAGCAGAAGTAGCCCACTACCAACTATGGTTCCCACTTCAATTTAAAACCGATGAATTAGGCCATTTCAGTACTGTATTAGAAGCCCCCGAAGTAATTGACACTAAAGGTATTCAGCGCAGCTGGCGGTTGAGCGAATTAAATATCCAAAGCCAAGGTTTTTGCATTGAATCTATATCTAGCACAGGGATATTTTTAAAACCCACATCAGTACACAGTGAACTTGATGAGTTGCAGAATATGCAATTTATTTTACCCAACGAAGCGGCGATATCATTAGATATAGAACCGGTTAGGCAGAGTAAGTGTGGCATAGCAGCAAAAATTAAACACATTCACCATGGTAAAGAGCAGCTAAGAGCGTATTTATTTGAAGTTCATAAACGTCAATTTTCAAGCCTATACCAGCTAGAGCACAAACAACAAAAATTGGAATTATCAAACTAAAAAAGCCACACAATGTGGCTTTTTTAACTTATTTTATCGAGTGACTTTTACTTTAAGCGTTTGGCTATATCAGCTACACGTTCGCCGTATAAACGGGCCGTTTCTAAATCGCCTGATGGAATAGCAGATTCATCTGCATCAGTAGGTGATTGCACTAATACGCCAACTGAACCGCCTAAATTATTGATGTCTTGACGAGTTGATTCCAGTTTATTGGCCGGTGGTAACCCTAGGCTTACCCAAATTCCACCATGTTGCGAAGCCAATGTTTGCATACTAATTAGAGTGACTTGTTTATCGCCATTTAGGCTGCCGCTATTAGTAAACCCGCCAAATATTTTGTCTTTCCACCCCATGGTAAACCATACTTTAGAGGTAGCATCAACAAACTTTTTAAACTGCCAAGGATATGAGCCCATATAGGTAGGTGCACCAAAAATAATGGCGTCTGCATTGTTTAACGTATCCCAATCGGCGTCTTGTATATCGCCATTTTCATCAATAGCAATAAGTTGAGCGTTTGCTCCATCAGCTACAAATTCAGCCACTTTTTTGGTATGGCCATATCCCGAAAAATAAATAACCGCTACTTTACTCATGAACCTTCCTTTTGTTGTGATTTAATAAACACGCTTTAAATATAGTATGGCCGCTAAAGTTAAAATCAACTAAGCAGCGTGTTTAATTAAATTAGCTTGCGTGGCATTAAATTAAAAGGTACTCACTGCAATTTCTAAATTACTCACCGCACAGCCATACTGCGCAGCACTAATACGATGATATGCCGACTCAGGCGTGGTAGATAGGCTAATAATAAACTCACCTTGCTGACCAACAGCCGTTTGTTCTTGGCTAAGGCACATGGCTTGCGTTAAAGAGCGTAATTTGGCATCCATTAAAATACTGCCAAAACGCTGAACTGGTAAAGGCGGTATTTTAATTGCTGGTAATGCTTGGCTAATACTGCGCTGACTTAAGGTATAATCGTTATTTTTAATATCAATCACACTTCCCACAGGCCAATAAGAGTAACTATAGGTTTTAGTTTTAGCCTGAGCTTGCCCTGTTGATTTAACCATCACTACACCATTTTTACCAATTACGGTCATTAAATTGCCAGCTTCAGATTTAATCACCACTAAGGCTGTGGTTTCGTCTACACCAAAACCGAATGTCGGCTGATCTTGGTTTGCGCTTAAGTCGTCGAGCAAAGTGCCTAGTCTTAATGTACGGTTTCGCTCGCTAAAGTGTGTATCGAGTACACCGTAACTAAATGTGCCTAAACCCCCAAAGCGGTTGTAAGTTAAACTATCGCTGTTTGAGCGTTCACTTGGGGCATCAATGGCTTGTGCGCCTTCTTTCAATGCCGACAAGCTAGTGCCATTGGTGATCATCACCACATTCCCGGCGTGGGCTTGCCCACCACTTTGCACCGCGGTACCTGCACTTGTTCCAACAATAACAGGGCGAGACTGTAATGCTTTTGTCCAAGGGTAAGGCTGGTTATTTTCATCAAATAATACTTTTCGAGTTAGGCTTTGATCGCCACCATTAAACATCACACCGGTACTGTTTTTTATTAGCTCTACTAAAGCGTCGATGCCTTTTTTACACAATTGATATTCAGCTTGTGTGCGATCAGGGTAAATATGTTCGCGTTGATATAGCCCCATTTCGGAGTGCCTAAGCGTGGTTAAATCATCACACTTGTTGGTGGTTATTGCTTTAGCAAGCGCAGGGGTTAATGCAAGCCATTGCGAATTTACATTAGGGAAGCTTAGTAATCCTTCGTAAAAATCAGCAGATTCATAAGGGTCTCTGCTTGAGGCGGTAATGGCCAGTATACTCGGGTTGGAGTTATTAACTTTTAAACTACCCGATATAAACTGCAAAATCTCTGTCGCTGCCGATTCGCTATTAAGCGCAGTATTTACCCGCTCTTTTAGCCGTGTGTTGTCGCTTTTTATTTGAGCTACTTCAAGCATATCTATTACAAAATTGTATTCTTGATCCGATAAACTATTGAGCTGTTTGCTATCAATATCGCGCCACAACCATAACAGTTCTTTTTTCGATAATGTGGGCGATGACTTAGCCTGCATTGTTGCTAAATTTTTAATAGTGTTATTTTTAGCTTGGCTATTTTTACTGGGCCATTGTTGCTTTATTTGGCTAATTTTAGTGTGAGAGAGCGCAAATACATTATGCGTTTTACCCGAGATCTGAGTATTTTTTTCACAGTTTTTAGAGCTTAAACTGGCGCATGTTGTGAGAGCTCCCCCCACTAAAACAAGAGTTTGATTAGACTCTTTTGCGCCTAACTGTAGCGAAAAAGCAATTAAAATTGAGTAAAAAGCGGTTATTATTCGCGATTTAACTAACCGCTTGTTTGGTAAATTTATTCGTTCCATTATGTTACACTCATGTGAAAAATTATAAGAAATAACTTGCGAGAGCGTCTCTCACTTGCTATAAAAAAAAGGAACTTTAAAACGCGAGTAAGCTAGCACCCATTTGCTAGCTTTGTCAAAAACCTTTTTGGAACGAGAATTATGTTTAAAAAAGCAACACTGCTTACAACATATTTCTACTCACCACACTACCTTTCGGAGTGGTTTGACGAGTAGCCCACCACCTCACTAATTTCTGTGAGGGGCTCAGCGTGTCATTTCACCATTGCCCTGTCTAAAAAACCATAATAATTAAAGCCTTAAGAAATATTAAACCTATTTCTGCGCGCTTAAAAAAGACAAAAGGTACTACAATGTTTCGTCAACTAACTATTGCGGCCACAGTAAGCACTTTACTGAGCCCTGTCACTTGTGTGTATGCACAAGAAACTCAAACTAATACCAACATTGAACGAGTAGAAGTAACAGGATCTCGCTTAAAAGGCGTTGATCTGGAAGGCACTATTCCACTAACCGTGCTAGACCAAGATGCAATCAAACGCTCTGGTGCTAATACCATTCATGAATTACTCAAAGATTTATCTGTTTTTAAAGGCGGAAGTGGCACATTTTCAACCTCTGAAAGTGGCGGTACGTCTACCTCAACACCAGCGGGTCAATCAGCAGCGAGCTTAAGAGGCATGGGGCCATCAGCAACGCTTACATTAATAAATGGGCGAAGAGTTGCGCCTAGCTCATTTGCTGCAGGCACTGAAAACTTTGTAGATGTTAATTCTATTCCACTTGCGGCCATTGAACGTATTGATATTTTAGCCACCGGTGCATCAGCCGTTTATGGTGCCGATGCTGTAGCGGGTGTTATTAACTATATTTTAAAAGATGATTTTGAAGGCGCTGAAATCAATACTTCGTTTGCCGATAGCTTTGATCAACATGACGAAAGTAAAAAACAATTAAACTTAGTGTATGGTACAAAAATAGGCGAGAGTAACTTAACGGTATTTGCAGATATATATGACCGTAACGCTTTTAAAGCCACCGATCGTAATTACACGGCCTCTCCCTCTTTAGTGAATGGTTACTCCTATTTACCTAAGCTGGAGAACTCACCTAATATTTATTATTTCAGCAGCCGAGATGGTAACGAACTTCCATCACCAAACTGCAAAACCGAGTTAGTTACTACTGAACTTGATGAACAAATTTGTGCTTACTACCCAAATCAAGATGATTACCTAGAAACGCCATTTGAAAGCCTTTCAACTGGCTTTATGTTTAATAGTGAGCTTGGTGGTCTACAATGGCATACTGATTTTTTTTACAGTCAGACCAAGGCAAAAGCGTATTCATCGCCCTCACCTATTAACCAAATTAATGATGACGACGGCCCGTATGTTTTAGAAGACGCCTTATTTATTTACGATAATGCCGATGGTAGTAATGATTTAATGGATCAACTTTATATTGACCCATTTGATACTCAAAGTGGCCGAGAAGTATATGGCTTTGCGTTTGACGCGCGCTTTAATGCCCCAAGAACGGTGGAAGTAGAAACGAAAAACTTTCGCTTGGTAAGCAGTCTAAGTGGTGAAATTGGTGATTGGGGTTGGGAATCTGGTGTTACTCTTTCTCGCTCACGTTCAGAGCAAGAAGCGATTGCAGGGGTATATAATCGTTACCAGTTTCATGGCGCGATTACAGGCGAGCTATGTTCAGACGGTACGCTGGCAAGTTATGACGGTACTGACTTAAATTGTGTATCTGGGGAGTTGCTACCTTTTTACAACCCTTTCCTTCAAGGCGACGCCGCTAATGATGCCGTTTTGGCAACAGCGCAAGCTCGCCCAACACGCAGTGGAGAAAGTACTGTTTACGGCTGGGATGCTAACTTTAATGGTGAACTATTTACCTTTAACGACCTACCAGCCTATGCCTCATTTGGGGTAGAAGCACGCCGTGAAGAGCTAAGCGACTTTCCTTCGCTTAATTCACAAGCTCAAGCAGACAAAGACTACCTTGTTGATGTATTTGGCTTTGGCTCTAGCTTATCAGAAGCCGAGCGCACTCAATATGCCGCCTTTGCTGAATTAAGTATTTCACTGAGTGAGCAAATAGAGCTGCAAGCAGCGGGTCGATACGATCATTACGATGATTTTGGTGGCACCTTTAATCCTAAAATAGGTTTGAGCTATCGCCCGACTGATTCGTTAGTTGTTCGTGGTTCATGGTCAACCTCGTTTAGAGCACCATCATTAACTCAAGCTGGCGTTAAATTAAGAACCACGCAATCTACTTTTGACTGTGGTGCCAACCAAGCTGTAGCCGATTTATACTGTATGGGTGATGGCACCCAAGTGAGTGTTAATTCGTTAGAGTTAGGTAACCCTAATCTAAATGCAGAAGAATCTGAGGCTATCAGTGTTGGCTTTGCATGGAGTCCATCGGCTAATACTAATTTAACCATTGATTATTGGCAGTTTGATCATGAAGAAGTAATCGATACCAACATGACCGCAGTGCTCGACCGCGCTATAACTGATGCGTCACTTCGTCACTGTGGCATTGTCCCACCGGGCGAGCAAGGCATATCGTACGATGAAGCATTATGTGATGTCACCGACACCAGTGGTTTAAACATAGAGCAAGACGGCGCTAATTTAACTGAAATTTTAAGCAGTTATATAGATGAATTTAACCCACGTGATGACGAGCTATTTTTACCGTTGTTTCGCGATCATGCTATCCCACTTGAAAACACTGGTACACAAACATTAGCAGGCATAGACTTTAAGTTTGACCATAGGTTTGTATTACCAAGCGGCGATTTGACCTTTGCGTTTGACGGTACTCATTACCTTGAGTTTGAACGTAATAAACCGGGGTCTGACTCGTTAGAGAAGTTGGTAGGAACTTATCGTTATCCTGAAAATGTTGCGCGTATGTCAATAGATTGGGAAGCGCAAAATTACTACCTTAACTTAGGTGCAAACTACACCAGCAGCTACGAAGATGATATAAAAGGCCTGCGTGGTCGTGAAATTGATGAGCTAGATTCGCTTGGCGTATTAGACTCAAAAGGTGAGCATCAGGTTGATGACTGGCTCGTTTGGGATTTATCAGCGGGTTTTTATGTTAATAAATCACTGACTTTGCGTGCGCGCATCAATAATATTTTTGATAAACAGCCACCCACTCTTTATGGCTCAAACCGTGGCTTTGATTCAATTAATCATAATGCCCTAGGTGCTAATTACAAATTAAGTATTAGCTACCGTTTTTAACCACTTAGCCGCAAAGCAAACGCTTTGCGGCCTTCCTTTTATTACAGGTCATGGCTACAGTGACACTGCCTATTAAGTGCTAAAGTACGTTTAAGCGTTTATTTACGCATCAACACAATGACCTTTTATTAAAGTGAAATTATGAAACAAAAACAATTTTCTATGCCCGATGCCAGCATCATTTTGCTGTGTGTGGCAGTGATTGCCTATATGGCCACGGTATTTATTACCCCCGGGGTATTTAATGCAGAATCTGGTAGCCACACTGTGCAGCTTTCACAATATCAAGCCGTTAACGACCAACAATCACCACCTGTTTTTGCACAAGGTGGGGACATTGGTTTAGCAAATGTATTGTTTGAAGGCTTAGTGTCGGGTGATAAATATGGTGCAGCTATTGGCGTAATGGCGTTTATTTTAATCACTGGCGGTGCCTTTGGCATTATTATGAAAACCGGTGCGATTAATAACGGCATTATGGCACTTATTAATAAAACCAAGCGGGTTGAATGGCTGTTTATTCCCTTACTGTTTTTACTATTTTCGTTAGGCGGCGCGGTATTTGGTATGGGCGAAGAGGCTATTGCATTTTGTATTGTGCTGCTCCCTATTATGCAACAACTTGGCTACGACGCTAAAGTCACTGTACTTACAACTTATGTGGCTACGCAAATAGGCTTTGCCACCTCATGGATGAACCCTTTTAGCATTGCTATAGCGCAATCGATAGCTGAAATTCCAGTATTTTCTGGTGCGGGCTTTCGTATGTTAGCGTGGGCTTGTTTTACCCTTGTAGGCCTTGTGTTTACTATGCGCTATGCAAAACGGATAAAAACACAATCCCTAAAAACGGGTGATCAGCCAACGATTAAACTCAGCCTAGCCGATGCACTCACATTATTAGTGTTTGTATTGGGCATAGCCTGGGTTGTATGGGGAGTGATGGCTCGCCAATATTATATTCCTGAGCTTGCGGCACAGTTTTTTTGTATTGGCCTTATCAGTGCAATAATTGCCATCGTGTTTAAAAAGCTAACCGCGAATGAGTGCGCGGATGCGTTTAAACACGGTGCACAAGAATTATTGCCAGCGGCGTTATTAGTCGCACTGGCTAAAGGCATTGTATTACTATTAGGCGGTAGTGATTTAACCACTCCCTCAACTCTCAACACCCTGCTTTATTACTGTGCAAGTAGCATAGCCAGTGTGCCAGATTACATTGCAGCTTGGGGAATGCTGGTGTTTCAAAGTGTATTTAACTTTTTTGTTTCATCGGGTTCAGGCCAAGCTGCCATCACTATGCCGCTGATGTCTCCACTTGGCGATTTGCTCAATGTATCAAGGCAAATTGTGGTATTGGCCTTTCAATTAGGTGATGGATTAACCAATATTTTAATTCCCACCTCAGCTAGTTTAATTGGTTGTTTAGGGGTCGTGAAATTAGATTGGGGAGAATGGGCTGCGTTTATTTGGCGCTTTGCTCTAGCACTTTTTGTATTAGCAAGCGGCTTTATATTTCTTGCTTACTTTATTAATTATCAATAAAAAGAATTTGTTATGTTAACTTTAATTCAAGGTGCAAACGTTTATGCACCTACCTACCTAGGCACACAAGATGTTTTAATTGGCGGTGGTAAAATCATTGCTATTGACGAAAATATAATCCTCGACAGCAGTGTACTCGTCAAACGAATTGACGGTAAAAATAAGCTTGTTACGCCGGGGTTTGTTGACTCGTTAGTGCATATTACCGGTGGCGGTGGCGAAGCTGGATTTGCCAGCCGCACCCCTGAAATGAACCTAACCGATGCAACCCTATCGGGCACTACCACAGTGGTGGGCGCACTGGGTACCGACTCAAGCTCACGTACGCTTACCAATTTGGTTGCCAAAGCAAAAGGCCTAAAAGAGCAAGGGCTGAATGTATTTTGCCATACCGGTTCGTATCATTTACCCGCTAAAACTCTTACTCACTCAATCACTGACGACATCATGTATATAGAGGAGTTTATAGGTGTTGGCGAAGTGGCTATTTCTGATCATCGCAGTAGCCAACCTACGGTCCAGCAATTAGCAGAATTGGCAGCCGAGGCCAAAGTAGCCGGTATGCTCAGTGGTAAAAAAGGCACCGTGAGTATTCATGTCGGCCCTGTCGATAGTCACTTGAGTATTTTGCATCAGGTGGCTCAGCAAAGTGATATTAAGCTTAAACAGTTTTATCCTACGCATATGAACCGCAATAAAGCACTTCTTGATGCCGGTATTCACTTTTGTGATCAGGGCGGTACTATCGACTTTACCACCAGCACCACCGACTACGATTTAGCACATGGTGAATATGCAGCAGCCCATGCCCTTGCCTACTGCTTAGAACAAGGCGTAGCACCAAATCAACTCACTATGAGCTCAGATGGCCATGCTAGTTTACCTATTTTTGATAAAGACTTTAATTTATTAGGGCTTGAGGTGGGCAAAGAGGCATCCCTACTGAGTTCGTTTCAGCAAGCAGTCAAAGAATATAACGTCCCTATAGAGCAGGCTTTAATGAGCATAACCAGTAACCCTGCCGATATTTTAGGACTTGATAAAGGCCGCCTTAAAGCAACAAGCGACGCGGATGTTGTGCTTCTCGATAAAGAGACCTTAACCCCTGAGTATGTATGGGCTAACGGCATATTAATGGTGCAAAACCGCCACGCGGTTATAAAAGGATTGTTTGAATAAACTAGAACAGCTCAAATGCTGCTGAAATATTTCAGCAGCATTTAACGCCAAAAAATTCGTTACCCTAGTTTGAAATTTTAATCCGAAAAGGTCGCTAGAACATAGTTATTAAATTCAACTACCTTTCATTGTAGCTGAGTTTTTTGTCATAAAAACAAGACCATTTTCATTTATACATTCAGCATACACCTGAGCACTCATGGGTTTAGAAAAGTAATAACCTTGAAACTCTTTACATCCCATTTCGGACATTATTAAGACCTGTTCTTCGGTTTCTACTCCCTCGGCTACACACTTGATATTGAGTTCATCACACATCACATGCATAGCTTTAACTAAGCTTTTCTGGCGTGTAGAGCGTGTAACCTGACTTATTAAAGAGCGATCCAATTTAAGTTTATCAATAGGGTAATCAGCAAGGCGTGCAATATTTGAGTAGCCAACACCAAAGTCATCCACAGTAATAGAGAACCCCCAATCTTGCAAAGTTTGCATAAGTTTTAGAGAGTGGGCTTGGTTAGCCTCAAGTGATGTTTCGGTAAGCTCTAATTCTATTTGATTCGGTTTTACATTAAAATCCGCCAAATATTTCACCAATTTTGACATAAAGTCAGCTTGGCTAAAATCGAGCAAAGATATGTTTATTGCTATAGGTAAAAGTGGCAAACCAACTTTATTCCATTGGGCAATTTGAGCGCAGACTTTTTGAATAATTAAATCCGTTAATCTACTAATCATTCTGTACTCTTCTGCAATAGGAATAAAGACAGTTGGCGATATATTACCAAGCACAGAGCTATGCCAACGAGCTAATGCTTCAAGCCCAATACATTCACCTTTTGCATTCACTTTAGGTTGATAATGTACTGACAGATCATTTTGTTGCAAAGCTTCATCAAGTAACATGGAAATTTCATACTTTTCCATAAAAGCCTGTGATTGTTTTTGGTTGTAACCACTAAAAGGCAAGTTATAGTCTGCGAGCTTGAGCGCCTCACACGCATTACTAAGAACAATAGCACTATCTTCACCGTGCTCAGGACACTTAGCAAAACCAAATAAAAATGATTGTTGGTAATTAGTACCAAATACATCATAAGTTTGATCTAAAGTGCTTTTAATTTGTATTAATAACTTGTTTTGCTGTTCACTTGAGCTTGAACCAACAATAAAGCAAAGTTTACTACCTTCTATATACGCACAAAGCAAGGGCCCTTCAGGCATTGCTTTTAAGCGCTTATAAGCAGTAATTAGCAATGATTGGGAGTCAGCCTTTTTAAGTTTTAAATTTAAATATTCACTATTTGCGCTTTGTGTGACTACGATATAAAAGCCTTTTTGATATTTAGACGTTAACCTATCGCATTGCATCTCAAACCACTCTCGATTAGGCAATTTCGTCTGCGAGTCTCTAAACCTTAGACGTTTGTTCTCTTGCTCCATCATAGACAAGTTTTGTTTAATTAACTGCTCTTGCGTGCAATCATAAAAGTCATACACTCGGTAATTTGTACTCATTGCTATTTGCTGATAATTACTCTTATAGTAGCGACTCTTATATTCTATGATTTGATTTTTTATATTTAACTCTTTGCTATTAAGTGCAGGGAATAATCCATCAATTCTCTCAGCCTTTTCTTTCAAGCTGTTTTTTAATCCAAACATTTCAATAGCATGTTGATTTAAATCTGTAATTACTAAATTTTCGTCGACAATAATTTTAGCTTTATTAGATTCAGTAAATAAGGTGCGATAAAGCTCGTTTTTATCTTTAAGGAAGCTATTAGCATTTAACATGGTTTTGTTTAAACGTTTGGCAGCAACAATTGTTCGCGCAGTAGCCAGTGGAATACAAATATTAAAAAATAAAAATATCAGGCCTGTAATATATAAGTCAGCTTCTGGTAATTGGCTTGATATTCCTGAATAGCCAGATAAATCAACATTATTAATAATCATGTAAAAAGGTATGATGTTTAAAATACCGTAGGCCAAAGCCGTTCTGTAACCGAGTAGCATAAGAGCAATGATGGGACATGAATACATAAACATAGAACCCACCTTTGCAAGCTCTAAGTCAGTTAAAAATAAATTCATTGATAAACTACCAGCAACGATAGTTAATAAAAGTGCGTTTGCACTAAATGTGTAAAATCGCTTACTTGCTAATAAAAGACTAAAAGCAATAGTGAAAAAACTAATAGTAATAACTGCAATGTAAATTAGGTTGAATTCAATTGCGCGGGTGTATGTATAACAAACTACCAAAAAACAGAGCAAAGTAACGAGAGTTAAAATTATCCGCAGTGCACTCACCCGCCAGTGTGCGACTTCATCATGGGCAGTATGATGATCGTTAAGTAAGAAGTACTTATGGAGAAAGTGCATAATAAACAACAATTAATACATGTCATTCAATTAAACATTGATAAGTTGTCAAAATCAATTAAATAAGTCTAATAACTAATCCAATTGAAGTGACTCTCAAAGTTAATCTAATATATGGTAACTATCCAATATGCTCACTTTCATAAACCGGGGTTACCCAATATTTAACGGTGTGTACTTACAAACAGGGCTTAGCGTCGTTTTTAGTATGGCAAGTTCAGATAATAAAATATGCACCTCAAATTGATAAAAACTACGATACCCTTCTACTTGCTCGGCAATATCAAACTCGCTGTGCTCTTTGCTATAGCCTTGAATTTTTTTAAGTTAAAGCCGGTTATACAGTCTATGCCTATTAATATATCAACTACGTCATCTTTTATATTTGTGGGTGCATTTAGGGTAAAAAGTAACTGTTCAGCCATATTTTTTCTCCAACCAACCATAGAAGATAGGTAATAAATAAAGGGTAGTAATAGTGGAGGTAATTAACACGCCAATAACCACGATAGCTAATGGCTTTTGTATTTCAGCTCCTGGACCTGTTGCAAACACCAGCGGCAATAAACCAAACATAGCGGTTGTAGCGGTCATTAATACAGGGCGTAGCCGCCTACTTGCAACATCTAAAATGCACTGTGTTACATATACAGCAAAGCCGATGTAGAGTGCAGACATGAGTTTGCCGCATGGTTTTTAAAAGACTTTATGCAACAAAGGTACTATCCGCATTCAAGCTCAGCCATTAACTAATGCAGTGACTATCGCATATACTTGCGCGCTATTTTAGTCAGCGTTAAGCTAACGCTTTATTTTCGTCATTATGGTCTATGTGCTCTATAGCCCGCAGAGATAATTCAACTTAAAGGTTTAATATGAATAACAGTAGTTACCCAATTGGTACGCCTGGTGAGAAGTGGAACAACAATAATAAAATCCAATGGCTTGAGGCACAAAAAATTAAGCGAAGCTATCAACAAGAAGTCGTAACATTAATTGATGAACTTAAAAGCACTCTAGAAGTACAGCAATACGGTGAGCTTAATTATGCCGCAGGTAGCTACCCTTTGTACGCGTTAAAAACCACTAATTTTGATACAAACAAAGCCACTGTTTTAATTACTGGCGGCGTACATGGCTACGAGACCAGTGGTGTTCATGGCGCTTTAAGATTCGCTAAAACATTGGCAAATAAGTACGCTGAGCACTTTAATATTGTAATTACCCCCTGTATTAGCCCATGGGGTTATGAAACGATTAATCGTTGGAACCCAGATGCGGTAGACCCTAACCGCTCTTTTTATCAGGGCAGTCCAGCACAAGAATCAGCGGCAGTAATGAACTATGTGCAATCTTTAAATACTGATTTAATCGCGCATATCGATTTACATGAAACAACAGATTCTGATAACAGTGAATTTAGACCAGCACTCGCGGCTCGTGAAGGCAAAGTAAACACCAACTGGAACATTCCTGATGGCTTTTATTTAGTGGCTGATAGCAACAAACCAGAGCCTGCTTTTCAAAAAGCAATTATTGAACATGTTGAAAAAGTAACGCATATTGCACCTAGCGATGAAAATCAGCAATTAATTGGTGTACCACAAGCGCAATTTGGGGTAATTAATTACGCGGCCCGTGATTTAGGCTTATGTATGGGATTTTCTGAAGCTGCGTATGTCACCACCACTGAAGTATATCCAGACAGTGCAACGGCTAACCCTGAAGAGTGTATATTAGCGCAAGTTGCTGCAATTTCAGGTGCCTTAGACTACATTATAAATAAGTGACCAATGCAGTAGATAATCAATAAAAGGAGCGGCTATTGAAATTTGAAAATAACTACGGCAGTTATAGCTTGCGCGTTGAAGGTAATATAGTTATTGGGCAGTTTAAAGGTAACTTAAACCCTCAGTTATTAAATCATTTTAAAGCCGCTTTATTAAATACCATTGAACCTTTTAAACATTTGTCTTGGGGTTATATTAGCCACTCTCCTGAGGTGATTGCTGCTACCCCCGATGCTGAAAAAAACATGATAGATGTAAGCCAAACAATGGGGATTAATAACTGTTTGATCAGTGCGTTTGTCCTCACCTCGCCTATTGCTATAAGGCAATTGCAGCGGATTATGCACAGCTCAGGCCGTGATGCTCATTTACAAGAGTGCTTGTTTGATGATTTTCAAAGCGCCAAAAAATTTGTAATTAAGCAGCTAGCCCTAGCCGAGTCAGGTTGTTAACTGGCTAGGACTCATACTTTATTAATTTTTATAAAACTGACTGTCTTTGGTAATAGTAATTGCAGGATCTTCTTGCGAAGTGATCACAAAACTCAGCTTACTCACTTTGCGTGCTAAATCGTAACCGTCTGCAGTCACCGTTACCGGCACACTTTTCATCAGCCCAGGCTCTACTAATATAGCATTTGGGCTTTGCAATGTAGCCCCCTCTAAACCGCTAATTGAAATTGAATAATGCAGCGGTTGCTGAGTTTTATTGATAATAGTAAGTGTGTAAGGGTTTTCAACTAAGCCTTCGTAATTTACCCGATACAATGCGTTTCTATCTCTAAGCACAGAAGCTTCTATAGGGGTGCGTTGTAACATCCAAGCAAACATAGATAAAATTAATAGCGCAGTTAACGCCCCATAGCCTACAAGTTTAAGCCTAAATGGATTCGTTTTTTGCCCTGCCATTTGCTTTTCACTGGCGTATTTAATTAAGCCTTTTTCGTAGCCAAACTTATCCATGGTGTCGTCACAAGCGTCAATACATAAACCACAGTTAATACATTCATATTGCAAGCCATTGCGAATATCAATCCCTGCAGGGCATACTTCCACACATAAGTTACAGTCTACGCAATCACCTAAATTAAGCGCTTTAGGATCAGCTTTGCGTTTACGTGGGCCGCGATTTTCACCCCGTTCGCTATCGTAAGTAACCACCAGAGTGTCTTTATCAAACATCACCGATTGAAAGCGCGAATACGGACACGCCACAGTACACATTTTTTCACGTAAAAAGCCCGCATTTCCATAAGTACAAAACGCAAATAAAAATACCCAAAAACTGGTGATCCCAGACCACTCTAAATTTAACATTTCGAGATACAAGGTTTTAGCGGGGATAAAATACGCTAAAAATGAGGTCGCCGTGAGTATCGAAATAACCAGCCAAGCACTGTGCTTAGTGATTTTTTTTCGCAATTTGGTAATATCCCAAGGGCTTTTATCAAGCTTAATACGCTGGTTACGCGTACCCTCTATACGTTGCTCAACCCAAGAAAACATTAACATCCAAATGGTTTGTGGGCAGGTATAACCACACCATACTCTGCCAAGCCAGTTGGTAACAAAAAATAGGGCAAACGCTCCCACCATAAACAGCATGGCTAAAATCATAAAGTCTTGAGGGAGCAAGGTAAGGCCAAAAATAGTAAATTTTTGGGTGGCCACATCCAATAAAACCGCTTGCTGGCCGTTATATTGAACCCACGGAATGGCAATAAAACTCAGCATTAACAACCAGCCTAAATTGCGACGTATACGTTGAAAAAAACCTTTTTGCTCGCGTATATAAATTGGCCCCTCTTCTTTATAGGGCTTTATGATCATGTCTTCTTCTTTAATATCAAACTTCATGCTACTTACTTCATAGTGACGGGTACTAAACAAGTATTTGCAACTTTCAGACCACACTGAAAGTTAAACTAAAGCATTGATATTAAATGACTTTAAAAATAAAACCGAACTATAATATCGCGATATTTAGCGACTATCGCGATATATCACGAGTTAGCTCTGACGACGCAGTCCTAACTTTTGCATTTTTGAGCGTAAGGTGCTCTCTGGTAAGCCCAACTTATTTGCCGCGCCTTGTTCACCTGCAATTTTCCAATTACACAGTGCTAATACGCTACTTATATGCTGTTTTTGTGCTTCATCAAGTGTAAGCGTTGGGTTTATGGCGTTATCATCGCCCGCTTTGAGCGACTGACTTAACTGTAATGTAGAGTGTTTAGATAAAATAGCTTCTCGTTCGAGTACATTTTGTAGCTCTCTAATGTTACCTGGCCAGTCATAGGCTTGTAATTGTCTGATCGCTTTTGTACTTAACCCTTGCAATTGCTTACCTAAGCGCTTGTTTATTTGTGCAATTAAGTTTTGACACAAGTAAGGAATGTCTTCTTTTCGTTCTTTAAGTGCTGGCACATGAATAGGAAATACATTTAAACGGTAATATAAGTCCATTCTAAACTGCCCTGCTTGTACCATTTCCCACAAGTTACGGTTGGTTGCAGCAATGATGCGAATATCAACCTTTAGGGTTTGACTACCGCCAACGCGTTCAAATTCACGCTCTTGTAATACCCTTAATAGCTTACTTTGGGACTCTAACGGCAGCTCTGCGACTTCATCTAAAAATAAGGTGCCGTGATCGGCAAGTTCAAAACGTCCTTTACGACGCTCGTTAGCGCCAGTAAATGAGCCCCTTTCATGCCCAAAAAGTTCTGACTCTAATAAACTTGGAGTGAATGCCGCACAATTTACTTTTATGAATGCTTGTTCGTTGCGCTTACTGAGACGGTGCAAGTTACGCGCTACCAACTCTTTGCCAGTGCCATTTTCACCAAGAATGAGTACGGTGCTGTCGGTTTCACTCACTAACTGTATTTGATCTAACATGCGTTGGAATACAGCGCTGTGGCCAACCAGTCCTGAATCTTGCCAATCCTCGTTAAGCTCGGCAATAAGGTAATCGTTCTCATCTTTTAGCTGCTCGCTTAGATGCTTTACTTGAGCTAACGCTTCGTGCAACTGGGTTTGGGTTTGCTGTTGTGCTGATATATCGCGAAATACTGCCACAGCACCAATAAGCTGGTTATTTTTATAAACGGGAGTGGAGGTGTACTCAACTGCAAAGGCACTACCATCTTTGCGCCAAAATACTTCGTTTTTTACTTCGCGGCGTTTGCCATCAAACATAGTGCAATAAATTTGGCACTCATCGGCAGGGTAAGGGGTGCCATCGGCATGACTATGATGATGATATTGATGTATTTTTTTTCCTAATAATTCATCGGCCGTCCACCCAGTCATTCGCTCTGCAGCTGGGTTTACAAATACCGCATTACCGGACAAATCAAATCCATATATACCCTCACCTACCGCATTGAGCAATAAGGTAGGATCGTTTAAAAAGTTTTTTATCATAATACAACCTCGCGAAATATCGCGAGCATTATGCCAATTTTATCCTGCTTTAGCACTTAATAATGGCTAAATAACGCCTTAATATTTATTTTGGCGTCTAAACGCGCTGCAATTAAATATAAGCCAGCTAATTTACGGTGAATAAACAATGCATCCACAGGAGGGGTATGCCACTGCTGCGACTGGGCACTTAATTGCATTCCAGCATCTTTGATGTTGCTAGCAAGTTCACTGTTTTTAAAATCAAACTCACCATTATAGCGAAGTGGCTCGCAAGCCATTAAAAATAAATCAATCACTCTTTCTTTATAGTCATCTTTTAGAGCGTCTTTAAAATAGCCAATAGCAGTGGCGGCATTGAGCACACCTTCACGATCATTATTACTGCCGGCTTTAAACAAGGCTAAATAGGCATCACTTAGGGTAGCTGTAATTTCTCGGGTGGCACCAAAATCAAATAACACGATTTTTTGTGATTCTGGTTGGTAATGGTAATTAGCAAAGTTAGGGTCGGTTTGAATTAACTTAAACTCAAACATTTCTTTAAAAAACAAATCAATTAGTTGCTCAGCAACCCGACTTCGATCTGATTGTGGTAAATATGTAATGCCCTCTATAGGCTTGGCATCTACATACTCCATGGTTAGCACTTGCGCAGTACTGTGCTCTACATACACACTAGGCACTTTAAAATGGGGGTTAGTCGATAACAGGTTTTTGTATCTTGCTAAATACTGAGCTTCTAGGGTGTAATCAGTCTCAGCTAGTAACTGCGCTTTCGCTTCTTCAACTAAGGGTTTTATATCCAATTCTTTAGGTAATAATCGCGATAAAGTAAGTAAAGTGATCACATTATCTACGTCGCTTACCACACTTTTAGAAATACCTGGATATTGAATTTTAACGGCTAATTGATCACCATTTTCTATATAAGCTAAATGAACCTGCCCAATTGATGCAGCTGCAAACGGCCTTAGTTCAATATGAGAAAAACGCGATAACCAATCATCCCCCCATTGCTCTTTTAGCACGCTCACTAATTGCTTATGTGGCATTGGGTTGGCATCGGCACGCAACAAAGACAGTAACTGCGCAAGCTCGGGAGTTAATAAGTCGCCAGCATCCATTGAAAGTAACTGCCCAAGCTTCATTGCCGCACCGCGAAGGTGCGACAGCTGAGTGGCTAAGTTTTCAATATTTTTCGGCTGGAGTAATAAGCTTTTATTATCCCAGCCTTTACCACTAAGCGCACTTTTGGCACCACCTACTAACATATTTGTGGCAACACCTGTGGCTAATGAGCCTAACTTTGCAAATCGTGAAAGTCGAGAGGTGGGAACGGATCGCTCATTAGCCATAATTAACCTAATCTATTAATAATAAGGTCAATTAATACGTTTTATTACGCTTATTAGATCTAAATTATAACCGAGGTACTAGCTTAATCGCGCCTTCGACTACTTTTAAATCTAAGGGTAAATTACTTAACAGTGCCATTTTAGGGTCGTTCATATTTAACTTATAAACAGGGTTAACCGCTAAAAATGCATTCATGACATCCATCGCCTCATTATCCAGCACTTCTAAATTACCTTTAAAACCCCCTGCATCGATACTTGAATCGCGTAACTTAACATTACGTAAAAATACGGCTTTTTTCTCGCTATCATAAAAAGGCGTGCCTTGTATTTGTAACTTTAAACGCACAGGATACTTCAATGCAAAGGCATTAATCTCGGCGCTCGAATCAGCACCTAATAAAACATAATCACTGTTGTCGGGACCAATATTAACGCTTAAATCATTTACATCAAACTGCACAGGTAAGCCCATCAGGCTAACTTTTTCACTTAATTTAGGTAACTCTTTATTTAGTAACGACTCAACCTCTGAATTTGTAAATGAATAAACCGAAATACCCTGAGTGCTGTTACAGGCAGTTAAAAATAATAGTGAAATAAAAACAAAAATTTTCATACAAAACCCTATTCATTAATCGTATTGGCAGTAAGTAGCCATAATAAAAAACCGCTTTAATAGCGGTTTTTTTATTTTAGTTGATAAAAGTTAATTTACAGCAAAAATAACTTTTAACCTTGCTAGTGTGTCAGTTTTGACTGAACCTTCGCTGAGTGCAATTAATTGCTTTAAATAATAGTTTAAATCAGCGTGGTCTCCACGGTGCTTGTCATCTAGCATTGCCACTTGCTCAACCATTCTTTGCGCTGAGTCATGCGAACTAACGTTGGCTAGTATTTCCATACGCGTTAGCAACTGCTCGATACTTAATGCCGTTTTTACCACACCAGTATACTGACTTGGCACTGGTTCATTATTCTCAAGCGCAACAAATAATGCGTTTAAGTTAGCTTGTTCGTTTTTGGCGGCTAATCCGGTTAGCTTTTCATCTATAGCTGACAATAAAGCGGATACTTTAGGCGTTAACGATTTAAATGGCATATACCCTTTAACTTTGGTTTGCAGATCCAGTAATTGGGCTTTACCTTCAACACTATTTAAAACCGCTTCGAGCTCATTTAGTTCGGCTGTTGCTAGCTTATCTGATTCACCTTGCTCGCGTTTTTGCTGCTCAAACTCTTCGCTGCGTTTAGTGAATGTTGCATCATTAAACTCACGGAATTTTTGCCATAGTGCATTCTCAGCTTTTAAGCCTGCAAACCCTATACTCTGCCATTGTTGCTGTAACTGCTTTAACTGCTGACACGCCTCTGCTAGGTTTTCACTTTGAGATAGCTGTTGCGCTTGCTCAACGAGCTCATTTTTAAGTGCGGCATTGCCTTTATGAAACGCATTAAGTGAAGATACAACTAGCTGCTGTTCTGCCTTATAACGCTCGTTTAAAATTCGGTATGTTTTAGGATCAACTTTACCTACACTACGCCATGCTTTTTGTAATCGGTTGTAGTGGCTTTCGAATTGTTTCCAATCTAAATCAGCATCCTCTGTCGCTTGTAAATGCAGTGCATGCATTTGCGCTATTAGTTGCTCACGCTCTACTTTAGCCGCTTCACGCTGGATTTCTTGCTCTGCGAAATAACTACGACAAGGTGCGAACAATAGCTCAATTTTTTCATCAAACTCATTTCCTTGCTGCTTTTCTTGCTCTGTATCAAGACGACCTAGTTCATTCCAACGCTTACGCAATACTTTAACTTGGTCAGCACGCTGTTGCGGATCGTTACAAGGCTCATCAACTAGCAGTGTTACTTCTTCTAAAAGTGCAGTGCGTTTAGGGGCCGCTGCATATTTTTGCCAATCTTTAGCATCAGCTAGCTGCGCTTCTAGATCAGCTTTTGAGTTAACCAGCGGCTGTTGGTATTTCTCAGTTAGGGCATTAAATAGCTCTTCGAAGCCTTTAAATACACCAAATGCAACATTAAAACGCCCTTCTTCAATTAAACGTTTAACATCACGCGCTTTTCGCTTAGCTTGGCTTTGAGTTTTTTCTAGCGGCTTAGTGAGTTCGCTCATTGAAGCTAAGAACTGCTTCTTATGCGCATTAAGCTGAGTTTTGAATGACGCTTGTAAATCAGCGCTAAGTAAATTTAAGTGGCTGCGTGCAGTTTTAAAGGTATTATTGAATGCTGTTAACTGTTGATCGTAATCGCTAAGTTGCTCTGCAGGTTTTATTTCACTAAGCGCATTGTAGGCAATTTTATATTCTTTAATCGCCGCAGTTAGCTCAGGCAACTTAGCAACTTGTGAGAATAATTGCTCAAGCTTATTAATCACTTGTTTTGATTGCTGATCAGCCACCAGTTCCGTTTTATCTAGCGTGTCTTTCGCTTGCGCTACTTTTGCATTAAGCCAGTCTTGCTGAATTTGCTCTGGCGTTTCTAACCCTAACTGTAATGCATTCTCAATTTCTTCACTTAATGCTTCTAACGTAGCTAACGCTAACACTTGGCGCTGTTGCTGAGCTAAACATTGCTGCTCTACTTCGTGCTGCGCTTTTAGTATGGCAATGTGGGCATCAAGCTTATCGGTAATTGAAATATACTTAGCATCAAGGGTTTTTACATGTTCTTCACTTAGCCATTTTAATTCTAGAGCTTGCCATTGTGCCATGAGCTCTGCGGCTTGTGGGTCAACAATGGCGTAGTCATTTTTATCACGCAATGCATTAAGCTTGGCTAAAATAACACGGGTAGCATTTTCAACTTGCGCTGGCATTTCAAGCGCTAAACGCTCGTTTTCAAGATGGCTTTCAAGGGCCGTTTTAGCTTCACCTTGAGCATGCTTTAACAAAGCTTTAGTTAACTGCTGTGTAATGACTAAGTCAACTAACTGCTTTTGCAGCTCTTCATTGGCTTCTTTAAAAGCTTTTTCAATCAGTTTAGGGTTTGCTAGGCGTTTTAAGAGCTTAACTCTCACTTGCAGTTCTTTTTCTGCAAATGCTAGTTTTTCAAGGGTTTTAACCGGTGCAAAACGTTCAATGTACTCATTTTTAATCTGCGCCGATAAGCTACTTTCACTGTTTAATACAGCAGACGATATTTGCTGCTCAGCTACATCTTTTAATGCCTGATCTTGCTTGTAAGCTTTCCACCAAAGCGGTAAATCGTTTACTTTTTGCAGTGCTTTACGACGAATTTCAGCCGATGAGTCTTCAAGCGCTAAGGTGCTTAAAATTGTTACGTCGCGTGCTACATCAAGTTTTTCAATCGCATCTAAACGAACTTGTTGCTTCGGGTGTTTCCATTTTGGTGTAAAAAGGTGTTTAAAGATCATTTTCACTGAACCTAGCTATTTCGTTATCTGATTTAAATTCTTTTTGTAGTTGCGCTTTGGTTTTTTGGATCATTTCTCCATCTGCACCAATGGTAAACTGCTCGTTTGATTGTGCTACTTTTGCTTGATACAACATCACAAGTTGGACTGTTTGTTGTTTTTGTTCATCTGATAAAGGTGTGCCATCTGGCCACTTTCCTGTTGATGCGCCATATTGTAGGCGCTCAAATAATTCTGGAGTAATATTCTGTACTAAGTTGTCAATATTCATGTCATTTTTTCTTTTTCAGAGTCACTAAAATAATACGGTTAATAAGGTACCAAATACAGCCAATGCCTATAGCTGAGGTATACGCATACCACTGAAGTGTTTTTTCTTGAGGTTGTAGGAAGTACAAACAAAAGAAGCCACCTAAAAATAAGATCAGCGCTAAAAAGGAGTGGTTCATAAACATTTGCTGCTTTTTAATTCGCTGCTCACGTTGAAGTTGTTGAACTTGCTCGGCATTTAATTCAGCAACGTTACTTTGGCAATGTGGACACTGCGGATGTTTATCTGAAATTGATTTTGCACATTTGGGGCAACGAATAATCGCCATACATCTCTCTCCATACTACGCATAAAAAAAGCGCCTTTCGGCGCTTTTCATTGTACTTGTTTTATTGCTCTTTGTCTTTTTTGAATTTAACCCAATAGTTCATATTAGGTTATTAGGGTCTGTTTATTCAGCGTCTTTTGATTGCTTTTCAAGGCGCTTTTCCCAGAAGGTAGCATTTTTAATCCCTAACTTAACAGGATCAAATATGATTTTTCCACCTTTTTTCTTTTGTTCTTCATAATCGCTCAAACATGATAAGGCCGGTTTAGCGACAAAGAAAATGGCTAATATACCCAATATGTTGATCCACGCCATTAAGCCAACGCCTATGTCGCCAATAGTCCATATATAACCGGAACTGTTAACCATGCCGTAGGCTACCATAAACATAATCATAAGTTTTACCACTACAAGCGGAATACTTCCTTTAAAGTAGCGATTTAAGTACGCGATATTAGTCTCAGCAATGAAGTAATAAGCAAGTATAGTGGTAAAAGCAAAGAAGAATAAAGCGATACCTACAAACGCTTCTCCAAAGCTACCAAATACACTAAACAACGCCATTTGGGTAAATGCTGCTGACCCCACTTCAGTTGCCGCATCAACATTTTGTATAATGAATTGTCCTTCTGGCAAAGTGCCGACTACATTGTATTGCTGCGTCATTAAGATCATTAATGCCGTTGCTGTACATACAAAAAGTGTATCAACATAAACAGAAAAAGCTTGCACTAAACCTTGCTGTGCAGGGTGATCAACTTCTGCTGCCGCCGCAGCATGAGGACCTGTACCTTGACCGGCTTCATTAGAATAGATACCACGCTTAACACCCCAAGCAATTGCAGCACCAAAGCCTGCTTGGGCTGTAAATGCATCACCAATAATAAGCGAGAAAATGCCTGGTACTTTGTCTATGTTTAAAAATACGATAATTAAAGCCAATACGATGTAACCAAGCGCCATAAATGGCACTACAATTTGGGTAAAATTAGCAATGCGCTTTATACCACCAAAAATAATAAACGCTAAAACGATTAGAATAATGGCCAATGCAACGAGTTTAAAACTGCCTACGTCACCAAAAGTTGTAGACACCATAGCGCCATCACCAAATACTTGAGTGAATGCGTTGCCCACAGCATTTGCTTGTACGCCCGGCAGAAAAACTCCACAGGCTATAATTGCCGACACAGCAAATAATACAGCCAGCCACTTTTGCCCTAAGCAACGGTCAAAATAATAGGCTGGACCACCGCGGTATTGGCCGTCTTCTTCTAGTTTATAAATTTGACCTAATGTTGATTCTGCGTATGCAGTGCTTGCACCTAAAAAAGCAACAACCCACATCCAAAAAATAGCGCCCGGACCACCAAAACCGATTGCGGCTGCAACACCGGCAATATTACCAACCCCTACTCGGCCAGACAATGAAACAGCAAGAGCTTGAAAAGATGAGATCCCTTTTTCTGAGGTGTTGGGGCTAAATAATAGCTTACACATTTCTTTAAAATGTCTAACTTGAGCAAATCGAGTTAGTACGGAGTAAAATAAGCCTGCGCCTAGGCATAAATAGATGAGTGCATCACTCCAAACAACATCATTAACGGCGCTTACAAAAGCTTCCATGAACATCCTCACAGTTATATTTATTATTATTAATTACCATACTCTGCTACTCAGAATACCTGTCATAAGCTTTACGAAATAAGGGGTTAATCTTTTTCGTCTTTCTTATTGCTCAATCGATATTAACTTAAGTACCCAACCTTGTTAACAGTTAATTTTCAAAACAACTTATTGTTTATTTATATTGAGCCTGCTAAGACAACGTTTAACTAAGTGGGAATTGATTAAAATTATAGGTTATTAAATCTGTCGAGAAGGTGTATTGAAACGTTTTAGTGTGATGGTGGGAAATGATTTTTATTTTTTGATACGGCCGGTTTAGCCTAAAATAAAAAGGGCATCAAAATTATTGATACCCTTTAAAACAAGCGTTTTATCTTAAGTTGTCTACAACATTAACAATGGCTGCTAAGGTATCTTGACCAAATTGATATGAACGACGATCTGACCAGCCGTAATCTGGATCTGGTAAGTCATTATTATCTTTAAATGGCATTTCAACGGTGTAAGTTAGTGCTTTAAATTCTTCAGCGGTCGCTGATGAACCTACTGTTAAATTAGCTTGACCTGGTTCGTCTTTATCGTAGCCATGCGTATCTTGAAACTCTGGAGTAATAGTTAAAAGCGCGGCTTTAAAGCTGTCTTCAAGGCCTTTTAGGCGTGCATCATAACTTGGTATGCCTTCACTACCGGCAACAAAGTTATATGGAATGGCTTCATCCCCGTGAATGTCAAGGTGCATATCTAAACCTGCTTCTCGCATTTTATTAAGCACTAAGTAAACTTCAGGACTATTTTCCATGCTTGGTGTTTGCCATTCACGGTTTAAGTTAACCCCTTTAGCATTAGTACGTAAGTGACCACGTGCACTGCCATCTGGATTCATATTTGGCACTACATAGAATAC
This sequence comes from Pseudoalteromonas sp. Scap06, assembly GCF_013394165.1. Classification (NCBI taxonomy): domain Bacteria; kingdom Pseudomonadati; phylum Pseudomonadota; class Gammaproteobacteria; order Alteromonadales; family Pseudoalteromonadaceae; genus Pseudoalteromonas; species Pseudoalteromonas sp. Scap06. The sequence continues at coordinate 1,243,077 of NZ_CP041330.1, read as the reverse complement.
CGCTTTTGATAGTAAGGCTGCTGCATGTGGGTCTTCATCATCAAGCAGCTTGTGTAATAAGCCTTCTACAAACCACTCTGCCATAGTTTCACCCGGGTGTTGGCGAGCCGTGACCCAGATGATTTTTTTATCTGCACTTGGCTGACCAATTTTAAGCACGCTCATATCACGGCCATCAAGGGTTTGACCTAGCGTCTCTAACTGACAAAGCTCTTGGCTTTGTGCCCATGATAATAAGTCTAAATGGCGGTCGTAGCTGTAAGGAGCAAAATAGGCAAAGTAAACGCTGCTACACTCAGGCTCAAGCTCAAATGTTAGTGTGCCATTTTCATACGAAGACGGTACACGAAACCATGTTTGACGGTCGTATGAGGCAACAGCTTGGTAGTCTACCCAACCATCTGGGTATGCAGACTTATCAAGATTATTAATATTTAACTGATGTAATTGATAAGGCGTTGTTTCAAGACGAAAGTGAAACCACTGATAAAACTCAGACTGATGATCTTTATTAATTTCTAACTGAATATTTAACGGATCGGTGGCTTCAATAACTTTAATATTACCACTGTCAAAATTGCTACTGATTTTCATTACAACAAACCTATTAGTTAACTGTGTGTCTTGACCAAAGGATTTAGCCAAGAGGTAAGTACGTGTTAATGCACTTTAAACGGCTATTACTACGTACTCAATTTAATAAAGCGTACCATAACCACTACACTTTAAAAATCTTCAGACCTAAAAAAGCCAGCAAGTGCTGGCTTTTTTTAATTGCTCAAGTGTTTATCGAGGTAAACTTGGGAATGAGACTTCTGCCATATCGCGCATACAGCGAACTACCTGGCAGCTATAACCAAACTCATTGTCGTACCATACGTAAAGTACAACACGGTTTTCATCAACAATCGTTGCTTGAGAATCAACAACACCTGCGTAACGGCTACCCACTAAATCGGTAGACACGATTTCAGTTGATGCTGTGTAATCGATTTGATCACGTAGGTCTGAGTGAAGTGCTGTTTCACGTAAAAACGCATTAAGTTCTTCAACCGTCGTGCTCTTTTCAAGATTCAAGTTTAAGATAGCTAACGATACGTTTGGTGTAGGTACACGAATTGCGTTACCTGTTAGTTTACCTTCAAGCTCTGGTAATGCTTTAGATACCGCTTTAGCTGCACCTGTTTCAGTGATAACCATGTTTAATGCCGCAGCACGACCACGACGTTCTGCTTTGTGGTAGTTATCAATTAAGTTTTGGTCATTAGTGTATGAGTGAACTGTTTCAACGTGACCATTCTTAATACCAAACTGATCGTTTAATGCTTTCAATGTTGGCGTTATTGCATTAGTTGTACAGCTTGCAGCACATACAATTTTATCTTCAGGTAAAATATCTTGGTTATTTACACCGTAAACGATATTTTTAATGTTGCCCTTAGCTGGCGCTGTTAATAATACTTTTGCAGCACCTTTAGATTCTAAGTGTTGACCAAGACCAGCTTCATCTTTCCAAATACCAGTGTTATCAACAACAAGTGCGTTTTCGATACCGTAGGCACTGTAATCAACTTCGCTTGGCGAATTAGCGTAGATAACTTGAATGTAGCTACCATTAGCTTTAATAGCATTACGTTCTTTATCAATGGTAATTGAACCATTGAACGGACCGTGGATAGAATCACGACGCAATAAGCTTGCACGTTTTTCTAAATCGCCGTCTTTACCACCACGCACAACAATAGCGCGTAGGTTTAAGTCGGCGTATGGGCCTGATTTTTCAATTAACAAACGTGCTAATAAGCGGCCGATACGACCAAAGCCGTAAAGTACTACGTCACGTGGCGCTTTAGGCTCAGAATTAACAATTTCAGCTAGTTCGTCTTTAACGAACTCTTCTACTGAACGGCCATTCGCAGCATCTGTGTATAAATAGCTGTATGCTAATTTACCAATATCGATACGGGCAGAATTTAATTCCATTTTGCTGATAGCTTCTAAGAATGGGAAGCTTTCACGTAGGCGAAGTTTAGTTCCTTCAAACTGGGCTACTGATTTGTGAGACTTAATAATATCAATAGTGCTTGAGTTTACTAATGGACGGCCGTAAACAGCGATTTCAATACCACGATTACGGTACAATTTACCAATAATTGGTTGCATGCTTTCAGCGTAATCTTGACGTTCTTGCCAGCTACTTGTGTATTCTAACTCGTGAGATGAGGTCATTTTTTTTACCTAATTAAACAATTTTGAACGGATAGCCTAAGAATGTATCGAATTTTGAGAGCAACACATTCCTTCGGGCAGGCCTATTCTAATTTAATCTCATTTTATTCTCTACTGTTAGAGACTAAAGTTTAGGCTAGAATAATATTATATGAGGGTCTGTTGACCTTTGCGGATTAAAATTTGTTCAAACTAGGGGCTGTTTAATCGCGGCGCGAGGTTTGTAACCTAGTGGGCTAAGTCAAAACCGAGCAAAGCTTCCGCGTCCTGCTCACGCCCCTTACCTACATCCATGTAGGCAACAAAGAGTAAATCGCCCCTAGGCAGAACCCTTCGGGCAGCGCCTGTTTGGCATTGATGCTGCGTTATCGCCTATTTATGGGGAATAACCACACCACATAGGCTCTGCCTTGCCTCTATACCAAACAGACTGCTGCAAATTCAACCTTGAAAGGTCAACAGACCCTAATAAATTGAGAGGCTCGGATGGCTTTTAAGCACATAACCCTCACTTTTGCATTGTTGCTTGCAGGATGTGAAGAATCTTTTACCGTTGAAGATATTTGTGTGCAATCACCCGCCATGTGCAATGATCTTAACCACGATAGCCACTGTAAGGCACTGCGAGAGCGTACTATTTTTTCTCGCTACCGCGAATCCTTACAACCAGCCGATGAGAACAAATATCAACTACTCAAAGCGTTTGAGCATTACAACCAATGTATTGGCTTAGCCGCTAATATTCAGCATATAAAACTGAAAGGTAAAACTACCGCCCGTCGACGAGCCTACCTCACCAGTAATAGAGAAATGGCACGTATTTATCAGCAAACACATGCAACCACTCACCCTGGCCTACTCTATTACCATTGGTCAAGAAACAATGATGAAACGGCACTCACCCGGCTACTTGCTCTAGAAAATACCCCCGCGGTGGAAACAAGTGCTGAAATGCAATTTTATTTAGCGTCTTATTACATTAAAGTTGATGAGCAAAAAGCGATTGGTTTTTTATACAACACACTGGCGTTAAATCAAGCTAAGCAAATACCTGATCCAGAAATTTACACCTCTTTAATTAGTCTTTTTTACAAGCACCGCCAATATAAGCACGCGTACATTTTTGCCAAAATAGCAGAGCTTTCTGGAATAAAAAATATCGATATATTATTAATTGAACAGCAGTTAATAGCACAAGGAAAGAATTTAGAGAGTTTAGATGCCCTCGCGGAGCAAACATTACACCAAATAAACCAAGGAAAATTTATTTCTCCCCGGAAATAATACAACAGATACAAAAAAGGCAGCTTGCGCTGCCTTTTTGTTTATTTTTTGCTTGTGCCTACTTCGACACGGGTCTTTAACTTTTGCCCCGGCCTAAAAGTAACTACGCGACGCGCTGAAATTGGAATATCTTCTCCCGTTTTCGGATTACGTCCCGGTCTTTCTTTCTTATCTCGAAGATCAAAGTTACCAAATCCAGAGAGCTTAATCTGCTCGCCTTTTTCAAGCGCTGAGCGGATTTCTTCAAAAAACGCTTCAACTAAATCTTTGGCATCTTTTTTATTGATCCCGAGCTTTTCAAATAGGTGTTCAGCTATGTCGGCTTTAGTAAGCGCCATATCTAGTCCCTCAACGATGCATTAAACTGTTCGGCCAGTGCGGCCACCACGTTATCAACTACCTGATTGATATCTTTCTCTTCGAGTGTTCTATCAACCGCCTGCAGTGTTAGAGCAATCGCCAAACTCTTATAATTTGGCTCAATACCTTTGCCCTTATACACATCGAATAAGTTTAGGTCAACCAATTGATTTCCGCCAACTTTTCCGATGACGTTTAAAATATCACCAATTTTAACGCTGTCTTGTACTAAAATCGCGATGTCGCGGCGATTTGATGGGAATTTAGACACCCCTACAGCTTGAGGTAAATTTCTTTTTTCTAATGCCGACATTTCAATTTCAAACACAAAAGTAGCATTGTTGATATCTAACGATTTTTGCGCTTGAGGATGTAATGCACCAAAGAAACCTACTTTTTTACCATCAACATAAATAACGGCAGACTGGCCAGGATGAAGACCATCAGATTGCTCAGCTTTAATTTCAAAGCGGCTAACATCGTTGGTAATTGCAAGTAATGCTTCAACATCCCCTTTTAGGTCATAAAAATCAACGTTACGTTTTTCTTCAACCCAATGCTCACCATGAACCAAACCAGTAATAACGCCACCAATAACAGGCACTTGGTATACACCATTTTCAGCATTTACATCACTGATAAACTTAAGGCCGTGTTCAAATAAGCGAATACGAGGTTGTTGGCGGTTTTGGTTATACGCAACAGATGAAAGCAACCCTGGCATTAAACTTACACGCATCGCTGACATTTCAATTGAAATTGGGTGCGGCAATACCAATGCATTACACTCAGGGTGTAAAATAGCTTGCGCTTTAGGGTCAACAAAACTGTAAGTAATGGCTTCTTGATAGCCACGTGTTACTAAGGCATTACGAAAACGGCTCAGGGCAACAGTTGACTCATCATGCGTGGTCATTTTCAGTTTTGCAGTTGGTGCAACATTAGGAATGCTGTTATAACCGTATACACGTGCAACTTCTTCAATTAAATCTTCTTCGATACGAATATCAAAACGGTAGCTTGGTACATCAGCACTCCAGCTATCATTGTCAAATTTAACATCAAGTCCTAAACGCGTCAGAATATCGGTTACTTTCGCATCTTCAATATGATGACCAATAACGCGGTCTAAACGTGAACGACGTAAACGTACTTCAGTTACTTTTGGTAACTTATCAGCAGCCACAGCTTCAACAACAGGACCCGCTTCACCACCAACAATTTCAAGCAGTAACGCTGTAGCGCGCTCCATTGCATCATGTTGTAGAGCAAAGTCTACACCACGCTCATAGCGATGAGATGCATCGGTGTGTAAACCGTAGCTACGTGCTTGACCAGCAATGGCAACAGGGTTAAAGAATGCGCTTTCTAACAGAATATCAGCTGTTTTTTCAGTAACGCCAGATTGCTCACCACCAAAAATACCAGCAATGGCTAGCGCTTTATGATGATCGGCAATCACTAATGTCGATTCATTTAACTTTGCAGTGTTACCATCAAGTAAAACTAATTCTTCACCTGCGTTTGCACTACGTACTTTAATTCCACCCTCAATCGCATTTAAATCAAATGCATGCATTGGGTGACCAAGCTCTAATAACACAAAGTTAGTCACATCAACTACCGGGTCGATTGAACGCACACCACTACGGCGTAGCTTTTCAACCATCCATAGAGGTGTTTCAGCATTAAGGTTAATGCCTTTGATAACACGCCCTAAATAACGAGGACAAGCTTCATCGTTAACCAACTCTATTGATACTTTATCTTCAATTGTCGGTGCTACCGCTGGAATACTTAATGTATTAACATCAATGCTGTTCAGTACGCCAACTTCACGAGCAAGGCCTTTAATACCTAAACAGTCACCACGGTTAGGGGTTAAATCTACATCTATGATGTTGTCATCTAATCCTAAGTATTCGCGTAAATCTGTGCCAATCGGCGCGTCAAGCGGCAATTCCATAATGCCATCGCCCTCTTCGCTAATGCCTAGCTCATCAAACGCACACAACATGCCGTATGATGGTTGACCACGAAGTTTGGCCTTTTTAATTTTAAAATCACCTGGTAATACTGCACCAACAGTGGCAACAGCAACTTTAATACCTTGGCGGCAATTTGGTGCACCACAAACAATATCAAGCAGTTCATCACCACCAACATTAATTTTTGTTACACGTAGTTTATCTGCATCAGGGTGCTGGCCACATTCAACCACCTCACCTACAACAACACCATTAAATTTGGCTGCTGCCGGCTCTACGCCATCTACTTCTAAACCAGCCATTGAAAGCTGTTCCGAAAGAGCTTGCGTATCAATTGCAGGATTTACCCACTCTCTTAACCACTTTTCACTAAATTTCATTTTATTTCTTCACTCTTAACGGAACTGGTTTAGGAATTTTAAGTCGTTTTCGAAAAACGCACGTAAATCGTTTACGCCGTAACGCAACATAGTTAAGCGCTCTACACCCATACCAAAAGCAAAACCGGTGTATTTTTCAGGATCGATACCAACAGACTTAAGTACGTTAGGGTGAACCATGCCACAGCCTAATACTTCTAACCATTTACCATCTTTACCCATTACATCAACTTCAGCTGAGGGCTCTGTAAATGGGAAGAATGAAGGACGGAAACGAATTTCCATATCTTCTTCAAAAAAGTTACGTAAGAAGTCATGTAAAATACCTTTGAGCTCAGTAAAGCTAACGTCCGTATCGACCATTAAACCTTCCACCTGATGGAACATAGGTGTATGTGTTTGGTCGTAGTCATTACGATATACACGCCCTGGTGAAATTATACGAAGCGGCGGCTGCTCTGTTTCCATGGTACGAATTTGCACACCACTAGTTTGAGTACGCAACACCAACTTAGGATTAAAGTAAAAGGTATCGTGGTCGGCGCGAGCAGGATGGTGCTCAGGAATATTTAGGGCATCAAAGTTATGAAAATCATCTTCAACTTCAGGGCCTGATTTAACTTCAAAGCCTAGTTCACCAAAAAAGCTTTCAATACGCTCAATTGTACGTGTTACTGGGTGAAGGCCACCAGAAGGCATAACGCGCCCTGGTAAAGTTACATCGATAGTTTCAGCAGCTAGTTTTTCTTCTAGTGCTTTACTCGCTAAAAGCTCACGCTTGTCATTAATTGCGCTTTGCACATCTTGCTTAGCTTGATTGATTACCTGGCCTGCTTCTTTGCGTTCTTCAGGAGCAATTTTACCCAGTGTTTTAAGTAAGCTGGTGATCTCGCCTTTTTTACCAAGGTAGTTAACCCTGATCTCTTCTAGTTGCGCGATTTCACTGGCACTGGCAACTGCCTCAAGTGCTTGCGCTAATATATTTTCTAAGTTCATTCGATACCTGATCTTTCAAAGAAGGTGATTACAATTTAGTTAGCTAATGATAACTGAAAGCGGGGTCTAGATTCTAGACCTACTACAGCTTTAGCGTTGATTTTATGAAAGGAATAGTTAATTTTCGCTGTGCAGCCATGGATGCGTGATCTAATTTGTCTAATACATCCAATAATGCGCGCATATCACGACTTAAACGGGTTAATAAAAACCGCGCGCATTCGTCACTCAGTTCAAGACCGCGCATGTTAGCCCGCTTTACTAGCGCTTGTGCTTTATCATCATCACTCATGGAGCGAATTTGAAAGGTGGTCCCCCACTTCAAGCGTGATTCTAAATCAGGCAAGCTAATATTAAGCATATTTGGCAGTAAATCAGCAGTTACTACCAGCATTTTATTAGGCTCATTAAAGCGGTTGAAGAAATTAAATAACGCTTTTTCCCATGCATCATTACCCGCCACTAAGTGAACATCATCAATACATAATACATCTAGCGCCTCAAGACCATCTAAAACCATCGGGCCAAAATGTAGAACTTCTCGCATTGATAGCAGCATATTCGATAAGCCACGCTCTTGGGCTTGAATACAGGTGGCGTATAACAAGTGGGATTTACCTGAGTCTCCTAAGCCACACAAATAAGTATACTGAAAAGCTTGAGATAGCTTAGAAAAGCTATCTTTAAGGTGGTTAACCTCTAATGAGTCTTCTCCCCCAAAATAAGAGGCAAATGTTTCATCATCCGGTAAAGTAACCGGTAGCGCCATTTGCATTGGCTCTTGAGTTAGCATTAGTTTTCAACCCATTGATACTCTAGGCTTTGCTTATCAACTATGTGATAAAAAGCACGGGGGTCGACATAATCTTTAAAGGCATTATCAAGACCAAGGGCTTTTTTAAGATCGTTTACAGTGCCGGTATGATCTAGCTTAAATTCAACAGAATCGGGAGTTTTACGTATAATAACCGCTTGGGTGACAACACTTAGGTTGAGTAGACGGCGCTTTGCCAACTCTATATCCACAAAATTATCTGTCCCTTTTAAGGTCAAATTGGCAGTACGTTGCTCATAATACGCATTCGGATCGATCGCATATTCGCCAGCTAAACCTTGCGCTAAATCATCAATCATTTGCGCAACGATTTGCTGTCTATAGCCAATAATTCGGTTAGATTCAAACATTTCGTCATTAGTAAAACGCCAATCTAATACCCAATTATCGGAGTTAAACTCTTGATACATTCTAGCAGTAATACTGCGCTCAGCACTGTAACGTTTAGATGCCTCTTCTACTGGTTCAGAAAAGTTCCCCCAAACCTCAGGGACACCAACAAGGCGTCTATCTTGTAAATCAAGCAAAGGTACAACGACAGGTAATCCACGACGGCTTGCCTTATCATAAATGAGCTGCTCTAACTGTGGGTAACTTTCTTGAGTTACTAGCTCTCGTTGCCTGTTATCTTCAATCCCTAACCAGATTGCAACCAGTGGTCGTTGCATTCCCCACAATGGCAAATTAAGCTCTTTGATTAGTGCATCGATTTTTCGTGCTTCAAACTTAACTAATAATTTAAGCTCTCCGGGGATACGCTCATCATATTCAAATTTCAGCATATAATCGGATATATCTTTAGTGCGTTGCTTAGCGACTCGATTTTCATCTGCGCTTTTGTCACCACTCACTTTTACTAATACGTTAAGTAACGCTTTGCGGCTAGCGTCTAAACGAGTATCACGAGATTTATCTTCTACGACCAAAATATCTTGATATAGATCAGTTACTTCAACTGCTGATACAGAAACACAAAAGAAAATGGATAAGGCGCTAATTAATAATCTATACACAGGCAAATCATTCATGGTTTTAAACTGTTTTGATCCTAAATCAAAGCCACTAACAAAGCAAAATTATATTTTTCTCAGTCACTAACGCCATTAAGCTCGCTTTAATGATCATAAAAAACCTCAAAGTAAATACCGACTAATTGGAGTCGGTGCGCTACTTAATTACGGCAATCACCTAGAATATTGTCGAGATACTAAACCCACGATACGGTGGTCAGTTTGACGCAGTGCAACTGATAGCTGACGGCTGATAGCTAATATTTTCACTTTCCTGCAGACGTAAAAAAACCCGTCACATTTCTGTAACGGGTTTCTCTTATTTGGAGCCTGGTAATGACCTACTTTCACATAACAAATGCTACACTATCATCGGCGCTGTTTCGTTTCACTACTGAGTTCGGCATGGGGTCAGGTGGGTCCAAAACGCTATTGTCACCAAGCAAATTTGGGTGTCAGTCCGTATCGCTACGCACTAACTAAAATTTGGAATTCTGATAATAAAAGTTTTCAGTAATCTACTTTAGTCTATTAACTTCTTCGCTTGTTTCACTATCACATAAAACGCGTTTGGCGTTGTATGGTTAAGCCTCACGGGTAATTAGTACAAGTTAGCTTAATGGCTCACACCACTTCCACATCTTGCCTATCAACGTTGTAGTCTTCAACGGCCCTTCAGAGACTTTAAAAGTCTAGTGAGAACTCATCTCGAGGCCTGCTTCGCGCTTAGATGCTTTCAGCGCTTATCAGTTCCGAACGTAGCTACCGGGCAATGCCATTGGCATGACAACCCGAACACCAGCGGTTCGTTCACTCCGGTCCTCTCGTACTAGGAGCAACCCCTCTCAATTCTCAAACGCCCACGGCAGATAGGGACCGAACTGTCTCACGACGTTCTAAACCCAGCTCGCGTACCACTTTAAATGGCGAACAGCCATACCCTTGGGACCGACTTCAGCCCCAGGATGTGATGAGCCGACATCGAGGTGCCAAACACCGCCGTCGATATGAACTCTTGGGCGGTATCAGCCTGTTATCCCCGGAGTACCTTTTATCCGTTGAGCGATGGCCCTTCCATTCAGAACCACCGGATCACTATGACCTACTTTCGTACCTGCTCGACGTGTCTGTCTCGCAGTTAAGCTGGCTTCTACCATTACACTAACCGTACGATGTCCGACCGTACTTAGCCAACCTTCGTGCTCCTCCGTTACTCTTTGGGAGGAGACCGCCCCAGTCAAACTACCCACCAGGCACTGTCCGTAACCCCGATTCAGGGGCCAACGTTAGAACATCAAAACTACAAGGGTGGTATTTCAAGGACGACTCCACAAAAACTAGCGTCTCTGCTTCAAAGTCTCCCACCTATCCTACACATGTAGGTTCAATGTTCAGTGCCAAGCTGTAGTAAAGGTTCACGGGGTCTTTCCGTCTAGCCGCGGGTACACAGCATCTTCACTGCGATTTCAATTTCACTGAGTCTCGGGTGGAGACA